>NZ_CP067420.1:1585833-1924166 GCF_016653635.2 Skermanella sp. TT6
ACGGATCGTGCCACCAGCCGTCCTGGAAAGAACCGAGATGACCGCCCGCTACATTCTGACCATTTCGTGCCCGGACACGGTCGGCATCGTCGCGGCCGTATCCGGCTTCCTGGCGGAGCGGGGCTGCAACATCATCGACAGCGCCCAGTTCGGCGACCGTACCAGCGACCTGTTCTTCCTGCGCATCTTCCTGGCCGCTCCGGAGGCGGGTCCAGACCGCGAGGGTCTGGCAGCCCAGTTCGCCGAGGTCGCCCGCCGGTTCGGGATGACCTGGCACCTGCACGACGCGGAACGCCCGCAGCGCCTGCTGATCCTGGTCTCGAAATTCGGCCACTGCCTGAACGACCTGCTCTACCGCTACCGGGTCGGAGGCCTGAACGTCGAGATTCCGGCGATCGTGTCCAACCATCGCGACTTCTACCAGCTCGCGGCCTGGCACAACGTCCCGTTCCATTACCTGCCGGTCAAGCCCGACAACAAGGCGGAGCAGGAGGCGCGGCTGTGGGAGATCATCGAGCAGGAGCGCATCGACCTGGTCGTACTGGCGCGCTACATGCAGGTGCTCTCGCCCGAGCTGTGCGAGCGGCTGGCCGGGCGCGCGATCAATATCCACCACTCGTTCCTGCCCAGCTTCAAGGGCGCCAAGCCCTACCACCAGGCCTTCGCCCGCGGCGTCAAGCTGATCGGAGCGACCGCCCATTACGTGACGTCCAACCTGGACGAAGGTCCGATCATCGAGCAGGAGGTCGAGCGCGTCGACCACACCCGCACTCCCGACGACCTGGTCGAGGTCGGCCGCGACGTGGAGAGCGTCGTGCTGGCCCGTGCCGTCAAGTACCATATCGAACACAGGGTCCTGCTGAACGGCAGCAAGACGGTGGTCTTCCGGTAAGGAGCCACACTGACACCGGCACCTCTTGATGGTGGCGCGCTGGTCGCATACAATCCGCGAGACTTCGCATATCGAGGGTGCTGATCGTGCCTACCCGCAACGTTTTTCTGACCGATCATCAAACTCAACTGGTCGATTGACTCGTGGCATCCGGCCGTTACCAAGATGCCGGCGAAGTGTTCCGCGAAGGTCTGAGGTTGATCGAACATCAGGATGCGGAGGAACGCATCCGCCTGGATGCGTTGCGGGAAGCCGTTCGCATCGGCGCCACCGATATCGATGAAGGCCGGTACCGCTCGTTCTCGTCAGCCGATACCCTTGATTATCACCTTGCCTCACTGGCTGGTGAGGCGATCGGTGAAGACTCCGGCGACCCTCGACGGCGTTGAGGAAAGATACCTCCTGGACGTTACGCCTTTCCGCTGCCGCAGAAACCGATTTCCAGGAAATTCTGGTTTGGACATTGCGGCAGTTCGGCCGCCACTAGGCCATGCAGTATTCGCGGACTCTCGGGGCTTCCCTCAAGGACCTGTCCGAGGGTCCGGATGTCGTCGGCGTAAGGGTCCGGGACGATATCTCGCCCGGCCTGTATTCGTTGCATGTCGCCCGGAAAGGGCGCAAAGGCCGGCACATCGTCCTGTATCGAGCTTCGGTGTCAGGCGAGGAGGCGTTTGTCGATGTCTTGCGAATCCTGCATGACTCCATGGACATCATGACCCATCTTCCGGTCGATCTCACGGACAGGGCAAAGGATTAGGCTTCCGCCACCACGTCCTCCAGCCCCTCGCGATTGCAGCGGACCAGATGGTCGCCGACGTCGGCGATCAGGCCGGCGCGCCGGAATTCGGCTACCGTGCGGCTGGCGGTTTCCATGGTGATCGCCAGCATGGCGCCGACATCCTCGCGGATCGGCAGGTGGCAGATATCGCCGTCCGTCGCGTCGAGCATCTGGAGCAGCAGGCGCGCCAGCCGGAGCCGCGCGCTGCCGGTCGAAAGCTCGGTCAGCCAGTCGTCGGCTTGCTGGAGCGACTGATGCCAGCGCTTCATCAGCTGCGTGTGCAGGCGTGGGGTCTCGGCGCTGAGGCGGTCGACCACCGCCCGTGGGATGCGGCAGGTCAGGACGGGCTGCAGGGCCGTCGCGGTGTGGGCGTAGGGCTCGCCGAGCAAGGCTTCAAGGCCGGCTACGGCGCCCTGGCGGAGCAGGCGGACGATCCTGTGGGATCCGTCCGGCAGGTACTGCACCAGCTTGACCGTGCCTTCGCGCAGGGTGAACAGGTAAGGCTTCGAGTCGCCGGCATGATAGAGCGACTCCCCGGGTTTGAACCGGACCTCGTCGATCGGCAGGTGGATCAGGCTGAAATCGGTCTGCCGAAGGTCGGCGAAGAGCACGAGGTCCCGGATGCCGCAGCTCCGGCATTGCGGAGGTCCCTTCCAGGCGTCGCCGATCTCCCGCTCCTTCACGCCGTCCTCCCGCCTCAACAGATCCGGGGCAGCTGCTCGCCGGCAAGCCAGTCCACGATGCGCTTTCCTCCGAATGTCGTCTGCAGTTGCACGAAGCGATGGTCGTCGTCAATGACCGTGCCGATGACCGCGGCATCGATCCCCAGCGGATGGCCGCGCATGGCGTCGAGCAGCCGGGCGGCATCCCCGGGTGCGCAGATCGCCACCAGCTTGCCCTCGTTCGCCACATAGAGGGGGTCGAGGCCCAGCAATTCGCAGGCGGCGGCGACTTCCCCGCGGACCGGGATCGCCCGTTCGTCGAGCAGCATGCCGACCCCGGATTGCCGCGCGATCTCGTTGAGCGTGGTCGCCAGGCCGCCGCGCGTCGGGTCGCGGAGCACGTGGATGTCGGGAACGGCGCCGACCATGGCCGCGACAAGGCCGTGAAGCGCCGCGCTGTCGGAGGCGATGGTCGTCTCGAAGCTGAGGTTCTCGCGCGTGGACATGATCGCGACGCCATGGTCGCCGACGAAGCCGCTGACCAGGACCGCGTCGCCCGGCCGCGCCCTGTCGCCGGAAGGAGCCACGCCGGGCGGCACCGCGCCGATGCCGGTCGTGTTGATGAAGACGCCGTCGCCCTTGCCGCGCTCGACCACCTTGGTGTCGCCGGTCACGATCGCGACGCCGGCTTCGGCCGCCGCGGTCGCCATCGAAGCGACGATCCGGGCGAGATCGCGGAGCGCGAAGCCCTCCTCGATGATGAAGCCCGCCGTCAGGTAGAGCGGCCGGGCGCCCGCCATCGCCAAGTCGTTGACCGTTCCGTGGACCGCCAGCGAGCCGATGTCGCCGCCCGGGAAGAACAGGGGAGAGACCACATAGCTGTCGGTGGTGACGGCGAGCCGGCCGGCCGGGGGGTCGAAGACCGCCTGGTCGTTGCGGCGGGCCAGCAGCGGATTGTCGAAGGCCGCGCCGAACAGCTCCTCGACGAGCTGGGCCATGGCCTTGCCGCCGCTGCCGTGGCTCATGTCGACCTGGCCGTTCTTCAGGTCGAGCTTGCGGGTGAAAGGCCGGCGGTCGTCCTGCATCATCGATGTCAACCCGTCTTGACCCGTTTGGGAATGTCACGCCAGCGGCCGTACAGATAATACGCCGCGCAGGAGCCTTCCGGCGAGACCATGCAGGACCCCATGGGGTTTTCGGGGGTGCAGGCCGTGCCGAAGATCGCGCAGTCCAGCGGCTTCTTCGCGCCGCGCAGGATCTGGGCGCAGGAGCATGCCCTGTTGTCGGCGACCGGGACGTAGCGGAGCTGCCAGCGCCGTTCCGCGTCCCAGTCCGCGAACTCCTCGCGGATCTGCAGCGCGCTGTCCGGGATCGTCCCGAGGCCCCGCCATTCGAAGCTGTCGCGCGGTTCGAACACCCGTTCCACCAGGGACTGGGCCTTGCCGTTGCCGTCCCGGGATACCGCGCGGCTGAATTGGTTCTCCACTTCGCAGCGTCCGCCGTTGAGCTGGCGCACCAGCATCAGGATCGACTGCATGACGTCGAGCGGTTCGAACCCGGAGACCACGATGGGGCGGCGATAGTCGCGGGCGAACCGCTCGTAGGGCGCCGAGCCGATGATGGTGCTGACATGTCCCGGCCCGATGAAGCCGTCGACCCGCACGGTGCCGGTCGCGGCCACCTCCGGGCTGTCCAGGATCGCCTGGATCGCCGACGGCGTCAGCACATGGTTGGCGAAGACGCTGAAGTTGCGGAGATCCATCGCCGCCGCCTGGACCAGGGCCACGGCGGTGGTCGGCGCCGTGGTCTCGAACCCGATCGCGAAGAAGACGACCTCGCGGCCCGGATTCTCGCGGGCGATCCGTAGCGCGTCGCCGCTGCCGTAGACCATGCGGATATCGGCACCCCCGGCCTTCGCCTTCATCAGGCTGGTGCGGTCGCGGCCGGGCACCCGCATCATGTCGCCGTAGGTGCACAGGATCACTTCCGGCCGCATCGCCAGCTCGATCGCCATGTCGAGCCGGCCGATCGGCAGGACGCAGACCGGACAGCCGGGACCGTGGATCATCGAGACGTTGGGCGGCAGCAGATCCTCGATCCCGTAGCGGCAGATCGCGTGGGTGTGGCCGCCGCAGAACTCCATCAGTGCGTAGTGCCGGCCGGGATCGGCCTCCGCGGCGATGGCGGCGGCGACCCGGGACGCCAGGGCGCCGTCGCGGTATTCGTCCACGTATCTCATGCGGCGGCATCCTCCTGTTCCGGCTCCTGTTCCGGCTCCTGCCCGGGCGGGGATTGCTCCAGGGCGGCGAGGAGCGCCAGGGTCCGTTCGGCTTCCGCCGGATCGAGCCTGGACAGCGCGTAGCCGACATGGACGATCACGTAGTCGCCCACGGCCGGCTCCTCGATCAGCGCGGTGGAGACCTGCTTGCGCACGCCTCCGAGCGACACCGTGGCGCTGTCGTCATTGTGGATCTCGACGATCCGGGCGGGCAAGGCGAGGCACATGGCGATTTCCTAGCGGATCAAGTGGTGCACGGCGACCCAGGCCTGACCCAGGCTGAGACCGCCGTCGTTCGCGGGTACCCGGCGCGGCACCAGGGCGGTGATTCCATGCCGGGCGAAACCCTTGATCAGGCCCTCGGTCAGCACGGCGTTCATGACGCAGCCGCCGGAGAGGATGATCTCGGCTCCTTCAGCGGCGGGAAGGGCCCAGTCGACCAGGGCGGCGACCAGGGTGCCGTGGAACAGGTCGGCTCCGGTCGCGGGAGGAAGGCCGCGGAGCGCATCGAGCAGCGGCATCAGGTCGAGCACGCCGCCGTCGACCGTCCAGCCGCCGGGCAGCACCGTGGGCCGGGTCACCAGCGACTCCAGCACCATCGCGGCCTCGCCCTCGAACCCCGACATGCTGCGCACGCCCAGCAGGCCGCAGGCGGCATCGAACCAGCGCCCACAGGAGGTGGTCGGCGGGCAGTTGAGCCCCTGGTCGAGCATCTGGACCAGCAAGGCGGTATTGCCGAACCGCGCGAAGCGATGCGCGATCTCGTCGGCCCGGTCCAGCCGGTGCAGGGCCGCCGCCGCCATGCGCCAGGGCTGGCGCGCCGCGGCATCGCCGCCGGGCTGCGCCAGGGGAGCGAAGTGTCCCAGCCGGTCGCACCGCGAACCGTCCACCCGCAGCAGTTCTCCCCCTCGGCTGTCGGCGTGGTCGCCCAGGCCGAAGCCGTCGAGGGCAAGGCCGACGATCGGCCCGGAGCGGCCGTACTCCGCCGCGACCGCCGCCACATGGGCATGGTGATGCTGTACCGGAATGCAGGGAAGACCAAGCGCCTCCGCATGGCGGGTCGACAGGAAGTCGGGATGCAGGTCATGGGCGATTGCGACCGGTTCGACCTCCAGTATGTCGAGCAGGTGGGCGATCGTCTCCTCGAAGAAGCGAAGCGTCGAGGCGTTCTCCAGGTCGCCCAGGTGCTGGGACAGGAAGGCCTGGCTCCCGCGCGTCGCGCAGACGGTGTTCTTGAGGTGCCCGCCCACCGCCAGGACCGGCGGCACCGGCCCGCCGAGGGGGATGCCGAGGGGAACGTAGCCCCGGGCGCGGCGGATCAGCATCGGGGCGCCGCCGATCACCCGCGCCACGCTGTCGTCGCTGCGCGCGACGATATCCCGGTCGTGGGTGACGATGCAGTCCGCGATGTCGCCCAGCCGTTCCGCCGCCTCGGCGTTGCCGATCACCAGCGGTTCGCCGCCGGGGTTGGCGCTGGTCATGACCAGGGCGAAACCCAGCGGCTCGTCCAGCCAAGCGGTTCCCGCCGGACGTCCTGCGGCCTCGTGGAACAGCAGGTAGTGCAGGGGCGTATAGGGCAGCATCAGGCCCAGCCAGGCGAGGTCCGGGGCGAGGTCGGGGGCGACCGTCGGGGCGGCCGCGCCGGACCGCGGGCGGACCAGCACCACCGGCCGCTCGGGGCCGGCCAGGAGTGCCGCCTCGGCGGGACTGGTCTCGGCGATCCGCCGCGCCTCGGCCAGGCTCGCGACCATCATCGCGAAAGGCTTGCCGTTGCGCTGCTTGAGCGCCCGCAGCCGGGCGACCGTCCCGGGGTTGGCTGCGTCGCAGGCGAGGTGGAAGCCGCCGAGACCCTTGATCGCGACGATCTCCCCGGCGCGGAGGCGTGCGACGATCTCCTCCACCCGGATGTGGAGCCTGGGTCCGCAGGCGGGGCAGGCGATCGGCTGGGCGTGGAAGCGTCGGTCGTTCGGGTCGGCGTACTCGCGGGCGCAGTCCGGGCAGAGCGGGAAGCCTGCCATGGAGGTCTGGGGCCTGTCGTAGGGCAGGGAACGGGTGATGGTGTGGCGCGGCCCGCAATGGGTGCAGTTGACGAAGGGGTAGCGCCAGCGCCGGCCCGCGGGATCGAACAGTTCGGCCAGGCAGTCCGGGCAGACGGCGGCATCCGGTCCGATCATGGTGCGCGCGGGACCGGCGGCGACGCTGTCGCGGATCTCGAACCCGCTCTCGGCGGGATCGGGAGCCAGCGGCTCCACCTCGATCCGGTCCACCTGGGCGAGCGGCGGGGCGCGGCATGCCAGGGCATCGAGGAAGCCGGCGGGATCCTTGCCCTGCACCTCCAGCAGGACGCCGTCGGTATCGTTCAGCACCCAGCCCGTCAGGCCGTAACGCCCGGCCAGGTCATGGACGAACGGCCGGAACCCGACCCCCTGGACCAGCCCCCGGACGCGCACGCGGGAGCGGCTCACCGGCATGGGATCGACGACCACGGCTCAGCCTCCGGTTTCGGCGGCGGCGATGCCGGCGGCAAGCCAGGCATACCACCGGTCCAGCCCGGTCCCGGTCGTGGCGGAAACCTGGATGATGTCGAGCGACGGCTTGACCTGCCGGGCACTGGCGATCAGGCGCGGAACGTCGAATTGGAGGTGGGGCAGCAGGTCGATCTTGTTGACCACCATCAGGTCGGCGGTCGCGAACATGTCTGGGTACTTGAGCGGCTTGTCCTCTCCCTCGGTCACGGAAACGACGACGACCCTGCGGTTCTCGCCCAGATCGAAACCGGCCGGGCAGACCAGGTTCCCGACATTCTCGATGAACAGCACGCCGCCCGCGGGCGGCGGCTGCGTCCCGAGCGCCTGGGTGACCATCTCGGCGTCGAGGTGGCATCCCTTGCCGGTATTGATCTGGACCGCCGGCGCGCCGGTGGCGCGGATGCGGTCGGCATCGAAGCTGGTCTGCTGGTCGCCCTCGATCACCGCCATGGGAGTGCTCGCGGCGAGATCCGTGAGGGTCCGCACCAGCAGCGTCGTCTTGCCCGATCCGGGGCTGGACATCAGGTTGACGGCGAAGGTGCGCGATGCCGCGAGGAGTTGCCGGTTGACGGCGGCGAAGCGGCCGTTCTTCGCCAGGATATCCTGCTCGATCCGGATCAGCCGCGTCGGGCGGTCATGGGCATGACGATGGTCGTGCCCGTGGTCGTGCCCGTGATCATGGCCGTGCCCGTGCCCGTGCCCGTGCCCGTGCCCGTGCCCGTGCCCGTGCCCGTGACTGTGACTGTGACTGTGACTGTGGCGAAGCACGGTGCCGTCGGGGGACACATGCTCGTGGTCATGTTCCATGCCGGTTCCGGGTTCGAGTCCGTCGATCCGGGTTTCCCCGGGGCCGCAGCCGCAGACGGTGCACATCACGAGACCTCCAGTTCTTCGACACGCAGTTCGTCGCCGGCGACCACCATCAGCTGGTGACTGCCGCAGGCGGGGCAGGCTTCGCCCCGGGCCGCCAGGGTGACCGTTTGCGAGCAGGCCATGCAGAAGGCCTGTCCCGCCGGACGGTTTATCTTCAGCTCGGCGCCCTCGGCCAGGGTTCCCCGGGTCACCGCGTCGAACCCGAACTCCAGGGCGTGGGGATCGACATGGGAGAGCGCCCCGACGCACAGATGCACCACCGCGACGCGGTCGAACCCCTCTTCCGCGGCCCGGTCGCGGATGATGTCCAGGATACCTTGGCAGAGCGCCATCTCATGCACCGGCGCGTTCCTCCATCATCACGTGGCACGGGACGCAGGGATCGAGGGCGGCGATCAGCAGGTCGACCCTCCGCCGCAGCCCGTCGTCGGCCGGCAGGCCGACGAGGCCCCGGACGAAGGCGCCGCGCGGGTGAAAATTCCACTCGTTGGGAGCGACCGACCGGTAGGCGGTCACCACTCCCCGGTTCAGCGCGATCCAGTGGGCGAGCCGGCCGCGCGCGGTCTCCGCCGAGCCCGCACCGGAGCCGGAAGCCCCCTGGCCCGCTTCCGGCGGCGCCGGCCTGGCGGGCTCCAGCCGCCCCGCGACGTCGCGCATCCGGGCAGACAGGCCCGCCAAGTCGACCAGCCGGGCGGTGAAACGCGGCAGCAGGCCGTTTCCGAAGCGACCTGCCAGGCCGGCCATCAGGGGCGTGCCGGCGACCCGTCCCAGGGCTCCGGTTTCCGCCGGTCCGCCGTCGACATCGGGGGCCATGGAGAAGCCGGGGTCGCCGGACAGCCGGTCGGCGAACCAGCGGTCCGGCAGGTCGGGCAGGTTGGCGATCCCGCTCCGCCCGAAGCCGGCCATGTCGTCGGCCATGACGCGACCGATCAACCGGGCCGCCGTCGTATCGGCCCGTCGGCTCCAGCGGGCGAGGTCGTCGCCGTCCCGGACCTCCGCGAAGCCGGCGCCGACCAGCGCCTCGACCGCGCCGGCGATATGCTCCAGCGGACCGTCGAGGGCCGAGGCGTCGGGCTTGAGCGCGCCGCCGCCCGGGCGGGTCCAGTCGCCCGCGGGGTAGAGGGCCCGGGGAAGAGCCGCCACGGCTCGCCGGACCCCGAGGAGGACGCCGGGGTCCGGAGCCTCCTCCAGCAGGCGCGGCCACTCGATCGCCAGTTGCCAGGCGTGGCTGGCGACCATCTCGCCGAGGACCAGCAACTCGCGCGCCGCCTGCTGCGCGCCCGCCGGGACGATGCCGGCCGCCGCCTCGCAGGCGCGGGCGGCGGCGACGCCCTGGGCGGTCCCGCAGAGGCTGAACAGCATCGGGACCAGGGACAGGGCCTCGGCCACCGGCCGTCCGGCCAGCATGCGGTCGATGCCGGTCCCGCGCGACGATTTCAGGCGCACGTCGGCCACCGTGGCGTCGATCGCCAGGATCTGGAACGAGAGCGTACCTTCGATGCCGGCCCGCGCGTTCATGGCGTCAGCCTCCGAAGCTGCCGCGCAGCAAGTGACGGCGGCTCACCTCGGCCGGAGAGGGTGCCGGCGCCGCGGGCGCGGGAGAGGGGGGCGGGGATGCCTCGGCACCCGCCTCGGGTTCGAGCAGGGCCGCGAGGGCGGCTTCCGCGGTCTGGCGGACGACGGCCTGTTCCTCGAACTCGAACATGGGGGAGAAGAGCGAGCAGTTCAGGATCGTCCCGACGCCGTCGAGATGGCCGGCGACGAACTCGTAGTCGCCGGACGGCAGGGGCCGTACCGATTTCACCCCGTCCCTCATGCCGTTCCAGGCTCCAGGAACGCCGGGCACCAGGACGGCGTTCATGAACCAGGGCGTCACCATGATCCCGAGCCAGCCGTCGCCGTGCCGCCGGAATCCGACCGCCTCGACCGCCAGCCGGGGATTGTAGAGCGGAAGTCCGGACATCACCGTTCGCGCGATCCGCCCGTACGCTTCGGTCAGCGCGCCGGATGGGTAGCCGGGCGGCGGCTCCGCCGGGGCGACGGCCGGAGCGTCGAGCACCATGAACTTGTGCTTCTCCGCGTCGCAGGTCGGGCAGCGCCAGTCCTCGGGCAGGGCCGCGAAGGGGGTTCCCGGCGGGATCTGCCAGACCGGGTCGCCCTCCGCGGGATCGTAGGGGGTCCAGCAGATACCGCATTCCAGCCGGGCGTCCGGGGCGATCCGCGTGGCATCGCCCAGGAACGAGCCCTCGAAAAGGTTCTGCGGTGCCGATGACGCGCCGGTCATTGGAAATAGGCCTCCAGGATCTCGCCCAGCCGCTCGGCGCTGTCCTGGAAATCCTCGTCAGCCGCCGACAGGGCGACCGGGACGTCGCCGATCTCCAGGGTGTCCAGAATCACGGTGTCCATGGCGTTGAGGTACTGGACGCTCCAGACGTGGCGCTGGCCGGTCAGGGTGACGCGGCAGGTGCCGTAACCCCGGGAGACCGCCTGGACCGGTCCGAGGCCAAGCGTCCGCTTGAGGAACGCCATGTCCGTCTCGTTCATGGGGAACAGGGTGAAGCTGATGACGTGGTTGCGGTCGCCCTGGGCATAGGCCGCCGTGCGCGCCCGAAGCTCGGCCAGGACCGGCATGACGTTCATGCAGCCCTCCGGCGGTTCGCCGATCTCCAGCCGGGCGCGGGTGCCGCCCAGGGCGGCGGCGCGCACGACGCCGGGGACGTCCGCCACCTCGATATGGTCGCCGGCCAGGGCGCCCGCGGGACCGTCCGCCAGGGCGAAGGTCTTCACCCGCCAGACCCCGGGCAGGACGGACTCCTGGATCTGGTACTCGCTGGTGCCCGCCACGACGATGCCGACCTCGCCCTCGCCCAGGGCGTCGTCTAGCAGTGCCGCCGCCGCCTCGTCCAGGCCGGTGAGCGGGAACAGTGCCGGGGAAGAGTCGACCGTGAAGCCGTCGAGGGCGGCGCGGACCGCCGACAGGATGCGGGCGGCATCCGACAGGCCCGGCGCAGTGCCGGGCAGCGACAGCCGGTCGAGACGCCGGACGGCGGCCGGCATCCGCATCAGGTCCAGGGACTCGGTTTCCGCGCCGCCCAGGAATACGCCGGTCGGCTGCTCTTCGTTTTCCCATTTCATCGGGTGGCGCATCGTGGTCGGTCCCTTTTCTGGCGACAGGGGCGGCGGGATTCGGTCAGGGGCTCGGCGGCGCGGCTTCGAGGAAGGCGCGCGTCTTCTCGACGTAGCTCTGCCAGTCCTGGATCCGGGGGATCAGGCCGACGAACTCGCCCTGATGCACATAGACGAGGGTGGGCACGACCAGCACGCCGAAGCGGGGTTTCAGCGCGGCCTCGGCCGCCTGGTCGACGATGCCGACGCGCAGCCGGCCTGGAAACACCGTGTTGAGCTCGCGCAGGACGACGGCGACGTCGTTGCTTTCGGGCCGCTGGCGCGGATCGCCCGTGAAGAAGAGGATCGCCATTCCGCTGCCGTCCAGGAAATTGTCGAGCGTGCCCTCGGTGATCACCGGGCAGTTCTCGATCGAGATCAGGCGTTCGATGACCGTCGCGGGCATCAGGCATTTCCTCGTGAGGGGGCGGGCTGCGTCTCGCGCAGATGATCGGGAAGCTGGGGTTCGCGGCCGATCAGGTCGGCGAACAGGTGCTCGAAGGGATCGCCGCGCCCGGCCGCCTCCAGCGCGTCGAGCGCATCGTTGATCAGCGGGACCTCGGCCTCGTCCAGGATCCGGATCGCGGTGTCCACATGGACCATGACCCAGGCGCCGACCGGCAGTTCGCCGGTCAGCAGCAGGCTGACCCGGCGCTCCTCGCCGCGGCCGGCACACAGAGCGGTCAGTCCATTTTCGGAGCGGACTTGCATGGGGATGCCGATGCACATGGCCGTTCGGCTCCGATCAGGCGAAGAAGCGGGAGTCGCCGACGCGGCAGGCGTCTTCGGCGGAGGGGCGGCCGGCTTCGTAATCGGCGAGACCGATGCCGCCGTGCAGCAGATGGTCGGGAGCGGCGGTCCGGGGCGTCGCGGGATAGCCCCACCGCTCCAGCTGTTCGACCGCGATGGCCAGGGCCGGCTCGATCCGGGCCCGGACCGGCGGGGTCAGGCTCCCGCCGTAGTCATCCAGCTCGACCGCCTGGACACCGATCAGCAGGATGTCGTCGAGGGTGCCGCCCAGCAGTTCGGCGGCGCTCAGCACGTCCTGGAAGCCGGTCTGGTGCAGGCTCATCTTCTTGGCGCCGGTGAACTTGGGCACCTCCTCGCCGCGCACCAGCCTCAAGGTTCCCGGCTCCTCGCCGTAGTCGATGGCGTCGAACACGATGACCCGGCGGGCCGCCTTGACGTAGTGGACGAGATAGAGGCCCTGGGTGCCGCCGTCCATCACCAGGACGTCGTCGGGGAAGCTCCAGCGGCGGTGCAGCTCTTCCACGCACCGCACGCCGAAACCCTCGTCGGCCCAGAGGATGTTGCCGATGCCCAGGACGAGGACGGGACGACCGGTTTCGATGCTCACTTGCCGTCGTCCTTGAACATCCGCCAGCCGCTGATCATGGTGCTGATCATGCTCTGCCGGCTCATGATGTCCTCGCGGATCGCGGCATAGACGTGGATGATCACGAAGGTGACGATCACCCACATGCCGAGATGATGGATCGTGTGCAGGTTCTGCGAGTTGCCGGCCAGCGGGATCACCCAGCCGAACAGCGTGTCAAGCCAGCTCCCCTGGCCCGCCCCCTCGGAATAGAGCGCGAAGCCCGTGACGATCATGAAGATGCTGCCGAGGCTGTAGATCGTCACCATGGCGAGCTGGGCCAGCGGGTTGTGGCCGATATACTTCTTCGGGTAGTCGCGCATGAAGGCGTACCACTGCGCCTCGATCAGCACTTCCCGCCAGAACTTGCCCGACCAGAACGGCAGGACGAACATCTGGCGGGCATGGACGTTGCCGACGAAGGCCCAGTAGATCCGCCCCGCCATGCCGATCGCCATCACGAAGCCGGCGGCGAAATGGGCGAAGCGGATATAGCCCATCAGGTAGGCGTCGCTCGCCTCGCCCGGCTGGGAGCCCGGCGGCGAGCCGATCAGGTAGCCGGTGACGGCGAGCACCAGGATCGCCAGGGCATTGGTCCAGTGCCACAGGCGGACCGGCCATTCATAGACGTAGATGGCGGTCTGGCGGACCTGCAGGTGGTTGCGCGCGGTCGCGAGATCGGCGATCTCGTCGTCGGCGGGGGATGTTGCCGGTGTCTTGTCGACATGCGCGGTCATGGGGGTGGTCCTCCGCTCAGCGCACGGTGACTTCGGTGAGTTCCCTGCCGTCCGGCGCGATCACGTGGGTCGAGCAGGCGAGGCAGGGGTCGAAGCTGTGCAAGGTGCGCAGGATCTCCAGCGGCTGCTCCGGGTCGGCCATGGGGGTGTCGAGCAGCGAGGCCTCGAATGCGCCGATATTGCCCTTGGTGTCGCGCGGGCTGCCGTTCCAGGTGGTCGGGACGACGGCCTGGTAGTTGGCGATCTTGGTGTTCTCGATCCGGATCCAGTGACCCAGCGCGCCGCGCGGCGCCTCGGTGAAGCCGACGCCCTTGGCCGACTTGGGCCAGCTCGACGGGTCCCACTTGGCGGTGTTGGCCGTGCTCTCGTCGCCGGCCTTGATGGTGCGGACCAGCTTGTCCTGGAAGTGGCGCAGCTTCTCCGCCGCCCAGGCGCATTCCAGCCCGCGCGCCGCGGTGCGGCCCAGGGTGGAGAACAGGGCGGTGACCGGCACGTCCAGGGCCTTCAGGAGCTGGTCGACGGGCTCCTTGAACTCCGGCTTGTTCTGGGCATAGCCGATGACGTAGCGGGCCAGCGGCCCGACCTCGACCGCGTGGCCCTTCCAGCGCGGCGACTTGATCCAGGAGTACTTCGCCCCCTCGTCCACCGCCTCGATCCGGGTCTTGGTGCCCTTGGCATTGGGGCCGAGCACGTAGTTGGGCTCCGTCACGCCGTCCCAGGGGTGGAGGCCCTTGGATTCGTCCGCGTACTTGTACCAGGAGTGATTGACGAACTCCTGCACCTGGTCGGGCGCCCTCAGGTCGATCTCGTGGATCTCGTCCAGCTTGCCGTTGAGGATGACGCCGCGCGGCAGCATCAGGCTCTTGTCGGAATAGTCGTTCGCCCGCTCCGGGATGTCGCCGTAGGACATCAGCGACGTGCTCGCCAACCCGCCGCCGTACAGCCAATCCTTGTAGAAGCCGGCGATGGCGATCAGGTCGGGGATATAGACCTGGTTCACGAACTCGATCGACTGGTCGATGATCGACGACACCAGGTTGAGCCGCTCCATGTTGATGGCGCCGACCCCCCCGGTCCCGTCGATGTTGATCGGGCAGGGCACGCCGCCGACCAGCCAGTTGGGATGCGGGTTCTTGCCGCCGTAGACCGTGTGGATCTTCACGATCTCCTTCTGGAAATCGAGCGCTTCCAGGTAGTGGGCGGTCGCCATCAGGTTGGCTTCGGGCGGCAGCTTGTAGGCGGGGTGTCCCCAGTAGGCGTTCTTGAACGGGCCGAGCTGGCCGCTCTCCACGAACTTGCGCAGCCGGGCCTGGATGTCGCGGAAATATCCCGGCGAGGACTTGCCCCAGGAGCTGATGCTCTGGGCCAGCTCCGACGTGGCCTTCGGGTCCGCCTTCAGGCCGGAAACGATGTCGACCCAGTCCAGCGCGTGCAGGTGGTAGAAATGGACCAGGTGGTCATGGACCTGCAGCGTCAGCTGCATGATGTTGCGGATCGTGTTCGCGTTCTCGGGGATCTTGATGTCCAGCGCGTCCTCCACCGCGCGGACCGAGGTCAGCGCGTGGGTTCCGGTGCAGACGCCGCAGATCCGTTCCGTAAAGGCCCAGGCGTCGCGCGGGTCGCGGCCCTTCAGGATCACTTCCAGGCCGCGCCACATGGTGCCGGTGGAGACCGCGTTGCGGATCACGTTGTCGCCGTCGAGATTGACCTCGACGCGCATATGCCCCTCGATCCGGGTCACGGGATCGACCACCACCCGGCGGCCGGCATTGTCCAGGGAGAATCCGTTCGGCGTCGAAACGGTTGCCATCGCGCTGTTCCTCTAGTCCTTGTGTCTTCGCGTTCACGGGTCCGGGCGCTCTTTCCGGGTGCGGACCAGCGGTCAGTCGTGCGGGGTGGCGGGGGCCTGGGTCTCGCCGGCCTTCATGCGGGCGCGCTTGACGGCGCTGACCGCGGCATGGGCCGCGATGCCGGCGCCGATCACGCCCGCGACGGTGCCGCCGACCTGGTCGGCGTTCGCCTCGATGCCGAACTGCTTGATGTTGGTGAGACGGTCGTAGAACGAGCCGTTGTCCCAGAAACCGTCCTCGGAACAGCCGATGCAGCCGTGGCCGGACTGGATCGGGAACGAAACGCCGGCGTTCCACCGGGTGGTCGAGCAGGCGTTGTAGGTGGTCGGGCCCTTGCAGCCCATCTTGTAGAGGCAATAGCCCTTCTGGGCCTGTTCGTCGTCCCACTGCTCGACGAACTGGCCGGCGTCGAAATGGGGACGGCGATAGCACTTGTCGTGGATGCGCTGGCTGTAGAACATCTTGGGCCGGCCCTGGCGGTCCAGCTCGGGAATGCGGTCGAAGGTCAGCATGTAGGTCACCACGCCGGTCATCACCTCGGCGATCGGCGGGCAGCCGGGTACCTTGATGATCGGCTTGCCGGTGATGACCTCGTGGACCGGGGTCGCGCGGGTCGGGTTGGGCTTCGCCGCCTGGACGCAGCCCCAGGACGCGCAGGATCCCCACGAGATGACGGCCATGGCGTCCGAGCAGACCTCGCGGAGCTGCTCGACGAACGGCCGGCCGCCGATGATGCAGTACATGCCGTCCTCGTTGAGCGGCGGGTTGCCCTCCACCGCCGCGATGTAGCGGCCCTTGTACTCGTGGCGGATCTCGTCGAGGATCGCCTCCGCCTGGTGGCCGGCGGCGGCCATGATGGTGTCGTCGTAGTCCAGGCTGATCATCGACAGGACGACGTCCTTGACCAGCGGGTGAGCGGAGCGGATGAAGCTCTCCGAGCAGCAGGTGCATTCCAGCCCGTGCAGCCAGAGCACCGGGATGCGGGGCTTGGTCTCCATCGCGTGGGCGATGCGCGGCCCGAAGGCCGGCGCCAGTCCGAGGGAAGCCGCGGTAAGCGAGCAGAATTTGAGGAAGCTGCGGCGGCTGATGCCCTGCCGCCGGATCACGTCGTAGAAGGTTTCCACCCTGGCCATCGGCCCGTTCCTTTCGCTTGTACCCGACTGCCCTGTCCCGGCGGCCCGATGGATGTCTGTGGCGGAACTCCCCGCGGGATGCCGCCGCTTCCCGAAATCAGCCTTCTAGCCGAACGCGACCCTTGCTTTCCGTCGCTGTCCCGGCGATTCCTTCACCCGGGCTTTCCCCTGCCAGCCAGGTCATAGACAATCAGTCTTGCGTCTTTGGCTCACATTGATCTGGATCAACCGCGATTGGGCAATTTTTGTTAAAATATCCACCCTTGATGTTGCCGTCCCGGTCCAGGTCACCTGTCGGCCAGTTGCCCACTGGCAAGGTTGCGCATTGGCGGCTTCAATTCTTTCTTCAGGAGACGATCACATGAGGCGTACAGGTCTCGGACTAGGGCTCGTGGCGGCCGCGCTGGCGGCCATGCCGATGGCGGCGCTCGCACACACGGGGCACATGGAGCCGGGCGGGTTCATGCACGGTTTCGAGCATCCGCTCGGCGGCCTCGACCATCTGCTCGCCATGGTCGCGGTCGGCCTGTGGGCCGCGCAGCTGGGCGGCCGGGCGCTCTGGGTGCTGCCGGCGTCGTTCGTGGGAACGATGGTCCTGGGCGGACTGGCCGGCATGGCGGGGTTGCCGCTGCCGTCGGTCGAGCTGGGCATCGTCGGCTCGGTGCTGGTGCTGGGCGGGCTCGTGGCGCTCCAGCCGAAGCTTCCGCTCGCCGCCTGCGCCGCGATCACGGCGCTCTTCGCGGTCTTCCACGGCTACGCGCACGGCGCCGAGATGCCGGCGGCGGCCTCGCCGTGGCTGTACGGCCTGGGCTTCGCGCTGGCGACGGCGCTGCTGCACGGCGCCGGCATCGGGGCGATCCTCGCCATCCGCAACGTCGCCCGGGGGTCGGCCGGAACGATCGCGGTGCGCGGCAGCGGCGCGCTGGTCGGCATCGGCGGCGTGGCCCTGGTCCTGATGGGCTGACCGGAACCGGCCTTCCCTCCGCCGCTCCGGCTCCGGACGCGGCGGAGCGGCGCCGTCGCCGCGGACCTCCTCCCCTCGCGGGGAGGAGGTGTTTTTTTGCCACCATCTGCCTGCGGAACCTTTACGAAAGATTCATTCGCCGGTCCCTAGTATTTCGTATCGACAAGAGGCCGGGCGAAGGGCCCGCACACTGCACGAATCATGGAAAGCGGAGCGATCACCAGGGTGATACACTCAGTTCCTTCGGCCTTGCGGCCGGAACCCGCTTTCGATTCCCTGTTTCGCCTTTCCCCGGATACGGTGACCATTGCCGACTGCACGGGCGCAGACGGCGTCGCCGATCTGTCCGAAGCCCGCGTCGTCTACGTCAATCCCGCGTTCACCGAATTGACGGGCTACCGGCCGGAGGAGATCGCCGGCCTGGCGCCGGGGTTCCTCCCGGGCATTTATCCGCCCCGCCGGGAGCTTGCCAGGATACGCCGGGCGCTCGGCCTCGGGCAGGCGGTGCGGGCGGAGCTCCGCGGCTATGCCAAGGACGGACGGGAATACTGGTCGGACCTGACGATCTCGCCTTTCCAGGACGTCGCGGGCGGGCGCCGCCTGCTGCTGGCGGTCCAGCGCGACGTCACGGCGCGCCGGCTGGAACTGGATGCCCGGCGCCTCGAGCTGGACGCCCTGCGCGAGGCGAACAACCGCCTGCAGGAGGCGATCGACTCCGTTTCGCAAGCCATAACCCTGTGGGACCCCCGGGGCCGGCTGCTCCTCCACAACAAGCGCTTCCGGGACCTGTTCGCGCCCAATGCCCACCTGATCCGCCCCGGGGTCCGGTTCGAACGGCTGCTGCGGGCCAACGTTGAGGCGGGACTCTACGGGATCGAGGGCGAGGCCGAGGAGTGGGTGCAGGCGCGGCTGCGATGCCGCGGGGACTCCGGCGTCGAGCGGGACCTGACGGTGACCTTCGCCGATGGGCGCCATTTCCGGGTCAGCGAGCAGAAGACGCCGCGCGGATACATGGTCGCGGCCTGGGTCGACGTGACGGAGATCAGGCGCGTCGAGCAGCGGCTGAGGGACGCCATCGAGAGCGTCAGCGAGGGCTTCGTGCTGTGGGACGCCGAACAGCGGCTGGTCCTGTGCAACAGCCGCTACCGGGACCTGTCGCCCGCGGGCTCGGGCGACGCGTGCCCGGCGCCGGACGGCGTCCGGCTGGAAGGCGAGTATGAGCAGGAGCTGCCGGACGGACGCTGGCTCCTCGGCAGCTACCGGCGCACGTCGGAAGGCGGCATCGTCGGCATCAGGACCGACATAACCCTGCTGAAGCAGCAGGAGCTGAAGCTGAAGACCAGCGAGGAGAGCCTGCGCGTCCACGTCGCGGAGCTGGAGGAGGCGCGCTCGCGGCTGGAGGCCCAGACCGGCGCGCTGTCCGAGCTGGCGTCGCGCTACCTGACCGCGCGCGACAACGCGGAGGAGGCCAGCCGCATCAAGTCGCAGTTCCTCGCCATGATGAGCCATGAATTGCGGACGCCGCTGAACGCCATCATCGGTTTCTCGGAAATGATCGAGACCCAGGCGCTGGGGCCGGTCGGCGTCCGGCGCTACGTCGAATATGCGCGCGACGTCCATACCAGCGGCAGGCACCTGCTGGAATTGATCAACGATATCCTCGACATGTCGAAGATCGAGGCCGGGAAATACGTGCTGCACCGGACCGAGGTCGACATATCCTCAGTGGTCCGCCGCTGCACCCGGATGGTCCGCCTCCGGTCCGACGAGGCGGGCATCGAGATCGTCGAGCCCGGCGACGGCGAGATGCCGGCCGGCGGAGCCACCGTCCTCGCGGACGAGCGGGCGCTCAACCAGATCCTGCTCAACCTGCTCTCCAACGCGATCAAGTTCACCGACCGTGGGGGCAGGGTGACCGTCTCGACCGAGGTCGTCGCGGACGAGATGCACGTCGCGGTGTCCGATACCGGGATAGGCATCGCGCCCGAGGACCTGGGAAGGGTCGGGACGCCGTTCGAACAGATCGACAACCGCCACACCCGCAGGCATGCCGGGACCGGTCTCGGGCTGGCCCTGACCCGTTCCCTCACGGAGATGCACGGAGGCCGGATCGACATCCGGAGCGAACTCGGCGTCGGTACCCGGGTCTGCGTCATACTGCCGCTGTCAGGGCAGCGGTCGCCCGGCAACGCTCCGCATCAGGGGTAATCGACGCCGACGATCTTGCAGATGGCCGCCAGCTGCCCGATGCCCATCGACTCCTCCCGCCCGCCGCCGAAATCGAGCATGACGCCATCGGCGATCCGTCCGCGGAAAACCGCGATCCTGGCGGTGGCTGCCCGCTTGACCAGAACGAAGTCGCCAGGGCGCAGCGGCTTGCTCGGATCGACATAGACCAGGCTGCCGACCGGAAGGCACGGACTGAGCGCCGCATCGTGGACATAGGCGGCGAAGGCGTCGATCACATGGGTCAGCGTGGCCGGCCGCTCGGTTTCGGCGACCGGCAAGGTCATGTCGATCTCCAGATCGGATGCCCGTCCGTAAACCATCAGCCTGGGGCGGGTCTCAGCAGAAGCAGAAACCGGCATATCCGCCGAAACAAGCAATTCCGGTTCTCGCAGCCGATTTTCCGCTATTCCCAGGTACTGCGCCAACTTGATCCGCACGTCTTCCGGAAGGAAACGCGGCTTGCTTTGGAACAGATACTGATGGAAGTAGCCATGATTTCTGCCACAGGCGATGCTGGCCGCCTTCAGCGTGCTCTTGGTCCTGATCAGGGCAAGAACCGATTGGCGATGACCATCCGCGCCATCCAAAACCATTTTCATCGTCTGCCCCCAACTGCTTGCTACGCAGTCATAGCAAAAAGAAAATCCTGTGTATTTTCTTATTTCGCCGCTCGGAAAGATGAAAAATGGTTAGATATCAATACTATCGGATGCCGTCGGATGATGTTCCGATCCGGGAATGTTCATGAACGGGAAGTAATCATACGACTTAGGTCAGAGCCGCTTGAAGGCCGATTTAGGGGCAGCGCTATGCGAAATCCGACCGAATGTCCGAACCGGAACGTCCGTCGTGCGGCGCGGGACGGGGCGGATCGGGCGCCGGTGCGCCCCGCGCGGGCGGCGTCGTGGGGTTGCGGCTCAGGAAAAGGGAGCGACTCGCGCGTGTCCGTTCACTCGCGCGCGCCATTGATCATCCAGACTCCCGCCACCTTGTGGAGCAGGTCGATCGCGTCGCGGTCCAGGTCGACGCGCTTCTTGGACAGCGTCAGGCCGTAAAGGTCCCCGTCGTCGGACTGCCGCAGGAAGAACACCAGCGGGGACCAGGTCACGCGGTTGACGACCAGGTCATTGATGACGACCGGACGCTGCGGGTGGACGTGCAGGATCACGCCGGGCAGAAGCGCCGGGGCATTCGCCATGTCGCTGATGCTGACGGCATAGGCGCCCGGCACGTCGACCAGCTGGATCGGGCAGGGGACCTTGCCGGTCGGGACCGCGTCCTTCTGCCGGGAAGAGAGCGCCCGGCCCTCGTACAGCGGGATCTCGTTCTGCTGGACCGGCGCGTCGATCGCGTGCTCGATGAAGGCGCGCAGCTTGCTGTCCGGGGTCAGCAGGTCGAGGGGCGTGATCCCGTAGACCCCGGCCAGCTTGATCACATGGTCGGGCCGGATCGGCCGCGCCCCGGACTCCAGCTTGGACAGCTCGCTCTTCGACACGCCGCACATGCCGGCGGCTTTCGTCAGCGTGATGTTCTTCATCATCCGGTAGTTGCGAAGGCGGGTGCCGTCATGCTCAACCTTGGATTCCATCTTTTTTCTCGAAATTGCGGCTGCTCGAATACATTTCCACTTTACCTAAAATTTCCGGCACATAGAAACAGATTTAACCCGCGCCGGTGGCACGTCATTACCGGGATACGTCTTTGACGGGGCATGGCGGCCCGGCGGCGCGGGCTGCCCATCCGGGGGAACCGGCGCCGGCCGCGACAAGATGTCCGCGGCCGGCATTTCCCCGATCCATCACGCGGTGGAAACGTCGGCCCGCGCTTCCGCCACGAACATTTCCAGCTCGGCCGCGCGGTGCGCCGCCGTGTGGTTGGCGAGGATCCGCGACCGGGCCCGTTCGCCGATCGCCTGGCGATGGTCGTCGGACATCGACCGTAGGGTATCGAGCACGGTCCCGGCATCCGCCGCGATGATGATCTCCGTGCCCGGCTCGAACAGGCCGTCCAGCCCCGGCCACCAGTCGCTGATGATCGGCGTCCCGCACGCCGCGGCCTCGAACAGCCGGACGCTGGGCGACCATCCGGCCGCGATCATGTCGGCCCGCGTCACGTTGAGCGTGAACCGCTGGGCGTTGTAGAAGGCGCGATGCTCGTCCGGCGGCAGGTGGTCGACCCGCCGGACGTTGCCGGGCCAGCCGATGGAGTCGGGATATTGCGGTCCGGCGACCACGAAGCTTCCTTCCGCCCAGGCCCGGGCCGGCTCGACCAGAAGCCGGTCCACGGTCGGCTGGCGGTCCGGGCTGTAGGTGCCGAGATACCCCAGGTCCCAGCGCGCGCAGTCCGCTCCCGGCTCCGGATAGTACCGTTCCGGATCGACCGAGCAGTAGAGCGCACGGGCCATCGGCGAGCCGAACTGCCGCTCCAGCCGCCCGAGGGTCGGCCCGCCGGTGAAGGACAGGTAGATATCGTAGCGCGGGATCAGGTCGGGGCTCAGATACTCGACGTCTCCCCGTTCCAGCTTGGCCAGCGTCACCGGGGTGTCGATGTCGTAGAAGGCGGTGACGCCGCGCGCGGTCCGGATCGCCCAGTCCCCGACCTCGACGCCGTCCGGAACGAAGGATCCGACGATCACCAGGTCGGCGTCGCGGACTTCCCGGGCGAACCGGTCGCGAAGGTCCTCCAGGTCCCGGTAGAGCGCGGTCCGGCAGAAGGGCGGCTCGGCCAGATCGCGATGGGCGGCGTACCAGGGGCGGTCGGCTTCCAGGAACAGCACGTCGTGGCCGCGATCGGCCAGGGCCTTGACCAGCGCCCGGTACGTGGTCGCGTGGCCGTTGCCCCAGGACGACGTGATGCTGAGGCCGAGGACGACGATCGACAGCCCGGCGGCGCGTTCGGCCATGCGCCCGTCGACGATGCCGTTCATGCCGGGACCCGCCCGGCATGGGCGCCGTTCACCAGCAGGGCCTCGACCTCCCCGGCGCGGTGGGCGTAGGTGTGGGCGTCGAGCATGCGGCGCCGGGCCGCCTCGCCGATCGCGCGGGACCGTTCGGGCGTCAGCGCGTCGACATGGGCCGCGACTTCCGCGCCGTCGCGCGCCACCAGGATCTCCTCGCCGGGGATCAGGAACTGCTCGATCCCTTCCCAGGCGTCGGTGATCACGCAGGCGCCGGCTCCCGCCGCCTCGAAGACGCGGGTCGCCGGCGAGAAGCCGACGGCGGCCATGCTGTCGCGGGCGACGTTCAGCACGGCCAGGGCCGAGCAGTTCACGGCGTTGTGGTCGGCGGTATAGACGTGGCCGATATAGTTGACGTTGCCGGGCATCGGCTTGTCGCCCCAGCCGTTGCCGCCCAGCAGGAACCGGCGGCCGGGCAGCTTCGCCGCGGCTTTCAGGAAGAACTCCTCGACCCGTGCCTCCCGGTCGGGCAGGCGGTTCGCCATGAAGCCGAGGTCGGCGGCGAACCGCGGGTCGGCCGGCACCGGATGGTGGGTGTCGGGGTCCAGGGCGTTGTAGATCGGCACGCAATCCCGCGCGCCGAACTCGCGATAGGCCCGGATCACCGGATCGCCGCCGCCGTAGGTCAGGACCATGTCGTAGCGGGGAATGAGGGGGCGCAGGGTGTCGCCGGGATTCTCCCGCATGGACGCCAGCGTCGCCGGCGCGTCCACGTCCCAGAATATCGCCGTCGCGTCCGGGCGCCGCACCTCGAGCACGCCGGCCTCCAGAAGGCTGTCGAACACGCCGACGCCGCTGGCCTTGACGATCACGTCGGCGTTGCGCCCCTGCTCCAGCGCCCGGCGGGCGCTGTCCTCGTCGTTGGCATAGACCACCACCCGCGCCCAGTCGGGATCGGGGATGTCGCGGTGCTGCTGGCGCTCGTAGGCGTCCGGCTCGTAGAACGTCACGCGGTGGCCGCGCGCCGCCAGGGCCCGGATGACGCCCCGGTAATAGGTCGCGGCGCCGTTCCAATAGGCCGAGACCAGGCTGGACCCGTAGAAGGAGATGTCGAGGCCGGCCATCAGCGGGCCTCCTGCAGCAGGGGTCTTTCCTGCTTCAGGCCGCGGCAGATCTCCAGCAGCTCGTCGACCCGGTGGCCGCAGGTGTGACGGGACTGGACCGTCTCGTAGCCGCTCCGCGCGAGCGAGGCCGCCAAGTCCAGATCGTTGAGGATGTCTCGGAGATGCTTGGTCATTTCGGTACCGTCACGGGCTATCAGGTAGTCGCTGCCGGGGCGGAACAGTCCCTCGGCATCGTCCCAGGGCGAGCAGACCAGCGGGATGCCGCAGGCCAGGGCCTCGAAGGGGCGGATGGTCGGGATGCCGCGCAGGGTCTCGACATAGGGCCGGCGCGGCACGTGGACCGTCACCGGGAACCGGGCGAAGGCCTCGGGAGCCTCGTGGTTGGGCAGGTAGCCGGCGTACTCGGCGCCGGCCAGCGCTATGGCCGCCTTGGCGTCGGCCGGGTAGCGCACGCCGTGGATGCGCGCCTTCAGCTTGAGCTGGCGGATGGGCAGCAGCAGGAACTCGCCGAGCTCCACCGAGCGCTCGCCGTCGCCCCAATTGCCGATCCACACCAGGTCTCCCTCGCGCGGGCGGCCGGGCAGAGGGCGGAACAGGGCGGTGTCCGCCGCCTCGTGCCAGGTCCAGGCGCGTCGGCCCCAGCCCATCTTCAGATAGATCTCCCGGATCACCGCGCCGTAGGCCAGGACGCCGTCATACGCCGTCAAATCATAGGCCGCCATCGCCTTCGGATCGGTGACGGAACGATGGTGGGTATCATGGAACAGCAGCTGGAAGCGGCCGCCGGCGGCGCGCCTGCGGCCGATGTCCGCCACCAGGCCGTGGTCGTTCCATTCGTGGACGATCACGACGTCGGCACCGTCCAGGGCGCGGTCCAGGTCCAGGGTGACGGGATCGTAGCTGGTCGAGCCGAAGCCGGGGAAGACGGCGGCGAAGCGGGCGACCGCCTCGGCTCCCTGGTCGGCGATCAGGTTCTGCAGGCTCCAGCCGTTGCGCGGCTCGAACACCTGCACCTGATGGCCTCGGGCGGTCAGCTCCCGGATCACGCCGCGCAGGAAATGGGCGTTGCCGTGATTCCAGTCGGACACCAGCGAGTGGGTGAAATAGACGAAGCGCATGGGTCTCCGCTTGGCTTGAAGATCGGCGACGAGGTCAGCGTTCCAGCGGAACGGCGGCGCTTTCGCGGTGAAGCGGGATCGAACGCGGCGCGTCCAGAAGGTCGGCATAGACGTCGAGATAACGCGCGACCATGCGTTCCGTGCCATAGCTGCGTGCGCGCTGGCGCGCCGCGGTGGCGAGCGCCCGCAGGCGCGGGGGATCGGCGGCCATCCGCCGCAGTTCGCGCGCCAGGGCGGCAGGGTCGTCCGGGGGGACGAACACCGCCGCGCCGGTCCACAGCTCGCGCAGGCTCGGCACGTCGCCCAGCACCAGCGCGCAGCCGGACAGCGCGGCCTCCAGGATCGACAGGCCGAACGGCTCGTACCGGGCCGGCAGGGCGAAGACGGCCGCCCGCCCGTACCAGTCGGCCAGTTCGTCGGGGCGGAGATGGCCCAGGAGCCGCAGGTTCGCCGGCATGGCGCCGCCTCCGGGGCTTCGCCCGTCCGGGTGCCGCCGGGAGCCGGCGACGACCACCGGCCAGTCCAGTTCCGCGGCGACGCGGTCGAGGGCGCGGATGTTCTTGGCCTCGTCCCAGATCCGCCCGACGCTGATCACGGTGGGTTCCCGGTCCGGCCGGGGGTGCCAGGTGCCGCCGTCCCGGCCGTTCCAGATCACCCGCCCGTGTGGGACCGGGCCGTAATGGGTCTCCAGCGCGTCGAGCATGGCCCGGGTCGGGGCAACCACCCGGTCGGCCGCCGCCAGGCCGGCGGCGACCCGGTCGGCATAGGGCCGCCAGTCGGCGGGCGCCGGGCATCCGTGGACGGCCTGCCACCAGGACAGCACGCAGGAATGGGCGACCGCGACCACCGGCCGTTCCCAGGGCAAGGCCGCGTGGGCATAGCCGTTGAGATGGACCAGGTCGGGAGCCACCCGCTCCGCCAGGTCCAGCAGCCACTCGCCCGCGGCGGCCAGGTCGTCCTCCGGGCGCTCCATCCATTCCAGCTTGAACTCGCCGAGGTGCAGGCCCAGCCCGGGGATCGCGATCGCCCGGGCGCGCTGCGCCGGGGAGGGCGCCGGTCCCATGGCCGCCAGGGTGACGCGGACGCCGCGCCGCGCCAGCCCGCCGGCCAGTTCCAGGGCATAGTCCCAGACCCCGCCGACCGCGTCCGCCGTCATCAGCACCCGGCGCGGAGAGCCCGACGCGGGAACCATGGTCAGCGCCCGTCCGGGGCGGCCAGCTCCAGTTCCCGCAGCGGCAGGGGCCGCTGGTCCTGGATGTCGCTGAAGTCCACGTGGTGGGTCAGGTAGTGGTCGAGGGCGCGTTCCCACGCCTGGTCGTCCGGCAGGCCCCACAGCTTCCGGTAGTCCGGCGAGCCGGGATAGGGGAACAGCGGCACGGGCTCGTTGGCCCAGACGCCGTGCTCCAGCAGCCGCTTCCGCCACGCATCGACCATCGCCTGGTCGTCGGTGCCGGCCTCGATCAGGTTGGCCTGGACGAAGGCGACGTGCCGCTTGGCGAAGATCAGCCGATCGGTCAGCTCGTCGGTCGACATGCGGCAGTTCTTGTCCAGGGCCTGGCGCCCTTCCGGCGTCAGGCTCTCGACGCCCGCCTCGATCGAGACGCAGCCGGCCCGGCCGAGCAGTTCCAGCATCGGCTCCTTCCACAGATCGATCCGGGTCTGGACGCCGAACTTGATCCGGCGCCCGGCCAAGGCTTCCAGCAGCTCGGCGTTGGGCAGGAAGATCTCGTCGATGAAGTAGACATACTCGACGCCCTGCGCGATCAGCCGGTCCAGCTCCTCCAGGATCACCGGGAGCGGGCGCTTGCGGTACTTGTCGCGGAAATTCTCCTTGGCGCAGAAGGAGCAGCGGTAGGGGCACCCGCGCGAGGTCTCCATCTCCGCTCCCGGACCGGGCCGGGGGCCGTTCGTATCGATGTCGAAACGGTGATGGTGGTGATGGTGGCGGGCAACCCATTCGTCGGGCCAGGACAGCGCCGGCAGGTCGGTGAAGCGCGAGGCGAAGGGGCCGCCATTGACCTTGGGGTTATCGCGCGGCCCGAAGCAGATCGACGGGATCGAGTCCCACGGCTCGTCGGCGAGGCGGGGAAGCAGCTCCTCGCACTCGCCCATCACGACCACGTCGACGCCCAGCTTGGCATAGGCCGCCCGCGGCGTGGTCGAACCGTGCGGCCCGACCGCCACCAGGGTGCCGCCGACGTCGCCGACCGCCTTCAGCACCTCCTGCGGGACCCGCAGCTCCGGCGGGGCGCAGCGCCAGAACAGGTAGCTGGGGGCGGTGGTGACCACGGTGAAGTCGGGCGCATAGTCGGTCACGCGGGCGCGGATCTCGTCCAGCCCCAGGTCCATGAGCTGGCCGTCGATGATCATCGCCTCGTGGCCGGCGCGCTCGATCAGCGCCTTGGAGTAGCCGTACTCCAGCGGCAGGTGCGGTTCGCGGCAGCCGAAATAGATGCTGCCGTCGAAGTTCCAGTTCGGGTTGATCAGGGCGAACTTCATGATGCCGCCCTCCTCAGGACGGGCGCCTCGACGCCCGCGATCCGGTTCTCGGTCAGCCAGCCGGACAGGCGCGCGATCCCCTCGGCGATCCCGACCCTCGGTTGCCACCCGGTCGCGGCGTTGAACCTGGCCGTGTCGGAGACGTAATAGAGCTGGTCGCCCGGCCGCCAGGGACCGAAGCTGACGTCGGGCCGGCGGCCGGTGGTCGATCCGATCCGGTCCAGCAGCTCGACCAGGCTGGTCGCGTTGTCGGGACCGCCGCCGATGTTGAAGGCCTGTCCCCGAATCGACGACATATGCTCCTGCGCCGCGAGAAAGGCGTCCACGAGATCCTCGACGAACAGGATGTCGCGGACCTGCCGGCCGTCGCCGTACAGGGTGATCGGCTCGCCGTCCAGCGCGCGGATCAGGAAATGGGCGACCCAGCCCTGGTCCTCGGTGCCGAACTGGTGGGGCCCGTAGATGCAGCTCATGCGGAAGACCGCGGTCGGCAGATCGTAGGTGCGGGAATAGTCCAGCACATACTGGTCGGCGCTGCCCTTCGACGCGCCGTAGGGGCTGTAGAAGTCCAGCGGGCGCGACTCGTCGATGCCGCGGGCGCGGATCTCCGGATCGGCCGGGGCGTAGCGCTCGCCTTCGAGCCGCAGTTCCAGGTCGGCCAGCTTGCCATAGACCTTGTTGGTCGAGGTGAACACCAGGGGCGGCGGCTCGGCCTGGGCCCGCATCGCCTCCAGCAGGTTGACCGTGCCCCGGGCATTGATCTCGAAGTCGGTGATCGGATCCACGAGGCTGGTGGTCACGGCGACCTGCGCCGCGAAGTGGAACATCTTGCCGGCCTGGGCGACCGCCTCGCGGAGCACGTGGGGATCGCGGATGTCGGCCAATTCGAAGGTGACCGCGCTGCCGTGGGTCGATTTCAGCCAGTCGATGTTCTGCTCGACGCCGGGGCGCGACAGGTTGTCGTAGACGATGACCCGGTGGCCCCCGCGGACCAGGCGGTCGGCCAGGTTGGTCCCGATGAAGCCGGCCCCGCCGGTGATGACCACGGGCTTGCCCGTGCTGCCCGACGCCGGACGGGGGGATCCGGGGCGGCCCAGGCGGTCGACCGAGCGGACCGCCGCGATGCCGCCCTGCTCCAGCAGCCGGCCGAGGAGCTTCGGCGAGCGGTCGGCCCGCAGCACGCCCAGTGCGTAATCCCGCTCGTCCGCATGGAAGCCCCGTGCGCTGGACTCGTCCGCGGCCAGGTCCAGGAGCGACGACCAGTAGACCCGGTCGGCCGGAGCCTCGGCCGCGGCGAGAAAGGCCCTGATCTGGCCGCGCTCGTCATGGCGCCAGGTGGAGAAGCCCGTTCCGGTGATCCACAGGGCGGGGACCCGGCCGGCCCCGGCCATCGCCTGGGCGTACTCTTCGACGACCGCTTCCCAGCCCGGCCAGGACGTATCGCCGGTGCCGGGGAACGCCCCGATGCCGACGGCGTCGATGTCGCCGAGGCCGCCCCGTTGCGCCAGCAGTTCCAGGGCCGCCGGATCAAGGCCGCTCAGCACGACCTTGCGGCCGGCCTGCCGGATCGCGGCGGCCGCTCCGGCGATCGCCGCGATCCGGCCCGGTGCGGCGGCGATCTCGACCCACTCCACGGCGGGCAGGGCCGGGAGGAGCGTCCCGACGGCATCGGGCGCATCGGCCTCGCCGAGGGCGAGGACCGGCAGCAGGTCGAACTCCGCCGCGAGGCGCGGGAGCAGCCAGCCGTGCCAGCCGCCGGAATCGGCCTGGACGCGCAAGCGGCGCACGCCCAGTCCTTTCAGGGCCGCCACGGCCTGTTCGGCGCGGGCTCGGTCGTCGGGTCGGAAGGTTGTGGTGAAGCCTGGCATGGCCGCGGGCGGATCCCTGGGGGTGTCCCGGTCGCCCATCATACGGCCAAACCCCTGGCCGCCAGTTCGCGGCTCGCCTGGTCGACCCGATCCACCGCGATCTGGCCGTCGAGCCACGCGGCCAGCTCGACCATGCCGTCGGCCAGCGACGTCTCGGGCCGGTAGCCCAGCAGCCGTTGCGCCTTGCCGATGTCGGCGAAGCAGTGCCGGATGTCGCCGACGCGGAACTTCTTGGTCAGCGTCGGCGCGATGCGCGACTTGCCGAGCGAGGCGGCGAGCTGCTCCGCAACCTCGACCACGCTGTAGCTTTCGCCGCTGCCGACGTTGAAGACATGCCCGGCGGCGTCCTTGGCGTTCAGCGCCAGATGGCAGGCGCGCGCCACGTCGGCCACATGGACGAAGTCGCGGCGCTGCAGGCCGTCCTCGAAGATCATCGGCGGATTGCCGTTGAGCAGCCGGGAGGCGAAGATCGCGAGCACGCCCGTGTACGGGTTGGACAGCGCCTGGCGCGTGCCGAACACGTTGAAGAAGCGCATCGCGACGGTCGGGATGTTGTAGGCCTGCCCGATCAGCAGGCACATGCGCTCCTGCACATACTTGTTGAGCGCATAGATCGACGACAGCGTCGGCGCCTTGTCCTCCGTCGTCGGGACGGGCGTGATCTCGCCGCCGTCCGGGCCGAGCGGCTCCCACAGGCCGTCCTTGAGCCTGGAGAGGCTGCGTTCGGCCGGGGTGACGATTTCGCCCTTGATGTCGCGGTACAGGCCCTCGCCGTAGATGCTCATGCTGCTGGCGACCACCAGCCGCTCGACAGGCCGCTCGATCAGCGCCTGGAGCAGCACCGCGGTGCCGAGGTCGTTGACGCCGACATAATCGTCGACCTGATACATGCTCTGGCCGACGCCGACCATGGCGGCGAAGTGATAGACGGCGTCGATGCCCTGAAGCGCGGACTTGACCGCGACCGGATCGCGCACGTCGCCGACGCGCAGCTCGATGTCACGGCTGAGATAGTCCGGCCGGGCGCCGCCGCTGCCGTGGACCTGCTCGGATAAATTGTCCAAAACCCGGACTTCATGGCCGGCGGCAACCAGTTCATCGGCCAGGTGCGAGCCTATGAAGCCGGCTCCGCCAGTGATGAGTATCTTTTTTGACATAAGATTGTTTTCCCCGGATTTTCTTCCAGGAGGAGAACGGGATCCGGCCGGTCGATGTTCCAATCATCCTTGCGGGGTAGAGGCTGGTGCAAGGGCATAGGACGGCTCGCCTATGAAGTTCCGGCGAGCCGTTGGGAAGGGGGGATGGGAGGGACGCCGTCAGCCGGCCGAGAAGATCATGATCAGCCCGATGACGAATGCCACCACCACGATGCCGGCGGCGATCATCGGCCCGAGATGGCTCGGAGGCGTGTCCCTGGAATGGGAATTGGCCGGGGCGTGCGCCGGCGCGGCGGGGCTTTCGTACTGGACCTTGGCGGCCGGGGTCGGCACGCCGGCCGCCTCGTCGTCGGTGCCCAGCGGAGAGGTCGCCGGATCGGGCGCGGCCACCTTGTCGCGGAACTTGCCGCTGTCGATCTGGTCTCGGAGATGACCGCGTTCCATCGGGTCGGGACTGGCTGTCTTTGCGGGATCGGGGCGGCTGGCTGCATCGTGCGCCGCGCCCATATCGCGGTCCGTTTCGCGGTCGGCCATTGGGGTTCCCTGCGCCTGTTGCTGTTCGTGTGAGTGGTCTCTTGCGGATGCGCGGCGTTGCGCGCGTCCGGGACATCAACGAGCGGGCAGGGGGTTGGTTCCAGGAAACAAGTCCCGTTAGGGCAGGGCCGCCGGGCGCGCCGCGGCGTCGTTTCTGGATTTTCCGGGTAACTTCCGGCAAACGGGGCTTCGACTGGTGCCGGCTGAGGGATTTGAACCCCCGACCTTCGGTTTACAAAACCGCTGCACTACCACTGTGCTAAGCCGGCCCCGGGTCGAACGGCATGCAGACTAGCGCCGCGGGCCGTGCTGAACAAGCCCGCGGTGAAGATTTCCTCTCCCTGCGCGAAAGGGGAGCAGGCCGGTTGACGCCCGGCGTCCGGTGCCGGTAACCCATGGGCATGCGTGGGGTCCGTGCCCCGCGTTCCGCCCTTCCGGGAGATGAGATGGACCGCAGAAGCTTCCTGTCCGCGCTGGCCCTCGGCGCGGCGACATGCCTGACCGCCACATGCTTCGCCACCGGCGCCCTGGCCGACGCTACCGTCCGGCTCCGGCTGCTCGGCACCACCGACCTGCATGTCAACGTGCTGCCCTACAACTACTATTCGGACAAGGAGGACGTCACGGTCGGGCTGGCGCGCACCGCCACCCTCATCGCCAAGGCCCGGGACGAAGCGAAGAACAGCCTGCTGCTTGACAATGCCGACGCGATCCAGGGCAATCCGCTCGGCGATTTCGTGGCCCGCGAGCGCGGCCTGAGGCGCGGCGACGTCCATCCCGTCTACAAGGCGATGAACCTGCTGAAGTACGATGCCGCCACGGTCGGCAACCACGAGTTCAACTACGGCCTGGATTTCCTCGGCGACGCGCAGGCCGGCGCCGCCTTTCCGGTCGTGGCCGCCAATGTCGAGCGTGCCGGCGACGGCAAGCCCTATTTCAAGCCCTACGAGATCCTGACGCGGCAGGTGGTGGACGAGTCGGGGAAGTCGCATCCGCTGAAGATCGGCGTCATCGGTTTCGTCACCCCCCAGATCACCACCTGGGACAAGGCCGCCCTGGAGGGCCGGGTCGTCACCACCGACATCGTCGAGGCTGCCCGCAAGTACGTGCCCGAACTGCGCGCCAAGGGGGCCGACATCGTGGTGGCCCTCAGCCACAGCGGCTTGTCGGCCGAGCCGCGGGTCGGCGGGGAGGAGAACGCGGCCTGGTACCTCGCCGGGGTCCAGGGGATCGACGCGATCCTCACCGGGCACCAGCACAAGGTCTTTCCCGGCCCGGATTTCGCCGGATTGCCCGACACCGACATGGCCAAGGGCAAGGTCCGCGGCGTCCCCGTCGTGATGCCGGGCTTCTGGGGCAGCCACCTGGGCCTGATCGACCTGATCCTGAAGGAGGAGGGCGGAAAATGGTCGGTCGCCGACGCGGTTTCCTCCGTGCGGCCGATCTGGGAGACCCGGGACAAGCGGAAGGTGGCGCTGGTCGAGTCGGATCCCGCCATCGTCGAGGCGCTGAAGGCCGACCACGAGGCGACGCTGGCCTATGTCCGGCAGCCGATCGGCGAGACGACGGCGCCGATCAACAGCTATTTCGCCCTGGTCCAGGACGACCCTTCCGTCCAGATCGTGACCAACGCGCAGGTCTGGTACGCCAAGCGGATGCTGGCCGGCACCGAGTACGAGGGCCTGCCGGTGCTGTCGGCCGGAGCGCCGTTCAAGGCCGGCGGCCGCGGCGGGCCGGACTATTACACCGACATTCCGGTGGGCCGGATCGCGATCAGGAACGCGGCCGACCTCTATCTCTATCCCAATACCCTGCGCGCCGTGGTGATGACCGGCGCCCAGGTGCGGCAATGGCTGGAGATGTCGGCTGGCGCGTTCAACCGGATCGACCCGGCGCAGGCGGGCGAGCAGCCGCTGCTGAACCCCTCGTTCCCCAGCTACAATTTCGATGTCATCGACGGCGTGACCTACCGGATCGACGTGTCGCAGCCGGCCCGCTACGACGGCGACGGCAAGCTCGCGGCGCCCGCCTCGCACCGCATCAAGGACCTGGCCTTCGAAGGCCGGCCGATTGACGAGTCGCGGCGGTTCGTCGTCGTGACCAACAACTACCGTGCCGGCGGCGGCGGCAAGTTTCCGGGCCTCGACGGGTCGAACGTCATCCTGGAGGCCCCGGACGAGAACCGCACGGTGCTGGTCAACTACATCTTCGACCGCCGGACCATCGACCCGGCATCCGACGGGAACTGGTCGCTCAGCCCGATCGGCGGCGACGCGGTGGTGACCTTCCCCTCGTCGCCGAAGGCGAAGGAGGCGATTCCCGCCGGAAGCAGGATCAGCGCGCTCGGCGACGCCGGCGACGGCTTCGCGAAGTACCGCATCGACCTGTCCCGGTAGGATGCCGGCTCAACGAAGCCGGGCCAGTTCGTAGAGCGCCACCGCCGCGGCGTTGGACACGTTCAGGCTGCCGATCGGCCCGCCGGTCGGCAGCCGGGCGATCTCGTCGCAGCGTTCCATGGTGAGGCGCCGCAGCCCGCTGCCCTCGGCGCCCAGCACCAGCGCGACGCGGCCCTTCAGTTCCATCCGGGCGAGCGTCCTGGCACCCGATTCGTCAAGCCCGACGCACCAGTAGCCGGCCTCGCGCAGCTCGGTCAGCGAGCGGGCGAGATTGACGATCCGCACCAGGGGCACGACTTCGGCGGCACCCGAGGCGCTCTTCGCCAGCGTGCCGGTCAGCTCGGGCGCGTTGCGGTCGGGCAGGACCACGGCGCTGGCCCCGAAGGCGGCCGCGGAACGCAGGATGGCGCCCACGTTGTGCGGATCGGTCACCTGGTCCAGCACGACGATCACGTCGCCCTCCCTCATCGATCCCTGCCGGACGATGTCCTCCAGGTCGATCTCCGGCAGGGGGGCGGCATCCAACACCAGTCCCTGGTGGACGGCGCCGGGCGGCAGCAGGCGGTCCAGCTCGGTCCGTTCCGTCACGGTCGGCTTGGGCCGCTCCAGCCCGGCGGCGCGCGCCTGGTCCAGGGCGCCCGCGAGGCTCGCGAGTCCCGCCTCGGTCGCGAGCAGGCGGGTGCAGCGCCGGTCCGGGTTGGTCCAGGCCGCGGCGACCGGATGGAGCCCGAACAGCAGGCCGGGACGGCCGGACTGGGCGCCGCCGGGCTTGTGCCGGCGGCCGGGCTGGCCGGGCGGCTGGCCGGGTGTCTGGGAAGCGGGATGGGCGGGGCGGGGCGGCTTGCGTCTGGTCATGATGGAACCGACTTTGCCCCGCCTCGAATTACGACGCCAGCGTTGAGTTCGGCCATCTTTAGCCGTTGACATTGGGAGCGAAATTACCATAGTGCGCATCTCCGTCCCGGGCGACCGGGGCGGTTGGAAGGGTGGCCGAGTGGTTAAAGGCAGCAGACTGTAAATCTGCCCGCGATAGCGTACGCTGGTTCGAATCCAGCCCCTTCCACCATCTCTGCCATCAGGGCCGGATCCTCCGGCCGGGATCGGCAGACCGGTGTCGATGGCGCCGTCAGGAAATGGTTCGGGCGGGTGTAGCTCAATGGTAGAGCTCCAGTCTTCCAAACTGGTGACGAGGGTTCGATTCCCTTCACCCGCTCCATTCCTCGACGACGCGGCCGCCGGCTCCGGTAAGTTTTGGTTTTTGATCTTCGGATGGATGTCGGCTAAAGCCGCGGGGACAGAAAGAGCGATGGCGAAGGCGAAATTTGAGCGGACCAAGCCGCACTGCAACATCGGCACGATCGGTCACGTCGACCACGGCAAGACCTCGTTGACGGCGGCGATCACCAAGGTTCTGGCCGAGACGGGCGGTGCGACGTTCACCGCGTACGACCAGATCGACAAGGCGCCGGAGGAGAAGGCCCGCGGCATCACGATCTCGACGGCGCACGTCGAGTACGAGACGGCCAACCGCCACTATGCCCACGTCGACTGCCCGGGCCACGCCGACTACGTGAAGAACATGATCACGGGTGCCGCGCAGATGGACGGCGCGATCCTGGTGGTGTCGGCGGCCGACGGCCCGATGCCGCAGACCCGCGAGCACATCCTGCTGGCCCGGCAGGTCGGCGTCCCGGCGATCGTGGTGTTCCTGAACAAGGTCGACATGGTCGACGACCCCGAGCTGCTGGAGCTGGTCGAGCTGGAAGTGCGCGAGCTGCTGAGCAGCTACGATTTCCCCGGCGACGACATCCCGATCGTCCACGGCTCGGCGCTGATGGCGCTGGAGGACAAGAGCCCGGAGATCGGCAAGGAAGCCGTCCTGAAGCTGATGGCGGCGGTTGACGAGTACATCCCGCAGCCGGAGCGCCCGGTCGACCGTCCGTTCCTGATGCCGATCGAGGATGTGTTCTCGATCTCGGGCCGCGGCACCGTGGTGACCGGCCGCGTCGAGCGCGGCATCGTCAAGGTCGGCGAGGAGATCGAGATCGTCGGCCTGAAGAACACGGTCAAGACCACCGTGACCGGCGTCGAGATGTTCCGCAAGCTGCTCGACCAGGGCCAGGCGGGCGACAACATCGGCGCCCTGCTGCGCGGCACCAAGCGCGAGGACGTCGAGCGCGGCCAGGTGCTGGCCAAGCCCGGCTCGATCACGCCGCACACCGTGTTCAAGGCCGAGGCCTACATCCTGACCAAGGAAGAGGGCGGCCGGCACACGCCGTTCTTCACCAACTACCGTCCGCAGTTCTACTTCCGGACCACGGACGTGACCGGCATGGTGGCCCTGCCGGAAGGCACCGAGATGGTCATGCCCGGCGACAACGTCGCCATGACCGTCACCCTGATCGCCCCGATCGCCATGGACGAAGGCCTCCGCTTCGCCATCCGCGAGGGCGGCCGCACCGTCGGCGCCGGCGTCGTCGCCAGCATCATCAAGTAAGGTTCCGCTGACCTGGCCGCCGCCGGAGAATTATTTTCCGGCGGCGGCCTTTTCGCTGGATTGTTGCCGAAGGATCCGATAAAACCCCCCGCCACCCCGAAGTCGAGACGGCAGCGTCTTCGGCGCAGGGGCAAAGTCCGGCGGACGGGCGCCGTAGGAGTGTAGCTCAATTGGTAGAGCACCGGTCTCCAAAACCGGGGGTTGGGGGTTCGAGCCCCTCCACTCCTGCCACTCTTGGCAGGCGGACATCCGAGCAGGCGATGACGGCACAGGCCGTGACGATCTGAATTTCTGGCCGGCGCCTTGATGGCGACGGCTGTACTTAAGTGAGACTGGCGGCCCAACCGCGATGGCTAAAAAGAACCCTGCAGAATTCGCTCGCGAAGTCCGGCGCGAGGTGGCCAAGGTTACCTGGCCGACGCGCAAGGAAACGACGATCACCTCCGGCATGGTGTTCGTGATGGTCATCGCCGCGTCCCTGTTCTTCCTGCTGGTCGACCAGGTGCTGTCGTTGGGCGTCCGCACGATTCTCGGCCTGGGAGTCTGAAGCCATGGCGATGCGCTGGTACGTCGTTCACGTCTATTCCGGCTTCGAGAAGAAGGTCGCGCAGGGCATCCGCGAGAAGGCCGCCCAGAAGGGCCTCGCCGAGATGTTCGAGGAAATCCTGGTGCCGACCGAGGAAGTGGTCGAGGTTCGCCGGGGCGCCAAGGTCAACGCCGAGCGGAAGTTCTTTCCCGGCTATGTCCTGGTGAAGATGGAACTGAGCGACGAGACCTGGAGTCTCGTGAAGAACACGCCGAAAGTCACCGGCTTCCTGGGCGGCGGCGGCAAGCCGCAGCCGATCAGCCAGTCCGAGGCCGAGCGGATCATCTACCAGGTCCAGGAGGGCATCGAGCGGCCCAAGCCGTCGATCACCTTCGAGGTCGGAGAGCAGGTCCGGGTCAACGACGGCCCCTTCACCTCCTTCACCGGCATGGTCGAGGAAGTGGACGAGGAGAAGGCCAGGCTCAAGGTCGCGGTGTCGATCTTCGGCCGCTCCACCCCGGTGGAGCTGGAATACGGGCAGGTCGAGAAGATCTGATCCCGGCGTCGGGGCGCCCAGGCGTCCCGGCTGATTTGTGCGGGAGGCTCGCCATGGCCGTACCGCGCGCCCTGCAGCCCCGCGGTCCTGTTTCCGGGGGTTGCGACATGGTCCTCCGAGGACCATTTGGAGAGGTGTCACGATGGCAAAGAAGATTATCGGCTACATCAAGCTTCAGGTGCCGGCCGGCAAGGCCAACCCGTCGCCGCCGATCGGTCCGGCGCTGGGTCAGCGCGGCCTGAATATCATGGAGTTCTGCAAGGCGTTCAACGCGCGGACCGCGGACCTGGAGGTCGGCATGCCGATCCCGGTCGTGATCACCGCGTTCGGCGACCGTACCTTCACCTTCGTCACGAAGACCCCGCCGGCGACCTACTTCATCAAGAAGGCCGCCAACATCACCAAGGGCTCGCAGACGACCGGCAAGGGCTTCATCGGCCAGATCTCGATGGATCAGATCCGCGAGATCGCGCAGACGAAGATGGTCGACCTCAACGCCAACGACGTTGACGGCGCCGCCAAGATGATCGCGGGCTCCGCCCGTTCCATGGGCCTGGAAGTGGTGGAGTAAGAGACCATGGCACGTATCGGAAAGCGCCTCAAGAACGCCTACCAGGGCATCGACCGCGACGGCTTCCTGCCGCTGGAAGACGCCCTCCGGCTGATCAAGTCCAAGGCGACCGCCAAGTTCGACGAGACCATCGAGCTCGCGATGAACCTGGGCATCGACCCCCGCCACGCCGACCAGATGGTCCGCGGCATGGTCACCCTGCCGAACGGCACCGGCAAGACCGTCCGCGTCGCGGTGTTCGCGCGCGCCAACAAGGCCGAGGAGGCCCTGGCGGCCGGCGCCGACATCGTCGGTGCGGATGACCTGGCCGAGAAGATCCAGGCCGGCGAGATCAACTTCGACCGGTGCATCGCCACCCCGGACATGATGGCCGTGGTCGGCAAGCTCGGCAAGATCCTGGGTCCGCGCGGCCTGATGCCGAACCCGAAGCTGGGCACGGTGACCCCGAACGTGACCGAGGCCGTCAAGGCGGCCAAGGGCGGTTCGGTCGAGTTCCGCGCCGAGAAGACCGGCATCGTGCATGCGGGCGTCGGCAAGGCCAGCTTCAGCGACGACGCGCTGCTGGAGAACATCCGGGCCTTCGTCGGCGCGATCAACCGCGCCAAGCCGACGGGCGCCAAGGGCCAGTACATCGAGAAGATCTCGCTCAGCTCGACCATGGGTCCGGGCGTGAAGCTGGATCTCTCGACCATCGCCGCGGCGGGCACCACCGCCAACGCGTAAGGGACATGGCGGCGGGACCGGGCGACCGGAACCGCCGCCGTCAGGACGGTGTCCGCACCGTCCGCCCTGTCCGAGACTGCAGGCGCCGGTTCGCCGGCCTAAGATTCGCCTGCATAGACGGGAGTTGCAACCGATTACCGGACGGGTGAAGCCCCGGCCGGCACTGACGGCTTGAACTTCTGGGACAGGTAAACCGGGACCGTTCCCCCCACTCACTTGGGGAGGGGTTCCAATTGTCTGCACGGCAGGGGTTTCCTCAAGGTCGAGGGTGCCCAGGCCATTTAGCAACGGAGACGATCCGTGGACCGCACTCAGAAGGAAGAGACGGTCGCGGCGTTGCACTCTGCGTTGCAGGACACCGGTCTCGTCGTCGTCACCCAGCAGAGCGGGATGACGGTGGCCGAGGTGACGGACCTGCGCCGCAAGATGCGCGCTGCGGGCGCCAGCTTCAAGGTGACGAAGAACCGGCTCGCTCGCATCGCCCTCAAGGGTACGCAGTTCGAAGGTTTGGACGGGTTGTTCAAGGGGCCGACCGCGGTCGCCTACTCGAAGGACCCGGTCGCGGCCGCCAAGGTGGCCGCCGACTATGCCAAGGGCAACGACAAGTTCAAGATTGTCGGCGGCTCTCTCGGCACCCAGACCCTCGACGTCGAAGGTGTCAAGGCGCTCGCGTCCTTGCCGTCGCTCGACGAACTGCGCGGCAAGCTCCTGGGCATGATCAGCACTCCCGCGACCCGTATCGCCGGTGTGCTTCAGGCTCCGGGTGGCCAGGTGGCCCGCGTTCTCGCGGCCTATGCCGACGCCCAGAACAAGCAGGACGAGGCGGCTTAAGCCTCCTTACGATCTAAACAGAAGTTCAAGCTCAAAACGGAGTTCAAAATGGCTGATCTGGCCAAGCTGGTTGACGACCTGTCCGCTCTGACCGTCCTCGAGGCGGCCGAGCTTTCCAAGATGCTCGAAGAGAAGTGGGGCGTTTCCGCCGCCGCTCCGGTGGCCGCCGCTGCCGCCGCTCCGGCCGCCGCCGCCGCGCCGGTCGAGGAGCAGACCGAGTTCAACGTGATCCTCTCCGCCGCCGGCGACAAGAAGATCAACGTCATCAAGGAAGTCCGCGCCATCACCGGCCTGGGCCTCAAGGAGGCGAAGGACCTGGTGGAAGGCGCTCCGAAGCCGGTCAAGGAGGCCGTGTCGAAGGACGAGGCCGCCAAGATCAAAAAACAGCTTGAAGAAGCGGGCGCGACGGTCGACATTAAGTAAGACCGTCTTGCTGAACGACAGAGTTCATATTCAAGCGCTTGACGACGGCCTGCCCCCCGAAAGGGGGCATGCCGTCGAACGGCGTTGTATGCATTTTCTGGCGGCAGTCGTATGGTGCCCGGTGTCTGCCGCGCAGCGTATGACGACGGACATGACACAGTATACGGTGCGCAACCTTCCGTAAGGTTAACGGAAAGGCTGCGGCACCGTTTCGCGTCCCTTGGGGACGCAAAATCGGATGAGTCTACGAGGGGCATCCATGGCCAAATCCTTTACGGGACGTAAGCGTGTTCGCATGAGCTTCGGGAGGATCCCCGAGGTAACCCGCATGCCCAACCTCATCGAGGTGCAGCGGAGCTCCTACGATCACTTCCTCCAGATGGACGTCCCGCCCGAGCGCCGCGGCAATGTGGGCCTGCAGGAGGTGTTCCGGTCTGTTTTCCCGATCAAGGACTTCTCCGACCGCGCCGTGCTCGACTTCGTGAAGTATGAGCTTGAACAGCCGAAATACGATGTCGAAGAGTGCCAGCAGCGCGGGATGACCTTCGCGGCTCCGCTCAAGGTGACCCTGCGCCTCAGCGTCTTCGACGTCGAGGAGGAAACCGGCCTCCGGTCGATCCGCGACATCAAGGAGCAGGACGTCTACATGGGCGACATGCCCCTGATGACGGCGAACGGCACCTTCGTGATCAACGGCACCGAGCGGGTCATCGTCAGCCAGATGCACCGCAGCCCCGGCGTCTTCTTCGACCATGACAAGGGCAAGACCCACAGCTCCGGCAAGTACCTGTTCGCCGCCCGCGTCATCCCCTACCGCGGTTCCTGGCTGGACTTCGAATTCGACGCCAAGGACCTGGTCTTCGTCCGCATCGACCGCCGCCGCAAGCTGCCGGCGACCACGCTGCTGTTCGCCCTGGACAGCGCGGAGACGGCAGCCCTGCGCGAGGAGCGCGGACCCCAGGGCCTGCAGCCCTACGAGGCGCAGGGCATGTCGAAGGAGGAGATCCTCGGCACCTTCTACGACAGCATCGTCTACGAGCGGGCGGCCAACGGCTGGAAGACCCCGTTCAACGCCGATCGCATGAAGGGCATCAAGCTGGTCGGCGACCTGATCGACGCCAAGACCGGCACCGTGATGGCCGAGGCCGGCACCAAGATGACCCCGCGGGCGATCCGCAAGCTGGTCGACCAGGGCCTGGAGGAGCAGCTCGTCGCGACCGAGGAGCTGGCCGGCCGGTACCTGGCCGCCGACCTGATCAACGAGAAGACGGGCGAAGTCTACCACGAGGCCGGTGACGAGCTGTCGCTGGTCGACATCGAGAAGCTGGAGAAGGCCGGGATCAGCTCGATCCCCGTGCTGGCGATCGACCACATCAATGTCGGCTCGTACATCCGCAACACGATGGCCGCGGACCGCAACGCGTCCCGCGAGGACGCGCTGATCGACATCTACCGGGTCATGCGCCCGGGCGAGCCGCCGACCCTGGAGTCCGCGGAAGCGCTGTTCAACGGCCTGTTCTTCGACCAGGAGCGCTACGACCTGTCCGCGGTCGGCCGCGTCAAGATGAACGCGCGCCTGGGCTTCAAGACCGACGACCAGATGCGGGTGCTCCGCAAGGAGGACATCCTCTCGATCCTCAAGGTCCTGGTCGAGCTGAAGGACGGCCGCGGCGAGATCGACGACATCGACCACCTGGGCAACCGCCGCGTCCGCTCGGTCGGCGAGCTGATGGAGAACCAGTACCGCGTCGGACTGCTGCGCATGGAGCGCGCGATCCGCGAGCGCATGAGCTCGGTCGAGATCGACACGGTCATGCCGCACGACCTGATCAACGCCAAGCCGGCGGCCGCCGCCGTGCGCGAGTTCTTCGGGTCGTCGCAGCTCTCCCAGTTCATGGACCAGACCAACCCGCTGTCGGAGATCACCCACAAGCGGCGCCTGTCGGCCCTCGGCCCGGGCGGCCTGACCCGCGAGCGGGCGGGCTTCGAGGTGCGCGACGTGCACCCGACGCACTACGGCCGCATCTGCCCGATCGAGACGCCGGAAGGCCCGAACATCGGCCTGATCAACTCGCTGGCCACCTACGCCCGCGTCAACCAGTACGGCTTCATCGAGAGCCCGTACCGGAAGGTCGTGGACGGCAAGGTGACGGACGAGGTCGTCTATCTCTCGGCGATGGAGGAGGGCCGCTACACGGTCGCCCAGGCCAACGCCGAGTTGAACGAGGACGGCAGCTTCGTGGAGGACCTGGTGTCCTGCCGCCAGGGCGGCGAGTACCTGATGTTCCGCCCCGAGGCGATCAGCCTGATCGACGTCTCGCCGAAGCAGCTGGTGTCCGTCGCCGCGGCGCTGATCCCGTTCCTGGAGAACGACGACGCCAACCGCGCGCTGATGGGCTCCAACATGCAGCGCCAGGCGGTGCCGCTGATCCAGTCCGACGCGCCGCTGGTCGGCACCGGCATGGAAGCGACCGTCGCCCGCGACTCGGGCGTGGCGATCGCGGCCCGCCGGTCGGGCGTGATCGACCAGGTGGACGCGACCCGTATCGTGATCCGCGCCACGGAGGAGACCAACACGGCCGCCCCCGGCGTCGATATCTACAACCTGCTGAAGTTCCAGCGGTCGAACCAGAACACCTGCATCACCCAGCGTCCGCTGGTGCGTGTCGGTGACCGGGTGCAGGCCGGCGACATCATCGCCGACGGCCCCTCGACCCAGCTGGGCGAGCTGGCCCTGGGCCGGAACGTGCTGGTCGCGTTCATGCCCTGGAACGGCTACAACTTCGAGGACTCGATCCTGATCTCCGAGCGGATCGTGAGCGACGACGTCTTCACCTCGATCCATATCGAGGAGTTCGAGGTCATGGCCCGCGACACCAAGCTGGGCCAGGAGGAGATCACCCGCGACATCCCCAACGTCGGCGAAGAGGCCCTGAAGAACCTCGACGAGGCGGGCATCGTCTATATCGGTGCCGAGGTGAAGCCGGGCGACATCCTAGTCGGCAAGGTGACGCCGAAGGGCGAAAGCCCGATGACGCCGGAAGAGAAGCTGCTTCGCGCCATCTTCGGCGAGAAGGCGTCCGACGTGCGCGACACGTCGCTGCGCCTGCCGCCGGGCGTCGCTGGCACCATCGTCGAGGTGCGCGTCTTCTCCCGCCGCGGCGTGGACAAGGACGAGCGCGCGATGGCAATCGAGCGCGCCGAGATCGAGCGCCTGGCCAAGGACCGCGACGACGAGCGCAAGATCCTGGAGCGCAGCTTCTACGGCCGCCTGCGCGAGCTGCTGATCGGCCAGAAGTCGGTCAGCGGTCCCAAGGGCTTCCGCACCGGCGCCGAGATCACCGAAGCCGATCTCGCTCCCCTGACCGGTGGCCAGACCCGCCAGATCAGCGTCGAGAACGAGCAGGTGATGGAGACCATCGAGCAGGTCGGCAAGGTGTTCGACGACTCGATCGACGCCCTCCAGGCCCGCTTCGAGAACAAGGTCGAGAAGCTGCAGCGCGGCGACGAGCTCCCGCCGGGCGTGATGAAGATGGTCAAGGTCTTCGTCGCGGTGAAGCGCAAGCTTCAGCCGGGCGACAAGATGGCCGGCCGGCACGGCAACAAGGGCGTGATCTCCAAGATCATTCCCAAGGAGGACATGCCGTTCCTGGAAGACGGCCGGCAGGTCGACATCGTGCTGAACCCGCTGGGCGTGCCGTCGCGCATGAATGTCGGGCAGATCCTGGAGACCCACCTGGGCTGGGCCGCGGCCGGGCTCGGGCGCCAGATCGACCAGATGGTCCAGACCTACCGTTCGGCGGCCAAACGCAGCTCCGACGACGGCATGACCAAGGTCATCGCCGACCTGAAGGAGAAGCTGAAGGCGGTCTACGGCAAGGCCTACGACACCGACGTCGCCGACCTGTCGGACAAGGAACTGCTGGAGCTGGCCGGAAACCTGCGGATCGGCGTGCCTTTCGCCACTCCCGTCTTCGACGGCGCGCGCGAGGACGACATCTGCCGGATGCTGGAGATGGCGGGCCTGGACAAGTCGGGCCAGAGCACGCTGATCGACGGCCGGACCGGAGAGCCGTTCGACCGCAAGGTGACCGTCGGCTACATCTACATGCTGAAGCTGCACCACCTGGTGGACGACAAGATCCACGCCCGGTCGATCGGTCCCTACAGCCTGGTCACCCAGCAGCCGCTGGGCGGCAAGGCCCAGTTCGGCGGGCAGCGTTTCGGCGAGATGGAGGTCTGGGCGCTGGAAGCCTATGGCGCCGCCTACACCTTGCAGGAAATGCTCACGGTCAAGTCGGACGACGTGTCCGGTCGTACCAAGGTCTACGAGGCGATCGTCCGCGGCGACGACAACTTCGAGGCCGGTATCCCGGAATCGTTCAACGTGCTGGTCAAGGAGCTGCGTTCGCTCGGCTTGAACGTCGAGCTGAACCAACGGGCCTACTGATCCGGGCGGACCGGGGCGGGGGGCGGTGAGAGCCGCCCCCGTCCGTTTCCATCCGGAACTCCGCTGCCGGGCGATGATTTTGGGATCATGACCGGCGGAATGCTGTTCGAGACATAATCAGACGGCGGATATCCGTGATTTCCATCCGCCGCTCTCAGCCGGTCCACCGGGCCGGCCCCGCTCAGGGGAGAGGTTCATGAACGAGTTGATGAATATTTTCGGCCAGGTCCAGGGCCCGCAGAGCTTCGATCAGATCCGTATCTCGATCGCGAGCCCCGAGCGGATCCGCTCCTGGTCCTTCGGCGAGATCAAGAAGCCGGAGACCATCAACTACCGTACCTTCAAGCCGGAACGCGACGGGCTGTTCTGCGCCCGTATCTTCGGTCCGATCAAGGATTACGAGTGCTTGTGCGGCAAGTACAAGCGCATGAAGTACCGCGGCATCATCTGCGAGAAGTGCGGCGTCGAGGTCACCCTGTCCAAGGTGCGCCGCGAACGCATGGGCCATATCGAGCTGGCCTCGCCGGTGGCGCACATCTGGTTCCTGAAGTCCCTGCCGAGCCGCATCGGCCTGCTGCTCGACATGACGCTGAAGGATCTGGAGCGGGTCCTGTATTTCGAGAACTACGTCGTGGTCGAGCCCGGCCTGACCCCGCTGAAGCTCCACCAGCTTCTCGGCGAGGAGGAGTATATCTCCGCCCAGGAAGAGTACGGCGACGACGCGTTCGAAGCCAAGATCGGCGCCGAGGCGCTGGGCCACATGCTGTCCCAGATCGACCTGGAGCAGGAGCGCATCACCTGCCGCGACGAGCTGCGGGAGACCAACTCCGAGGCGAAGCGCAAGAAGCTGGTCAAGCGGCTGAAGCTGATCGAGGCGTTCCAGGAATCCGGCTCCCGGCCGGAATGGATGATCCTGAACGTCATCCCGGTCATCCCGCCCGAGCTGCGTCCGCTGGTCCCGCTCGACGGCGGCCGGTTCGCGACCTCGGACCTGAACGACCTGTACCGCCGCGTGATCAACCGGAACAACCGCCTGAAGCGGCTGATCGAGCTGAAGGCGCCGGACATCATCGTGCGCAACGAGAAGCGCATGCTGCAGGAGGCCGTCGACGCCCTGTTCGACAACGGCCGCCGCGGCCGGGTCATCACGGGCGCCAACAAGCGCCCGCTGAAGTCGCTGTCCGACATGCTGAAGGGCAAGCAGGGCCGGTTCCGTCAGAACCTGCTCGGCAAGCGCGTCGACTATTCCGGCCGTTCGGTCATCGTGGTCGGCCCGGAGCTGAAGCTGCACCAGTGCGGCCTGCCGAAGAAGATGGCGCTCGAGCTGTTCAAGCCCTTCATCTACGCCAAGCTCGAGCTGTACGGCATGGCTTCGACCATCAAGGCGGCGAAGCGCATGGTCGAGAAGGAGCGGCCGGAGGTCTGGGACATCCTCGAGGAGGTCATCCGCGAGCATCCGGTCCTGCTGAACCGCGCGCCGACGCTGCACCGCCTGGGCATCCAGGCGTTCGAGCCGACGCTGATCGAGGGCAAGGCGATCCAGCTGCACCCGCTGGTCTGCACCGCCTTCAACGCTGACTTCGACGGCGACCAGATGGCGGTCCACGTGCCGCTGTCGCTGGAAGCCCAGCTCGAAGCGCGCGTCCTGATGATGTCGACCAACAACATCCTGTCGCCCGCCAACGGCAAGCCGATCATCGTGCCCAGCCAGGACATCGTCCTGGGCCTGTACTACATCACGATGGACCGGGCCGGCGAGAAGGGCGAGGGCATGGCCTTCGCCAATATCGGCGAGATCCAGCAGGCGCTGGACGCCAAGGCGGTCAGCCTGCACGCCCGCGTCAAGGCCCGCTACAAGACGATCGACGACGAGGGCAAGCCGATCACCGTGCGGGTGGAGACGACCCCGGGCCGCATGCTGCTGTCCGAGATCCTGCCGCGCAACAAGATGGTCCCCTTCTCGGTCATCAACCGCCTGCTGACCAAGAAGGAGATCACCAACGTCATCGATCTGGTCTACCGCCATTGCGGCCAGAAGGAGACGGTGATCTTCGCCGACCGGCTGATGAAGCTGGGCTTCGGCCATGCCTGCCGCGCCGGCATCTCGTTCGGCAAGGACGACATGGTCATCCCGCCGGAGAAGCAAGCGCTGGTCGCCGACGCGCAGGAGCGGGTCAAGGAGTACGAGCAGCAGTACCTGGACGGCCTGATCACCCAGGGCGAGAAGTACAACAAGGTCGTCGACGTCTGGTCGGAAACCACCGAGAAGGTGGCCAACGCCATGATGGACGTGATCAAGAAGGACCGTCCGGGCCAGGGCATCAACTCGGTCTACATGATGGCGCATTCCGGTGCCCGTGGTTCGGCCGCCCAGATCAAGCAGCTGGCCGGCATGCGCGGCCTGATGGCCAAGCCGTCGGGCGAGATCATCGAGACGCCGATCATCTCGAACTTCAAGGAAGGCCTGACCGTGCTGGAGTACTTCAACTCCACCCACGGTGCCCGTAAGGGTCTGGCCGACACCGCCTTGAAGACGGCGAACTCGGGCTACCTGACCCGCCGCCTCGTGGACGTGGCCCAGGACGCGATCATCGTCGAGGTCGATTGCGGCACTACCGACGGCATCACCGTCAAGGCCGTGATCGAGGGCGGCGAGGTCATCGCTCCGCTGGCGGACCGCATCCTGGGCCGCACCACGGCCGTCGAGCTGAAGAACCCGCTGACCGGCGAGATCGTCGTGGACGCGGGCGCTCTGATCGACGAGGCGCTGGTGGACAAGATCGAGCAGGCCGGCATCGACTCGGTGCTGATCCGGTCTGTCCTGACCTGCCACACCCGCGACGGCGTGTGCGCCAAGTGCTACGGCCGCGACCTGGCCCGCGGCACCCTGGTGAATGTCGGCGAGGCGGTCGGCGTCATCGCGGCGCAGTCGATCGGGGAGCCGGGTACCCAGCTGACCATGCGTACCTTCCACATCGGCGGCGCCGCCCAGCGCGGTGCCGAGCAGTCCTCGGTCGAGGCGGCGTTCGACGCGACCCTCCAGATCAAGAACCGCAACGTGGTTCTGAACTCCGAGGGCGTGCCGGTCGTCATGGGACGGAACTGCGAGTTGGTGCTGGTGGACGACCAGGGCCGCGAGAAGGCGCGTCACCGTATTCCCTACGGTGCCAAGCTGCTGGCGGCCGAGGACGAGAAGGTCGAGCGCGGCCGCAAGCTGGCCGAGTGGGACCCGTACACCCTGCCGATCATCACCGAGCGCGAGGGTATCGCCAACTACGTCGACCTGATCGAGGGCGTGTCCGTCCGCGAGGTCATGGACGAGGCGACCGGTATCTCCAGCAAGGTGGTGGTGGACTGGCGCCAGCAGCCCCGCGGTGCCGACCTCCGTCCGCGCATCACCCTGCGGGACGAGAACGGCGACGTGGTCAAGCTGCCGAACGGCATGGAAGCGCGCTACTACATGTCGGTCGACGCCATCCTGTCGATCGAGAACGGCGCCCGCGTGCGGGCGGGCGACGTGCTGGCCCGCATCCCGCGCGAAGGCTCCAAGACGCGCGACATCACCGGCGGTCTGCCGCGCGTGGCCGAGCTGTTCGAGGCCCGCCGCCCGAAGGACTTCGCGATCATCTCGGAGACCGACGGCCGGGTCGAGTTCGGCAAGGACTACAAGACCAAGCGCCGGATCGTGGTCGTTCCCAACGACGAGAGCGAGCAGCCCAAGGAATACCTGATCCCCAAGGGCAAGCACATCTCGGTCCAGGAAGGCGACTATGTCCAGCGCGGCGACCTCCTGATGGACGGCAACCCCGTGCCGCACGACATCCTGGCGGTCATGGGCGTGGAGGCGCTGGCCGCCTACCTCACCAATGAGATCCAGGAGGTCTACCGGTTGCAGGGCGTGAAGATCAACGACAAGCACATCGAGGTGATCGTCCGCCAGATGCTGCAGAAGGTCGAGATCGAGGACGCCGGCGACACCACCTTCCTGGTGGGCGAGCAGGTGGACCGTCAGGAGTTCGACATCGAGAACGAGAAGGTCATCGCGGAAGCCGGCGCCGACGGCGTCCAGCTTCGTCCGGCCAAGGCGCGCCCCGTCCTGCAGGGCATCACCAAGGCCTCGCTCCAGACCAAGTCGTTCATCTCCGCCGCTTCGTTCCAGGAAACCACCCGCGTGCTGACCGAGGCTGCCGTCTCGGGCCGCGTGGACAACCTGGACGGGCTGAAGGAGAACGTGATCGTCGGTCGCCTGATCCCGGCCGGTACCGGCTCGGTGGTCAACCGCCTGAAGCAGATCGCCGCCGAGCGCGACCGGGAGACCACCCCGATCGAGCACGACGGCAGCGAGAGCGTCATGCCGGGCCTGCCGGAAAGCCGGCCCAACGTGGCGTAAGCCGCGGGTCCGACGCCAAGCATGGAAAGAAGGCCGCTCCGGGAAACCGGGGCGGCCTTTTCCGTCCGCATTCGACCGTACGGGGAGGTGATGGGCATGGAACCGGCATCGGCCATGAGCCTGGACGACGCTTTGGCGCTCCATCGCGCCGGCCGGCTCGCGGAAGCGGAGGCCGCTTACCGAAGCCTCCTCGCCGTCCATCGGGGCCATCCCGATCTGCTCCGGTTCCTCGGGCTGTTGCGCCACCAGCAGGGTCACGCCGCCGAGGCGCTCGACCTGCTGGAGCGGGCGGTGGATCTGTGCCCGGAGTCGGCGGACGGCCGGCGGGCATTGGCGTTGCTCCTGGACAAGCGCGGCGACCGGCCCGGCGCGCTTGTCCATTATCGCGCGGCGGCCCGGTTGGCACCCCACGATGCCTTCGCCTTGAACGATCTCGGCTGCGCCCTGATGGAGGCCGGACAGCTGGACGATGCCGCCGGCGTGCTGGAGGGCGCCGTGCTGATGGCACCGGAGCAGGGCGACGCCCTCGCCAACCTCGCCATCGTCCTGGATCGCCTGGGACGGACCGAGGAAGCCGTGGCGCTCGCCCACCGCGCGGTCGCCGCCCGGCCCGAGCATGCCGCCACGCATGTCGCACTCTCGATCGTCCTGGCCTCCTCGGGCCTGATCGGGCAGGCGGAGCGCGCCGCCCGCCATGCGGCGGCGATCGCCCCCGCCGACATCGCGGCGCTGCTGCAACTCGGCAACGTCCTGATCGACGCCGGCGATCCCGATGCCGCCGTCGCCGCCTATGCCCGGGTGATCGAACGGGAGCCGGACCATCGCGGAGCCACGGAGAATCGGCTCTATGCCCTGCATCTTTCTCCCACGGTCGATGACCGGGATCTCGTAACGGAGCTGCGGGCCTGGGGGTCCGGTCTGTCCGGCCTCGCCGAGCCCCGTCCGGACCGCGGGCGCGACCCCAATCGCCGGCTCCGCGTGGGCTATGTCTCCGCCGATTTCGGGAAGCACCCGGTCGGCTGGTTCCTCTCGCCGGTCCTGCCCAACCATGATCCGGCGGCGGTGGAGATCCATGCCTACTCGGGCCGGACGGTCGCGGACGAAGTGACAGACCATCTGCGACGGCACTGCGCCTCCTGGGTTCCGACCGCCGGCATGGACGACGCGGCTCTGGCCGGGCGGATCCGCGCCGACGGGATCGACCTGCTGGTCGATCTCTCGGGCCATACCGCGCACAACCGCCTGGGAGTCTTCGCCCGGACCCCGGCCCCGGTCCTGGCGACCTGGGGCGGGCTGATCGGCACGTCGGGCCTTCCGGCCATGGACTGGCTGATCGGCGATCCGCGGCAATGCCCGGCCGGGGCGGAAGAGCTCCATACGGAACGGATCGTCCGGCTTCCCGGGGGATACGTCCCCTATGGGCCGCCCGCCTACGCCCCGCCCGTGGCACCGCCGCCGGCCCTGGGGTTGGGCCATGTCACCTTCGGCTGCTTCAACCGACTTGCCAAGATCCAGGATGGCGTGATCGCCCTGTGGGCAAGGGTTCTCGATGCGGTACCCGGCGGCCGGCTGCTCCTCAACACCCGGGAACTCCGGTGCCCCGACCTGCGCGGCCGTGTCGCGGCGCGGTTCGGGGCTGCCGGGATAGGCTCCGACCGGCTGGAACTGGCGCAGGGCGGCGGACATGCGGACATGCTGGAGTCCTATGCCGGAGTCGACATCGCGCTGGACCCGTTTCCCTATTCGGGCGGCCTCACGACCCTGGAGGCGCTGTGGATGGGGGTGCCCGTCGTCACCTTGCCGGGCCGGCGGTTCTGCTCCCGGCACAGCGTGGGCCATGTGACGGTGCTGGGCCATCCGGAATGGGCGGCGGTCGATGCCGACGATTATGTGCGGATCGCCGCCGCGCTGTCGCGGGACCGCGAAGCCCTCGGCGGCCTGCGCTCGGGCCTGCGCGGGCGCATGGCCGCCTCACCCCTGTGCGACGGCGCGGCCTTCACCCGCGGCCTGGAAGCGGCGTACCGCATGATGTGGCGGCAGCATTGCGTAAGTTGAGGATAAATGTCGCGAGGGACTTCACCCCGGCCGGCTTGCTGCTAAACTGCGGCCGGCGCAGAGGGGGAGGCCATGGAGACCGAGCAGATCATCTCTGCATTCAGGGAAGCGACGACCGTTCCGATCGAAGCCGTTCGCGAAGCCGCGTCCCGGCGCGACGAGATGGTTCCGATCCTGACCGGAATCGTCGCGCGAGCAAACCACACGCCGATGCTGGAGCTTGCCGGGGAAGAAGGCCTGCTGTTCCTGGCCGTGCATCTGCTCGGTTCCTGGCGCGCGACCTCGGCCTACCGGACGGTCGCGGGACTGCTGGCGCAGGACTCCGAGAAGATCGATATGGTGCTGGGCGATGCCGTCACCGTGACGGCACATCGCGTGATGTTCAACCTGTTCGATGGCGATCCCGCCCCGCTGAAGGATCTTGTCGAGAATCCCGCCGCGGACTGTCATGTCAGGCGGCGCATGCTCGACACCTTGGGCATGCTGACGGTCGCCGGCCGCATCGAACGGTCCGCCCTGGCGGACTATCTTCGACGCCTGCAGGGCAATCTGGCGGGTGACGGCGACGGCGTCGTGTCGTCCGGCTGGGCGGAACTGATCGCCCAGATGGGCTTCACCGAACTGCGCGACGCGGTCGAGCAGAGTTTCTGTGCCGGGATCATCGATCCGCAGTTCCTGTCCCGGGAGGATTTCGAGCGGATCCTGGCCGATGCCCAGGCCGGGGAGCTGTTGGTCGGGATCAACGACGAATACACGCCCTTCGGCGATACCGTCGCCGAACTCCGGGACTGGACGATCCGCGACGACTGGGACGCCGAGGCCGGAGAAGAGGAAATCGACGAGGAGGTGGTCCGGATCGCCGAAACCCTGCGCCGGCGGGAACCGGCGCTGGCCGGGTGGGACGCGCCCGGCTCTCCCGCCATGGCTTTCCCGGGAATGCCGTCCATCGGCCTCGGCGGACAGCAGACCGTCCTCAATCCGTACCGGTATGTCGGCCGCAACGACCCCTGTCCCTGCGGCAGCGGCCGGAAGTTCAAGAGGTGCTGCGGCCAGTGGCGCTGAGGGACCCCGTCAGCCCAGGTTGAAGCGTGTGATCGCCCCGGCGAAATCGTCGCCGAAATGGGTGCCGACCCGGATCACGGCGATGCCGTCCGGGACATCCTTGATGACGGTGTCGAGGCTGGTCAGCAGCGCCATCGGCACATCCTGGGTGGGCGACATGGCACGCAGCCCGCGGAGCAGGTCTAGCCCGCCCAGCCCATCCATCACCGCCGACGCGATGATCATGTCCGGCGGCATGCGGACGGCCAGCGCGATCGACTCGATCGGGTCGCGGACGATGACGGTGCGGAAACCGCAGGCCGCCATCTCGGTGCTGACCAGCTTGCTCACCACCTTGGACGGCGTCACCAGCATGATCTCGACGTCGTGCACCTCGATGTCGGTGATGTCGAATTCATAGCGGACGGGCAGGGAGCGGATGATCTGGTTGGTCGTCGCGACGTCGGGAAGCTCCTCCCGGTCCACGGCCTGGGCGAGCCGGTCGGCGAACCGGGTCACGTCCTCGATCTGGCGCTCGTTCAGCCGGGTCAGGTTGCCCCCCAGATAGGTCTCCAGCCGGTGGGCCATCAGGTTGACCAGGGGGAAACCGCAGGAAGCGCCGATGCCGCGAAGCTTGCTGGCCTCGCGGCGGAGTATCATCAGCGCCTCTTCGTCGGACAGTGTGTCGTTCTGGCGCTTGTCCAGCGTCTGGTAAACGATATCGAGGCGATCCTGCGCATCGTCCTTGAATTCGACACGCAGTTGATCGGCTAAGTCGTCGGCATCGAGATGGGCTGACATCGGGGGCATGGCCACGGCGCTGGGAAAAGGGAGTATATCATAACCCTTTCGGCGCCGATTTGGCACTACTCGTCTTGTGCTAGGCCTACCGGCGCAGCCCCCGGCATTCGAAGAAAGTCAGGTACGGTCGTACAGGTCCTGGAACCAGCGGAGGCGGGCCTCGACCTGGGCGATGTCATGGTCCAGCCACTCGGTCAGGTGTCCGGGGTCGCCGTCATGGTGGCGCCGGAGATCCTGCAGGCGGGCCAATTCCGTCTCGTACAGGCTGGCGAGCAGATCGATCTGTTCCTGCTGGTCCGCCCTGTCGAGGAGATGCAGGAAGCGGAGCTTGAGGGTGATCACCAGCTTGTTCAGATCGTCGGAAGACGGCGCGCGGACATTGGCGCGCATCAGGGTCTCGAACTCCCGGCGGCCGGCATCGGTCACGGCGAGGACCGCATTGTCCTCCATCCCGGTGCCGTCCAGCGCCTCGATCGAGCCGTCATAGCGCAGCAGTTCCAGCGACGTCCCCATCAGGTCGAGCGACGGGCCGACGATGCGGCTGGTGAAATGGCGGAGCGCGCCGGCCAGATCGGCGTAACGCATGGACCCCGCCTGGGCGAGCGTTCCGAGAACGGCGAGGCGCACGGCCTCCTTCGGCATCAGTGAATTGTCGCGGTACATGGTGCCACTCCCTCGGAACAGTCCAACGGCTCGTCATGGAAGATAGTGCGCCCCGGCCGATAAGTCCATAGATGCTTTTGCGACGCATTCGCATTCCGCTCGGCAACGAACGACGGCACGGAACGCCGCACGAGGCGTCCTGTTGGGAAGCATAGCAGATTCACACGATCAAGGAGACAACCGTGTCCCTCAAAACACTTCTGGCGGCGACCGCTATCCTGACCACCCTGGGCACCGGGGCCTATGCGCAGGATACGCCGGCCATGGGCGGGCGCCCGAGCACCGACCAGATGGAAGGCGTCCAGACGCCGGAGACCCTGCCGTCGGGCCGGCAGATGGGCGGGCCCGAAGGCTCGCAGCAGGCAACGCCGGCGAATCCCAACGTCCAGCCGCAGGGACCCCGCCAGCCGGCGGTCGGCGGCGAGGAAGGCGGTACCGCGGCGACCAACGTGACGCCGCCGGCGGGTTCCGGAGGACCGGTGCGCGACGGCGGGACGCCCCAGGCCGACGCGGGTGCCGACAGGGACAGCCCGGCGGCGCTCCGTACGACCGAAGCGCAGTCGCCGACCGGCTCCCGCGGCGGCGGCGGCCTCGCGGCCAACCAGATCTATGTCGAGGATCTGGCGAACATGTCCGTCACCCTGTCCGACAACGAGAATTTCGGCGATGTCGCGGGCACCGTCGTCAATGTGGAGACCGGCAGCATCGAAACCCTGCTCGTCAGCACCGGCGGGCTGCTGGGTGTCGTCGGCGACACCATCTACGAAGTGCCCTGGGACCGGGTGGCCGGCGTGGACAAGCGGGCCCAGACCATCCGCGTGGACGCCACCCAGGCGGAGATCCAGCCCCAGGCCGCCGAGAACGAGGCGCGCCAGGGCGACTGATCCCCGGCGCCCCCAGCAGTCGCGAAGGCGGCCTGACCTCCGGGGGTCAGGCCGCCTTCTTCAGTTCCAGCCGGCTCCAGACGTCGAGCAGGGCATCGACCAGATGGTCCATGTCGCCGTCGGTGTGGAGCGGGCAGGGGGTGATCCGAAGCCGCTCGGTGCCGCGGGGGACCGTCGGATAATTGATCGGCTGCACATAGATGTTGTGCCGCTCCAGCAGGTCGTCGCTCGCCTGCTTGCACAGCCGGGGATCGCCGACCAGCACGGGAACGATATGGCTGACCGACGGCATCACCGGCAGGCCGGCGTCCAGCAACCGGCGCTTCAGCGTGCCGGCCCGTTCCTGGTGGGAGATCCGCTCGGCCTGGCTCTGCTTCAGGTGGCGCACGCTGGCGAGCGCTCCGGCGGCGATCGACGGGGTCAGCGAGGTCGTGAAGATGAAGCCGGAGGCGAAGCTTCGCACCACGTCCACCAGGGCGGAAGACCCGGTGATGTAGCCTCCCATGACGCCGAACGCCTTGCCCAGCGTCCCTTCGATGATGGTCAGCCGGTGCATCACGCCGTCCCGCTCCGCGACGCCGGCGCCGCGGGGCCCGTACATCCCGACGGCATGGACCTCGTCCAGGTAGGTCATGGCGTTATGCTTGTCCGCGACGTCGCACAGTTCGGCGAGCGGGGCTATGTCGCCGTCCATGGAATAGACGGACTCGAACGCCACCAGCTTCGGCCGGTCGGCGGGCAGCCGGCCCAGCAGCTGGTCCAGGTGCTCCGGGTCGTTGTGGCGGAAGACGTATTTCTCCGCGCCCGACTGGCGGATGCCCTCGATCATCGAGTTGTGGTTCAGCGCGTCGGACAGGATCACGCAGTTGGGCAGCAGCTTGCCCAGCGTGCTGAGCGTCGCCTGGTTCGAGATGTAGCCCGAGGTGAACAGAAGCGCCGCTTCCTTGCCATGGAGGTCGGCCAGCTCGCGCTCCAGCAGGACGTGGTAGTGGTTCGTCCCGGAGATGTTGCGGGTGCCGCCGGCACCGGCGCCGCAGGTCTCCAGCGCCTCGTGCATGGCCCGCAGGACGGCGGGATGCTGGCCCATGCCGAGATAGTCGTTGGAACACCAGACCGTGACTTCCTGGACGGTGCCGCTCGCCCCGTCGTAGCGCTTCGCCTTGGGGAAATTGCCTGCCCGGCGTTCCAGATCGGCGAAGACCCGGTATCGGCCTTCACGCTTCAGATTGTCGATCTGGGTCCGGAAGAAGGCTTCGTAATCCATGGCGCGTGATCCGTAGGTTCTCTTTTTTCAACAACGTGTCAGAATTCGACACTTTATGGAACATGTAAATCGGCAGCACGGCGATGCAGCGTGGCACCGTGTCGCGGCGGCCCGGATCCGCCGGGCCGTCGCGAGAAACTAGACGATTCAGTCCATCCGGCATTGATCCTGGTCAAGGAACCCGGTCGGAAACCGTCGTCAGGCGACGGCGGCCAGACCCTTCTCCGTCACCATGGCGAGGGTGTCGTCGAGGGCCTTCCCGAAACGCTCGACCAGGTCGTCCAACTCGGACGGGCTGATCACCAGCGGCGGCGAGAAGCCGATGGTGTCGCCCATGGCGCGGACGATCAGCCCATGCTCCTGGGCGAAACGGGCGACATGGCCGCCGATCGCCAGCTTGGGGTCGAACGGCGCCTTGGTCGCCTTGTCCGCCACGACCTCGACGCCGGCGATCAGGCCGACCCCGCGCACCTCGCCGACCAGGGGATGGCCGGAGAAGCGGCGCAGGCCGTCCTGCAAGTGGGGAGCCACCGCCCGGACATGGCCGACGACGTCGCGCTCCTCGTAGATCTTCAGGGTTTCCAGCGCTACCGCCGCGGGCACGGGATGGCCGGAATAGGTGTATCCGTGGCCGAAGGTACCGATCTTCTCGGACTGGCGGACCATGGCCTGGTAGATCGGCTCGGAGATCATGACGCCCGCGATGGGCAGGTAGGCCGACGACAGCGCCTTGGCGACGGTGATGATGTCGGGCTTCAGGCCGAAGGTCTGGGTCCCGAACATCGACCCGGTGCGGCCGAACCCGCAGATCACCTCGTCGGCGATGAACAGGATGTCGTAGCGCTTCAGGATCGGCTGGATCCTGTCGAAATATGTCGCGGGCGGCACGATCACGCCGCCGGCGCCCATCACCGGCTCGGCGATGAAGGCGGCGACGGTGTCCGGACCCTCGGCCAGGATCAGCTGCTCCAACTGGTCGGCGAGGCGGATCGCGAAATCCTCCTCCGTCTCGCCCTCCTCGCCGTAGCGGTAGAAGTGCGGGCAGTCGGTGTGCAGGATTCCGGCGATCGGCAGGTCGAAGTCGCGGTGCAGGTGCGGCAGCCCGGTCAGGCTGGCGGCCGCCACGGTGACCCCGTGATAGCCCTTCTGGCGCGCGATGATCTTCTTCTTGTTGGGCCGGCCAAGCGCGTTGTTGTAGTACCAGACCAGCTTGACGACGGTGTCGTTTGCTTCCGACCCGGAGTTGGTGAAGAAGACCTTCGACATCGGCACCGGGGCGATGCGGATCAGCGCCTCGGCCAAGTCGATGCCGGGATCATGCGCCTTGTGGCCGAAGGCATGGTAGAACGGCAGCTTGCGCATCTGGCGCGTCGCCGCCTCCACCAGCCTTTCCTCGCCGAAGCCCAGCGCGGTGCACCACAGGCCGGCCATCCCCTCTATGTAGGCCTTGCCCGCGTCGTCGAAGACGTGGACGCCGGCGCCCCGCTCGATCACCAGCGGTCCGACCTCCTCGTGGGTCTTCAGGTTGGTGTAGGGGTGCAGGTAGAACGCCTTGTCGCGGCTCGCCGCCGAATTTCCGACCTTGGTCATTTCTTGCTCTGTCCGTTCCGATCCGACTTGGTCCCTCGGATCAGATCGTACTGCGGCAGCCCCTTGGCAACCAAGGAACTTCGGTGCGGGGCCGCCATGCGGGCGCTCGTCCCGGCATGGCGGCCTCAAGTCTCCCCTGCCTACTTCTTGACGGCGGAGGACGTCTGCTGGGAGGACACGACGTCGGCGATCGACCACAGGAAGTCGGTCTGCACCGTTCCGGCGAAGATCGGGTCGTTGCGGCCGATGTAGAAGGTGGTCGCGTAACCCGTGCCGCCGCCGGTCCCGAAATTGACGGCGGCCAGGGAATGGCAGGTCATGCAGTTGGTCTCCACGCCCACCTGTCCCGTCCAGGCGACGCCCGTGTTGGGGTCCGTGACCGGCCGGCTGACGCTGAAGACCTGGGCATTGAACCCGGACTCCAGGTACGGATTGTAGACGACCACGGGCTTGCCGTCGTTGTTGCCGCCGTTGATCGGCTGGTTCGGGCTGATCATCTGATAGCCGATCGACATGGCATAGTGGGCGGCGGGCATGCTCAGCGCGGCGGGCTGGGCCGCGGCGATCGCGTCGCTGCTGGGCAGGGGCGGGTTCATCGGGGCCGGCGTCCAGAAATAGGTCTGCCACGTCCATTCCGCCATCTCGCGCGACGTGACATGCATCGCCATCAGCAGCAGGTAGTCGCCGGCGGCGACGTCGTATCCTTCGGCGTTGAACGCGGCGACGTTGCTCGACGTCACGGGATAATTGATGAAGTCGCCGAGCCCGTAGGTGGAGGCCGCGGTCTGGCCGCTGCAGGCGCCGTCGATCCCGGTGGACTTGGACGCGCCCGGGTTCGTGACGTCCACATAGACGCATCCGGGCCACGCCGTCTCCGGATAGCCCGAGGTCACGATCTCGGCGGTCACGACCGGGGTGCCCGGCCAGGCCGGCATGGCGTAGTACTTGCCGCCGATCAGTTCGGACTGGGAGACGATCTTGTAGACCGGCTTGATCGACACCGCCGTGACCGGGAAGGTCGGGATCTCCGCCTGGCCCGCCGTGTACAGGGCCTGGATGGTCGACAGGACGAACAGCTTGTTGTCGTTGATGAACTTGGCGGCGGTCGGATCATAGGCGACCGTCTCGAAGACCTGCGTGTCCGGGGTCACCGCCGCGGCCCGAGTCGCCGCCTTCGGCTTGGGCGCAGAGCTGTCGATCCCGAACTTGCGCAGCTGGCTGAGCGGCTTCAGCCCCAGGCTGCGACCCGGCCCGGACGCCGCGGCCCTGGTCGTGGCGCCGGCCGTCGTGGCCGAGGGGGTGGCCGAAGTCGCAGCCGTGCTCAGGTTGACCAGGTCCTGCTTCGTCAGCCAGGTGAGATAGACGGGCGCATCGGCGATGCCATAGGCCGTCCGGGTGGTGGGCGCCGTCAGCGAGGCCCAGAGACCCCAGCCGTGCCGGTAGATGGCAGCCGTATCCGCGTTGTTGACGGCCGTGAGGAGCGCCGTTTCCGGCGCCGGGAAGACGTAATCCGGGATCGCGGGATTGGGCAGCGGAACTCCGTAATCCGGGTCCGCCGCCTGGGCCGGAGCGGCGAGCAGCGTCAATGCAGCCAGCAGGCACGCTGTTAGATTGCCATGGTACTTCATAAAATAAACTCCTGCGTAAAATTTCGGAATGGAAACACGTTCAGGAAGCATGAACTTACATTATTTCTATGAAAAATAACATCAAAAACCCCCGAGGAAGCCGCAGGGCGGCGGTGCCGCCTCCGACCGCGATGGCACATCCCGACGAAGAAAAATACCCGCTACCCCTTCTAGAGGAGTTGGTCAAAAATAATAATTAGTTGATGATCAACAGGAGTTTGGGTGGAAAAGGGTTTTCGGAGAGCAGATAAAAGCGAAAGCAGGGCAATGCAGGCTGGGTAATGTTCAGTGCTTGCGCATTCGTGCTGGTAAAAAGTAGGCACAATGTCGATGCTACAGGCATTTGGCTTTTGAGGAACGTTACCAGACCGCATTATTCCTGGATTGACGTCTTTGACTGTGGATAAGCCTTCAGTTTTACTTAAACCTGATTCGAAATGGATCGACCGGCGCGCCCGGATCCTCCCGCCTTGAGGAGATGTCACTTTGACGATTCACACTGAAGACGCGATCTCCCTCGGCGACATAATGCGGACACAGCACGCCGGGGCTCAGGAAGCCCCCTCGCGGATCGCCGTGTTTCTCCAGGATCTCTACGGCGGTGGGGCCGAGCGCGTGATGCTGGCCCTCGCCACCGGGATCGCGCGGCGCGGCTACCCCGTGGATCTGGTCCTCGTACGGCGCGAAGGGGCCTATGTGGACGACATCCCGCCCGGCATCCGCGTGGTCGAGCTCGGCACGCGGCGCACCGTCAACAGCGTCGTGGCGCTGGCCCGCTATCTCCGGCGCGAGCGGCCCGCCGTGCTGCTGACGGCCCTGGTCCATGTCAACATCGCGGCCCTGCTGGCCCGCCTCCTGGCCGGCGGCCGGACCCGGATCGCCATAACCGAGCACAACCAGATCAGCCGGAACATGGGGGCGAAGGCCAGCTCGACGCTCCGGATGGCCTACCGGCTGGTTCCTTACCTGTATCCCCGCGCGGCGAAGATCATCGCGGTGTCCGGCGGCGTCGCCGACGACCTGACCCGTTTCGCGCGGCTGGACCGGGGACGAATCGACGTCGCGCACAATCCCGTGGTCACGCCCGACCTGCTGGTCCGCGCCGCCGAGCCGGTCAACCATCCCTGGTTCGCCGAGGGGGAGCCGCCGGTGATCCTGGGGGTGGGCCGCCTGTCCCCGCAGAAGGATTTCGCCAACCTCCTGCTCGCGTTCGCGCGTGTCCGGGCCAAGCGCCCGGCCCGGCTGCTGATCCTCGGCGAGGGGGCGCTCCGCCCGGACCTGGAGCAGCTTGCCGACGAACTCGGCATATCCAAGGACGTGCAGCTGCCGGGCTTCGTCGACAATCCCATGGCGTTCATGGCGAAGGCCTCGCTGTTCGTGCTGTCGTCCCAGTTCGAGGGCTTGCCCACCGTCCTGATCGAGGCGATCGCCTGCGGCACCAACACGGTCTCGACCGACTGCCCGAGCGGCCCGCGCGAGATCCTGGAGGACGGCAGGCTCGGCGGGCTGGTTCCCGTCGGCGACTCCGAGGCGCTGGCCCATGCGATCGAGCAGGGGCTGGACAATCCGGTCCCCGCCGACTTGCTGCGCGCCAAGGCGGAGGAGTTCACCGTCGAGCGGGCGGTGGACCGCTACCTGGAACTGCTTCAGCCGGCGGCGGCACGCTCCATCGCGTAGCGTGCCGGCTCCGGCTCGTCCAACGGGGCGGCGGCCTCCTGCGGGCGGTGGCCGATCGCGGCGCCGACCATGACCAGGGTCGGCCCGTCGCCCAGCTCGGCGGCGGCGCGGGCCGGCAGGGTATCCAGCGTCGCGAAGCAGCGCCGCTCGTCGGGGCGGGTGCCGTTCTCGATGGCGGCGGCCGGCGTGTCCGGCGACAGTCCGGCCTCGATCAGCCTGGCGCTGAAATGCGCCAGCTGGCTTCGCCCCATGTAGATCGCCAGCGTGCCGTCCGGATTGGCGAGCCTGCTCCAGTCCAACGCCCGGGTCGCGTCGTCGTCCAGGCAGTGGGCGGTGACGAACTGGACGCTGCGCGACACTCCGCGGAGCGTCAGCGGAATCTGCGCCGCGGCGGCGCAGCCGAGCGCCGCCGTCACGCCGGGCACGATCGACACCTCGATGCCGTGGCGGCGCAGATATTCCGCCTCCTCGCCCGCGCGGCCGAACATCAGCGGGTCGCCGCCCTTCAGCCGGACCACGCGCCGGCCCCGGCAGGCATGTTCGAGCAGCAGGGCATTGATGTCGGCCTGCTTCACCGAATGACGCCCGGCCCGCTTGCCGACCGATATCCGCTCGGCGTCCCGGCGGGCGAACTCCAGGACTCCCTCGCCGACCAGATGGTCGTACAGGATGACGTCGGCCCGCTTGATGGCCCGGATCGCGGCCAGGGTCAGCAGGTCGGGATCGCCCGGCCCGGCGCCGACCAGATGGACCCTGCCGGGACCGGAGTCCGTGCCGTCGGCGGCGGTCCGGCCGAGCAGGCGCTCCATCTCCGCACGGGCCTCGTCCTCCCGGCCATGCATCGCCAGGTCCCCGGCGCGCCCGTCCAGCACCTCGTCCCAGTAGCGCAGGCGCTGGCGCGCGGTCGGCAGCGCGTCCTGCACCTTGCGGCGGAACTCCCCGGCCAGCCGCGCCAGCCTTCCGAAAGCCGAGGGGACCGCCAGTTCCAGCCGTTGGCGGATCAGCCGGGCCAGGGCCGGCGCCAGCCCGCCGGTCGAGACGGCGACCACCACCGGCGAGCGGTCGAGGATCGCCGGGAAGATGAAGTCGCAGAATTCCGGCTTGTCCACGACGTTCAGCGGGACCCCGCGCGCCCTGGCGAGGCCGGCGAGCGCCGCGGTCAGGCGCGCGTCGTCGGCGGCATCCACCACCAGGGCGACATCGTCCAGGGCCGCCGGGGTGAAGTCGGCGGCGGCCAGGTTGCGGACGTCGGCGCCCGCCCGGCGCAACAGGGCCGTCTTGTTGGCCGCCATGTCGCCGGAGCCGATCACCAGGCAGGGCCGCCCCTTCCTCAGGTCCATGAAGAGCGGCAGGTAGGGCAGCGTCTCAGGCTGCCTGGTCGCGTCGCGCATCGGCGATCAGCTCCTTCAGCTCGGGGATGCAGGATCCGCAGTTGGTGCCGGCCTTCAGCGCCGCGCCGACCTGTTCGGCTGAGGTCAGCCCGCCGTCGCGGATGGCGCGGGCGATCCGGTTCAGGCCGACATCGAAGCAGGCGCAGACGACCCGTCCCTCGTCCGGCCGGCCGGCCGGCGCCCGGCCGCTCAGCAGCCCGCACCGGGCGTCCGTGTCGATCGACGGGGCGTCGAACAGGCCGACCAGCCATTCCCGCGCGGGCAGGGTCGGGCCGAAGCTGAGGAAAAGGCAGGCGTCCAGCCGGTCGCCGTCGAGCCGCGCCCAGCGGTGAACCCCGCGCCGCGCATCGCGGTAGTCGATCCCCGGCAGCGGCGGCAGCAGCGTCTCGGCCCAGGCCGTCACGTCGGCCAGCGCGGCGGCGCCGGCCAGGGTCAGGACGCTGCAGCCGGCCGCGCTGGCCCGCGACCAGTATTCGGCGTCCCCCGGAGGGTGAACCTCCTCCCGGGTGATCAGGAAGGCGGTCCAGGCCGGCTCGAAGGGCGCCAGGCCGACGGCGGTATGCTTGAGCTCCGGCTGGCCCGATATAGGGTCGGTGACCGGGGCGACCAGCGCGTTCACGGCGCCCTCGGCCGAGAACTGCCGGCTCCAGTGCATCGGCGCGAAGAGCCGGCCCGGCGGCTGGTCGCCGGTGACCCGGACCCGCAGGATGGCGCGGCCATGGGCGGAGCGGACCACCGCCAGACCGCCGTCCTCCAGTGACGCCGCCTGGGCGTCGGCCGGGTTGACCGCGACGAACGGCTCGGCGATGTGGCTGGCCAGCCGGGGCACCCGGCCGGTGCGGGTCATGGTATGCCACTGGTCGCGGATGCGGCCGGTATTCAGGGCGAACGGGAACCCGGCGTCCGGGAGCGTTGCGGGAGGAGCCGCCCGCACCGGCACGAAGGCGGCGCGCCCGTCCGCCGTCGGAAAGCGTCCGTCCCCGAACAGCCGGGCCGTTCCGGGCGCCGGCCATTGGACCGGCTCCAGCGCGTCATAGTCGGCATCGGCCAGGGCGGCGATGTCGAAGGCCCGCCCGCCATCGTTCTCGAACCCGGAAAGCGCCGCGTGCTCGCGGAAGATCTCCGCGGACGACCCGTAGCCGAACGCCTCGCCCCAGCCCATCCGGGACGCGACCTGAGCGATGATCCACCAGTCCGGCCTGGCCTCGCCCGGAGGAGGCAGGAAGCTCCGCTGGCGCGAGATCCGGCGTTCGGAATTGGTGACGGTGCCGTCCTTCTCCCCCCAGGCCGCCGCCGGAAGCAGAACGTCGGCATGGGCCGTGGTGTCGGTGTCGCGGGTGCAGTCGGAAACCACGACGAACTCGCACGACGCAAGCGCGCGGGTCACCCGGCCGGCGTCGGGAAGGCTGACGGCGGGGTTGGTCGCCATCACCCACAGGGCCTTGATCCGGCCATCCTCGACCGCCTGGAACAGCTCCACCGCCTTCAGCCCCTCGCGCCTTGCGATCCGGGGCGCCCGCCAGAACCGCTCCACGCGCTCGACCGCCTCCGGCGTGAACGCCATGTGGGCCGCGAGCTGGTTGGCGAGCCCGCCGACCTCGCGCCCGCCCATGGCGTTGGGCTGGCCGGTGACCGAGAACGGGCCCATGCCCGGGCGGCCGATGCGCCCGGTCGCCAGATGGCAGTTGACGATCGCGTTGACCTTGTCGGTCCCGCGAGACGACTGGTTCACGCCCTGGGAATAGACCGTGACGGTCGCTTCCGTCCCGGCGAACCAGCCGTAGAACCGCTCGACCTCGCCGGCGTCCAGCCCGCAGGCTTCGGCGACCGCCCGCGGTTCCCCGGCAGCGGCCGCCAGGGCCTCCGCGAAGCCGCCGGTGTGCCGGGCGATGTAATCCCGGTCCAGGGCTCCCGACCGGTCCAGATAGGCCAGCAGCCCGTTGAACAGGGCCACGTCGCTGCCCGGCTTCAGCGCCAGATGCAGGTCCGCGGCGTCGCAGGTCGCCGTCCGGCGCGGGTCGATCACCACGATCCTTGTTCCGCGCTCGGCCCGGGCCCGCGCCAGCCGCCGGTACAGCACGGGATGGCACCAGGCGAGGTTGCTGCCGACCAGCACCACCAGGTCGGCCAGTTCCAGGTCCTCGTAGTTTCCCGGCACCACGTCGCCGCCGAACGCGCGGCGGTGGCCGGCCACGCTCGACGCCATGCACAGGCGGGAGTTGGTGTCGATGTTCGCCGAGCCGATGAAGCCCTTCATCAGCTTGTTGGCGACATAGTAGTCTTCCGTCAGCAATTGTCCCGAGACGTAGAAGGCGACGGCGTCCGGCCCGTGCTCGTCGATGACCGCGCGGAAGCGGTTCGCCACCGTCTCCAGCGCCTCGTCCCAGGTGGCGCGCCCGCCGTCCACGACGGGATGGAGCAGCCGGCCGCCCAATCCCAGCGTCTCCCCCAGGGCGCTGCCCTTGGAGCAGAGCCGGCCGAAATTGGCCGGGTGCTCGGGGTCGCCCGAAATCGTCCAGCCGCCCGCACCGCCGGCCTTGGCGACCACGCCGCAGCCGACGCCGCAATAGGGACAGGTGGTGCGGACGGCGCCGGTCATGACGCCGCCGCGAGCTGGCCCGGCCGCAGGCCCAGCCGGATCAGGCCGTCCTCGACCTGCACCGGGAAGGTCCCGGCGCAGCCCTCGTCCGGCCCCGCGGCCTCGCCCGAGGCCAGGTCGATGACCCAGTTGTGCAGAGGGCAGGTGACCCGCGCGCCGTGGACGATGCCCTGGGACAGCGGCCCGCCGGCATGGGGGCAGCGGTCGCGCACCGCGAACACGTCGTCGTCCGCCGTGCGGAAGACCGCGATGTCGCCGTGCTTCGTCTTGACGACCCGCGCCCCGGCCGGCGGGATGTCGGCGACCCGGCCGACCTCTATCCAGGTGATGTCTTCCTTCATGATCCTCACCCCACCATCGCGAGCGGCGCGAACTCATGGGAATCGACGCCCCGGGAAGCGCGCTCCTCCCAAGGATCGGTCTGCGAGAACACCTGCGAGAACTGGAAGCGGGCGAACAGGGCGCGCCGGCCCTCGCCGTCCTCGACCACCCGCTTCTTCACATAGTCGAGGCCGACCCGCTCGACCCACGGCGCCGTGCGGTCCAGGTATCGGGCCTCTTCCCGGTAGAGCTGGAGGAAGGCGCCGCAATATTCCAGCACCTGCTCCTCGGTCTCGACCTTGGCGAGGAAGTCGCATTCCCGGACCTTCATGCCGCCGTTGCCGGCGACGTAGAGCTCCCAGCCGCTGTCCACCGCGACGACGCCGAAATCCTTGATGGTCGCCTCGGCGCAGTTGCGCGGGCAGCCCGAGACCGCCAGCTTGACCTTGTGCGGGGTCCAGGTGCCCCAGGTCATCCGCTCCAGCTTGACGCCCATGCCGGTCGAATCCTGGGTGCCGAACCGGCACCATTCGGACCCGACGCAGGTCTTCACCGTCCGCAGCCCCTTGGCATAGGCGTGGCCGGAGACCATCCCGGCGTCGTTCAGGTCCTTCCAGACGGCGGGAAGGTCCTCCTTCTTCACGCCGAACAGGTCGATCCGCTGGCCGCCGGTGACCTTGACCGTCGGGATGGCGAACTTGTCCACCACGTCGGCGATGGCCCGCAGCTCCTTGGCGGAGGTCAGGCCGCCCCACATCCGCGGCACGACCGAATATGTCCCGTCCTTCTGGATGTTGGCGTGGACCCGCTCGTTGACGAAACGGGACTGGTAATCGTCCCGGTACTCGCCCGGCCACGCCGCCAGCAGGTAGTAGTTGAGCGCCGGCCGGCAGACATGGCAGCCGTTGGGCGTCTTCCATTCCAGAGCCTGCATGACCGCCGGGATGCTCTTCAGCTCCCCCGCGACGATCAGCCGGCGCACGTCGTCGTGGGGATGGTGGGTGCATTTGCACAGGGGCTTGGCGGCCGCGGCGGCCTGGTAGCCGTCGCCGAGCGTCAGCTCCAGCAGCTGCTCGACCAGCCCGGTGCAGGACCCGCAGGAGGCGGACGCCTTGGTGTGCGACCGCACGTCGTCCAGCGTGGTCAGGCCCTTGTCGGCGATGGCCCTGGTGATGGCGCCCTTGCACACGCCGTTGCAGCCGCAGATCTCCGCATCGTCGGAGAGGGCGGCAACGGCGGCCTTAGGGTTTGCGGCGGCACCCCCGAAGCCTTGGCCCCCGAATCCAGGGCCGAAAATCAGGGTTTCGCGCAAGGGGGCGACGTTCTCCGCCTCCCGGAGCATCTGGAAGTACCAGGCGCCGTCCCGCGTGTCGCCGTACAGCACGGCGCCGGCGATCCTGTCCCCCTTCAGCACGATGCGCTTGTAGACTCCGCGCGCGGCGTCGCGGAAGACGATGTCCTCGCAGTCCTTGCCGCCGCCGAAGTCGCCGGCCGAGAACACGTCGATGCCGGTCACCTTCAGCTTGGTGCTGGTGACCGAGCCGGCATAGGCGGAGTCCCGCCTGCCCGCGAGCTGGTCGGCGCAGACCCGGGCCATCTCCCACAACGGCGCCACCAGGCCATAGGTCGCCCCGCGGTGCTGCACGCACTCGCCGACCGCCAGGATGGCGGGGTCGGAGGTCACCATATGGTCGTCCACCACGACGCCGCGCTCGACCGCAAGGCCGGCGGACTTCGCCAGCCCGGTGCTGGGCCGGATGCCGACCGCCATGACCACCAGGTCGGCCGGGATCTCGCGCCCGTCCTTCAGCAGCACGCCGGTCACGTGGTCGTCGCCCAGGATGGCCTTCGTGTCGGCATTCGTCATCACGGAGATGCCGCGGCCTTCCAGCTCGCGCTGGAGCAGGAAACCCGCCGCCTCGTCGAGCTGGCGTTCCATGATCGTGCCCATCAGGTGGATCACGGTCACTTTCATGCCGTTGACCGCCAGCCCGTTGGCCGCTTCCAGCCCCAGCAGGCCGGCGCCGATCACGACGGCGTGCCTGCCGCCGTCGGCGGCCTTCCTCAGCATGGACTCCACGTCGAACATGTCACGAAAGGTCACCACGCCGGGCAGGTCGCGGCCGGGCACCGGGATGATGAACGGGTCCGAGCCGGTCGCCAGGAGCAGCCGGTCGTAGCCGACCGTCCTGCCGCCGACCGAGGTCACCGTCCGGGCCTCCCGGTCGATCGTCTCGACCTTTTCGCCGGTCAGCAGGGTGATGCCGTTCCGCTCGTACCAGGAGCGGTCGTTCAGGACGATCTGGTCGAAGGTCTTCTCGCCGGCCAGCACCGGCGACAGCATGATGCGGTTGTAGTTCACGTGGGGCTCGGCGCCGAACACGGTGATCTCGTACCGGTCGGGATCGCGCTGGAGCAGTTCCTCGACGGTGCGGATGCCGGCCATGCCGTTGCCGACGACGACGAGGCGTTCCTTGGGTCTTGCCATCATGTCCATGGGGGGAGTCTCCGGCTCAGGCGGCATCGGCGTCGGCGGGGCGATGCCGGGCATAGAGGAAGCGCAGCACCTCGCCGCGGCAGTGGGCGTAGGTCGCGTCGTCGGCCAGGTCGAGGCGCCTGCGGGGGCGCTCCAGCGGGATGTCCAGCACTTCGCCGACGGTGGCGGCGGGGCCGTTGGTCATCATCACGATGCGGTCGGACAGCAGCACCGCCTCGTCCACGTCGTGGGTGATCATGATGACCGTGTTGCGCAGGGTGTTCTGGATCTGCATCAGCGCGTCCTGGAGCCGGGCGCGGTTGAGCGCGTCGAGGGCGCCGAACGGCTCGTCCATCAGAAGCACCTTGGGCTCCATCGCCAGCGCCCGGGCGATGCCGACGCGCTGCTTCATGCCGCCGGAAATCTCGGACGGGTGCTTGCCCGTGGCATGGGACATGCCGACCAGGTTCAGGTTGTGCAGGGTCCAGTCGTGCCGTTCCTGCGCGCCGCGGGTCTTGCCGAACACCTTGTCCACGGCCAGCCGGACATTGTCGTAGACGGTCAGCCAGGGCAGCAGGGAGTGGTTCTGGAACACCACCGCCCGGTCGGGACCCGGCGCGTCGACCAGCTTCCCTTCGAGGAAGACCCCGCCCAGGGTCGGCTTCAGCAGGCCCGCGACGATGTTCAGCAGGGTGGACTTGCCGCAGCCGGAATGGCCGATGATGCTGACGAACTCGCCCCGGGCGATCTTGAGGTCCACGTCGCGCACGGCGGGAACCGGCGACTTCCGGGGGTTGAAGGTGATGCCGACGCCTTCGATGCTGAGATATGCGGTCATGTCGGGTGTCCCTTCAGCGCTTGGTGTGGTCGAAGCGGCGCTGGATCAGGTTCATGCCCATGTCCAGCAGGATGCCGACCAGCCCGATCACCACGATGGCGACGATGATGCTGGACACGTTAAGGTTGTTCCATTCGTCCCAGACGAAGAAGCCGATGCCGATGCCGCCGGTCAGCATCTCGGCCGCCACGATGACCATCCAGGCGATGCCCAGGGACAGGCGCATGCCGGTCAGCACGTGGGGCAGGGTGGCGGGCAGCAGGATGTGGCGGACCATCTCGATCCGGTTCAGCCGCAGGACGGCGGCGACGTTGCGGTAGTCGTTGGGGATCGCCTCGACCCCCGCCGCGGTGTTCAGGATCATCGGCCAGATGCTGGTGATGAAGATCACGAAGATCGCGGAGGGATCGACCGCCCGGAACAGAAGCAGCCCGATCGGCAGCCAGGCCAGCGGGCTGACCGGCCGCAGGATCTGGATCAGCGGCGCCCAGCCCTTGCGGAAGATCGCGCTGGAGCCCATCAGGAACCCGACGGGTACTCCCACCAGGGCCGCCAGCAGGAAGCCTGCCATCACGCGGCCCAGCGAGTAGAGCACCTGCCAGAACAGCCCCATGTCGTTGGGACCGTTGCTGTAGAACGGGTCGGACAGCAACTCGACGCCGCGCTCCCAGGTTTCCCCGATGCCGGGAAAGCCGCCGCCCAGGTTGACGGCCACCAGGTGCCACGCCAGCAGGACCACCAGCAGGGTGATGGCCGGCAGCACGATGTCGGGCAGCGCCTGGAACACCCGTTCGCGGAGGCGGGCCGCCGCCGACGGGGCCGCGGGCAGGGAGGATTGCGGCTGGACTGCGGGCGAGCGCGTGGTCTCGTCCACCGGGACGCTGGTCATGTCTGGAAACTCCTTGATGATCTGGAGCGACGGACGATTCAGACGTTCGCCTGGGCGAGGGCGTCCAGGTCAATCCTGGGCTTGGAGACCTCGAAGCCGCGCAGATAGCCCACGGGGTCGGCCGGATCGAAGGTTCGGCCGTCGAGGAAGCGGTCCGGCCCCATGACGATGGGCCGGGTCGCGTCCGCCAGGGTCCAGGGCTCCGCCCGCGCTCCTTCCGACTTCCAGTCCACGGTCGGGTAGGCGACGCCCAGTTCCTTGGCGGCCTCGCGGTAGATGTCGGTGCGGAACACCGCCTCGGCGGTCCTGGCGAAGTTGATGGGCTGCTCGATCTGGCCCCAGCGCGCCATCTGCGTCAGGTACCACACCGCTTGGCTGCGCCACGGGAAATTGGCGGCGTAGCGGTGGAACACGTTGAAGTCCGGCATCGGCAGCGCCGGTTCCTTGGGCGCGTACTGGAAGGTGCCGGTCATGGACATCTTGACCACGTCGGCCGGGGCGTTGACGTAGGCCTTCTGCGAGATGATCTCGACCACCTCCATCCTGTTGCCCGGCTCGTCCATCCACTGCGCCGTCTCGATCAGCGCGCGGATCAGGGCCTTGTGGGTGTTGGGGTTGGCGTCGGCCCAGTCCTGGTTGACGCCGAAGACCTTCTCGATCTTGTTGTTCCAGATGTCGTAGTTCGTCACCAGGGTGCGGCCGATCCCGGCCTGCACGGCGCGGGCGTTCCACGGCTCGCCGACGCAGTATCCCTGGATGTTGCCGGCCTGGAGGTTGGCGACCATCTGCGGCGGGGGGATCACGATCAGGCGGACGTCCTCGTCCGGATCGATCCCGGCCGAGGCCATCCAGTAGCGCAGTTCGTAATTGTGGGTGCTGACCGGGAACACCATGGCGAAGGTCAGCGGCTCCTTCCCGGCCTTCTTGTCGGCGTCGATCACCTTCTTCAGGGCGGCGGCGCCGACCGGGTGCTTCCTCATGGTCTCGGGGTCGATCTCGACCATGCGGTCGTAGAGGGCCGTCGAAACGGTGATGGCGTTGCCGTTGAGGTCCATGGAGAACCCGGTGACCGTCGGCTTCTGGATCGCGCCGATGCCGAGCGTCGCGGCGAGCGGCATGCCGGCCAGCATGTGGGCGCCGTCGAGCGCCCCGATCATCACCTTGTCGCGGATATTGGCCCAGGACGCCTCCTTGGACAGCGCCACCTCCAGGCCGTGCTTCCCGAAGAAGCCTTTCTCGGAGGCGATCACCAGCGGCGCGCAGTCGGTCAGCGGGATGAAGCCCAGGGTCAGCTTCGTCTTCTCGATCCCGTCGGTGCCGGCCGCCCAGGCACCCGCCGGGGTGGCCGCCCTGATCGCGGAGAGCAGCGCCGCGGTGCCGGCGAGCGAGGCGCCGGCCTTGAGAATGCCGCGGCGGTCCTGCCGGGCGGTGAGCTTGGAGGTGAACAGTGCAGGGTCCTTGGACATCGCTCGCTCCATCGGCCGAAATCTCGGCAATAAAAAAGGCGCCGGAACGTCGAGCGGGCTGTTGGGAGCCGCTCGGCATTCGGACGCCATTATCCGGGGTAGGTCGTTCCGCCGTTGGACCGACACTGTCTCGTGCGCCTGGCGCTCCGCCATTGGATCGCCGCGCCGCACGCTATTCATACTAGCAAGCCATGTGCCAACATTCGGCAGGCGCGGAAAGCCGCGGGGAGCCTGGTTTCCGCTCCAGCCGGGCCGTCCGAACGGCCACCGAAATGCCTGCGATCCCGCCACTGCCGGTCAAAAATTGTGCAGTGCGCAATTCTGCCTGGAAAATGATCAGGGGCCGGTCGGGCAAACCAAGCTATTTCAACGGTTTGGGTGACGGGCTCGTCAGCCCTTGAACAGTTGGGAGAGCGACAGGATGTTCTCGGCGATCTCCGCGAGGCGCTTGTTCTGGTCCATGGCGAGCTTGCGGAGGAAGCGGTATGCCTCTTCTTCGGTCACGCCCTTGTGGGCCATCAGCAAGCCCTTGGCCCGCTCGACCACCTTGCGGTCGGCCAGCGCCGTCTTGGACCTGTCCAGTTCCTCCTGGAGCTTCCGGAACTTGGTGAACTGCACGATCGCGATCTGGAGGATCGACTTGACCATCTTGGGGCTGAGCCCGTCGGCGACATAGACGCTGACCCCGGTCTCGATGGCCTCGTTGATGAGCGTGCTGTCTTCCTGGGCAACGAACATCGCGATCGGCCGCGGGTTCTCGCGGTTGATCGTGATCAGGTTCTCCAGATAGTCGCGGTAGGGGGACTCCAGGTCGATGATGACCAGGTCCGGCCGGTGGGTCCTGATGCCCTCGCGCAGGTCGTCGTCCTTGCTGATGGTGGCGACCACGTCGTAACCGGCCTCCTTGAGGCCGGACAGGACGACATCGGACCTCTCGGGGTTCTCATCGACGACCAGAAGGCGCAATTCCAACGTTCCTGTGGATTGTCATCACCGTTTCATCGCGCGGACGACAAGCAAGCCGTGGGCCACGGGGTGACGGCTGACGGGGACGCGTTGGGAGGTTCTATTTCTTGGCCACAGATGCACGCAGATGGGCGCAGATATGGTTCATGGACAAGCGCCGGCCGTCCTCGGAAGCGCCGGTATGCCGGAGCTCATCCGAGTTTATCTGCGTCCATCTGTGGCCAGAAAACCGGAAGCGCCGGCTACCCGTCAGTACCAGGGCCGCGTCCGCGTCAGGTGCGGCTTCGGCGGCAGCGCCGTCTCCGCGCTCAGTTCGGCATAGGCGTGGGCGATGGAGGCCGCCACGGCGGCGTTGTTGCGGACCAGGGCTATGTTGGCTTCCAGGCTGGCGCCGCCGGTCAGTTCCTCCAGGCGGGACAGCAGGAACGGGGTCACGTCCTTGCCCTTGACGCCCTGCGCGTCGGCATCGGCCAGCGCCCGGGCGATGGCGTCGTCGACGAAGTCCTGGTCGAGCGCCGCCGACTGCGGGATCGGGTTGGCGATCACGGCGCCGCCGTTCAGGCCGAGCTGCCACTTGGCGCGCAGGATCCGGGCGACCATGGCCGGGCTGTCGCATCGGGACGCCAGCCGGATGCCGCTGGAGCGGGTGTAGAAGGCCGGCAGTTCGTCGGTGCCATAGCCCAGCACGGGAACGCCGCGGGTCTCCAGGTACTCGACCGTCTTGGGCAAATCGAGGATCGCCTTGGCGCCGGCGCAGACCACGGCGACGTTGGTGGTCGCGAGCTCGTCCAGGTCGGCGGAGATGTCCAGCGTGCTCTCCGCGCCCCGGTGGACGCCGCCGATGCCGCCGGTGGCGAAGACGGCGATCTCCGCCAGCGCGGCGCAGATCATGGTGGCGGCGACCGTGGTGGCGCCGTCGGCGCGGGTCGCGAGCGCCACCGGCAGGTCGCGCCGGCTCAGCTTCATGACCTCGCGGCCCTGGGCCTGGCTGTTGCCGAGATGCTCCAGGTCGTCGTCGGTCAGTCCGATGCGGATGCGGCCGTCGAGCACCGCGATCGTCGCCGGCACGGCGCCGCCGTCGCGGATGGTCTTTTCCATCAGGCGGGCCGTCTCCACGTTCCGCGGATAGGGCATGCCGTGGGAAATGATGGTCGACTCCAGCGCGACCACGGCCTTTCTGGCCTGGAGCGCCTCGGCGACCTCGGGGTGGATGGCTAGGTAATCGTGCATGCCGGCAGTCTACGCGGATTTCCGCAAAAGTCCCGCGCGTTCGATGGCGAGATCGGCGTTGAGCGACGGGTTCACCGTTTCGGCGGTCTCCACCGCCCAGGCGGCGCAGGCGAGGCCGATCCGCATGGCGTCCTCCATGGAATGGCCGCCGATCCGGCCGAAGATCACCCCCGCCACCAGCGCGTCGCCGGCGCCCGTCACCTCGTGGACATCGACCGGCGGCGGCAGGAAGAAATCATAGTCGAAGGGGGAGGCGACGAAGGCTCCTTCCTGGCCGCGGGTGATCACCACGCTGCCCACGCCGTTGCACATCAGGCGGTAGCCGGCCTCGCACACGTCCAGGGGCGCGCGGATCGGAACGTGGGAGAGGTAGGCCGCCTCGTCCCCGTTGGCGAACAGCGTGTCGATGCCGCGCAGGATGCCCTGGAGCCGGGCGGCCTTGGCGACCGAGACGCAGTCCACGTAGACGGTGCAGCCCTCCGGCTTGCGGCGCAGCAGCAGGCGGAGCGACTCCGCCGGCAGGTTGCAGTCGATGAACCAGACCGGGATGCGCTCCAGGCGGGGCAGCAACGGCTCGATCAGCTCCGCCGTCAGCTCGTCGTAGATGCCCATGTCGGCCAGCCCGACCACCAGTTCGCCGCCGCGGTCGATCAGCGCGGTGTAGGAGGCCGTCGGCGAGGTGGCCGAACGGGTGCAGGCGTCCACGCCGATGCCCGCGTCGGCCAGCCCCTGGAGCACAGCGTCGCCCTCGCGGTCGGCGCCGACCCGGCTGACCATCGTCACCGGAAGCCCCAGGCGGGCCAGGTTCTCCGCCACGTTGCGGGCGACCCCGCCCATTCCCAGCCGCATGCTGACGGGATTCGAACTTCCCGGGACGACCGGACCGGCAGCGATGGCCTTGCGATCGATGTGGGCGGCACCGATGCAGGCGACGGTGGGCTCCATGGGGTAAGCCTCTCCTTCGTGGAATCCTTCTAAAGAACAGGATGAACTTAGAACGGGTGATACCGCAAGAGCCGGGATGACGGCGGGTTTGGCTTTTTCCCGCGATGTTGCCCATATATCCACCATGACCGCTCCGACCGCTCTCCCAGAAGCCTGGCCTCCCGAATCCTGGATCAAGGTGCTGCCCCAGGGTCTCTACGTCGAACCGGGCGACTTCTTCGTCGACCCGGTCCGCCCGGCCGCACGCGCCGTGATCACCCACGGCCACGCCGACCATGCCCGTCCGAACAACGAACGGGTGCTCGCGACCCCCGACACCCTGGCGATCATGCGCGCCCGCTACGGCGAGGCGGCGGGCGGGGCGCTCCAGCCGCTGCCCTATGGCGAGACGGTGCGCATCGGCGAGGTGGACGTCCGGTTCGTCCCGGCCGGCCATGTGCTGGGCAGCGCCCAGGCGGTGATGGAGTACCGGGGGTGCAGGATCGTCGTCTCGGGCGATTACAAGCGCCGGGCCGATCCGACCTGCGCGCCGTTCGAGCCGGTGCCCTGCGACGTGTTCGTGACCGAGGCGACCTTCGGCCTGCCGGTGTTCCGCCACCCGCCGGACGGCGGCGAGATCGCCCGGCTGCTCCACTCGGTCGAGCTGTTCCCGGAGCGCAGCCACGTGGTCGGGGCCTACGCGCTCGGCAAGTGCCAGCGGGTGATCGCCCTGATCCGCCAGGCCGGCTACGACAAGCCGATCTTCCTCCACGGCGCGCACATCCCGCTGTGCAACCTCTACCGGGAGCTGGGGGTGGACCTGGGCGAACTGGTGCCGGCGACCGGGCTGAAGAAGGATGCCTTCGTCGGCCATATCGTGATGGCGCCGCCCTCGGCGGTGGCGGACCGCTGGGCCCGCCGGCTGCCCGACCCCGTGGTCGCCATGGCCTCGGGCTGGATGACGGTGCGCCAGCGGGCCAGGCAGCGCGGCGTCGAGCTGCCGCTGGTGATCTCGGACCATGCCGACTGGGACGAGCTGTGCATGACCCTCGAGGAAGTCGGCGCCCCCGAGGTCTGGGTCACCCACGGGCGGGAGGAGGCGCTGGTCCATCACGCCACCGGCCGGGGCATCCGCGCCCGCGCCCTGGCGCTGGTCGGCTTCGACGAGGAGGGGCAGGGAGAGCTTCCCGACCTGGAGCAGCCGCCGGCGGCAGGGGCGGCCCCGGCCCAGGGGGCGCTGCTGTGAAGCGGTTCGCCAAACTGATCGACGCCCTGGTCTTCACCCCGTCGCGCAACGGCAAGATCCGGCTGATGGCGGACTATTTCAGCCACACGCCCGACCCTGAACGGGGCATCGCGCTGGCGGCGCTGACCGGCGGCCTGACCTTCACCGACGCCAAGCCGGCGGCGCTCCGCAACCTGGTCATGACGCGGGTCGATCCGGTGCTCTACGGCTGGTCCTACGACTTCGTCGGCGACACGGCGGAGACCATCTCCCTGATTTGGCCTCGGCGCCCCGGGGCCAACCACCAGCCGACCCTGGCGGAGGTGGTGGAGACGCTGGCCGAGACCAGGCGCGCCGACGTGCCCCGGCTGGTCGAGCGCTGGCTCGACGCGCTGGACGCCCAGGGCCGCTACGCCCTGATCAAGCTGATCACCGGCTCGCTGCGGATCGGCGTCTCGGCCCGCTTGGCCAAGACGGCGCTGGCCGAGTGGGGCGGCCAGAATGTCGACGACATAGAAGAGGTGTGGCACGGCCTGACGCCGCCCTACCTGCCGCTGTTCGCCTGGCTGGAAGGGCGGGAGGAGCGGCCCGCCGTCGGCGAGGGGGCGGGCTTCCGACCCTTGATGCTGGCGAACCCGCTGGAGGACGAGGACATCGCGGCGCTGGACGCCGCCCTCTACCGGGCGGAATGGAAGTGGGACGGCATCCGGGTGCAGCTCGTCGCCAAAGGGGGTGAATGCCGGATCTATTCGCGCACCGGCGACGACATCGGCCCTGCCTTCCCCGACATGCTGGAGGCGATGGCGTTCGACGCCGTGCTGGACGGCGAGCTGCTGGTGCTGCGCGACGGCGCCGTGGCGCCCTTCAACGACCTTCAGCAGCGCCTCAACCGCAAGACCGTGACCGCCAGGATGCTGCTGGACTTCCCCGCCCATGTCCGGCTCTACGACATCCTGTTCGACGGGCCGGAGGATCTGCGGCAGCAGGGATTCGACGAGCGGCGCCGCCGGCTGGAGGACTGGTACGCCCGGACGCTTCCGCGCCGCATGGACCTGTCGCCCATGCTGCCCTTCTCGACCTGGGGCGAGCTGGCGGAGCTGCGCGACGGCGCGCGGGAGAGCTCCATCGAAGGCCTGATGCTGAAGCGGTTCGACAGCCCCTATGTCGCCGGTCGGCCGAAGGGGCCGTGGTTCAAGTGGAAGCGCGGGCCGCTGACGCTGGACACCGTGCTGATGTACGCCCAGCGCGGCCACGGCAAGCGGTCGTCCTTCTATTCGGACTATACGTTCGGCGCCTGGAAGGGCGACGAGCTGGTGCCGGTCGGCAAGGCCTATTCCGGCTTCACCGACGAGGAACTGGGGATGCTGGACCGCTGGGTGCGCAACCACACGACCCGGCGCTACGGCCCGGTGCGCGAGGTCGAGCAGGGGTTGGTGCTGGAGGTGGCGTTCGACAGCGTCCACCGCTCGACGCGCCACAAGAGCGGGGTCGCCATGCGCTTCCCGCGCGTCGCCCGCATCCGCTGGGACAAGCCGCCGGCCGAGGCCGACCGGCTGGAGACCCTGGAAAAGCTAATCGTGGAGTAGGCGGGCAGCGAAAACCCCGCCCCGGGAGGGGGCGGGGTGGTCTTCAGGTGTGCCGGAAGATCAGGCGGCGGCCTGCATGGCCTTCTTGTTGACGTCGCCCACCGCCAGCTTGTTCAGCAGCTCGTCGGTCTTCTTTTCCTCGTTGAGGGTCTCTTCGAGGAGCTGGGCGACCTCTTTCATGCCGGAAGCCGAGGCCAGGGCATGCAGCGTGCCGTAACCGGCGATCTCGTAATGCTCCACCTTCTGGGCGGCGGCGATCAGGGCCACGTCGAGCAGCTCGGGCGCCAAGCCCATCTCCATGACTTCCTTGGCCTCCTCGATCAGCCCTTCCATCGCGTGGCAGTGCTTGCCGCGGGTCCGGGTGTCCAGCTTCTCGAAGACCTGCTCCAGGCGCTCGATCTGGCCGCGGGTCTCCTCGAGATGCTGCGTGAACGCCTGCTTGAGCTGCTCGTTCGACGCGGCCCGGGCCATCTTCGGGAGCGCGCGGGTCAGCTGCTTTTCCGCATGATAGATGTCGCGCAGTTCCTCGATCATCAGGTCCTGCATCGTCTTGACAGCCATGGTGTGCTCCTTTGCCGGGTTGAACTCGTCTCGCGGGCCGGGGGCTTGCCCTCTCCGCGATCGTCCGTCCCCAACAGCGCAGCCTCAGGTCGGTTCCGTGACGTTTGCGTTGCGGCGCTCGACCGCCGAGAGCCAGGCCCCGATCAGCCATAGCCCGGCGCCCAGATGGACGATGCCGGTCGGGACCCACATGATCAGCCCGGCCAGCTGCTGGTCCTCCAGCGCGGTCAGCCCCCAGAGCGAGGCGGAATCGCCGTAGGCCGGATAGAGCGGAGTCCGGGCGAAGGTCAGCAGGGCTCCCAGCATGCCGCCGTGGATCACGGTCACCAGCGTCCAGGCCGCGGCGGCCCCGTAGCCGCCGGGTCCGTCGCGGCCTGCATGCAGCACGCTCCACCAGAACAGCACCGCGCTCGCCATGAAGGTGACGTGCTCGGCCGTGTGGATCGCGTCGTCCAACAGCGCCGCCTGGAACGGCGCCGGCGCGTGCCAGGCCCACAGGGCGACGCCCTGGATCACCGCCGCGACCGAGGGCCGGGTCAGGAACCGCCCCGGCCGGAGCTTCCGCACCATCCCGGCGGCGGCGGGTCGCCAGCCCTCCGGCAGCGCCAGCATCATCGGGGCGAGCGGGGTTCCCAGCACCAGCAGCGGCGCGGCCACCACCATCAGCAGCATGTGCTGGACCATGTGGGCCGAGAATAGCGTGCCGCCCACCGCGTCGAACGGCCATACCAGCGCCAGCACGAGCGTGAGCTCCCCCGTCAGGAAGCAGGCGGCCCGCCAGCGGGGAACGCCCCGCCCGGTTCCGGCTCGGCTCCACATCCGCGCCACTCCGCGCCCATAGAGCCAATGCGTCAGGGCGAGCGGGACCAGCACCAGGGGATCGATGGACCACGCGTACCAGATCCCTTCCGGCGGGATCACGGTCAGCCCGTGGGCCAGGGCCGGCAGGGGCGGCAGCAGAAGAAGAGCCGTCAGGAGGAAATGGAGCGGCATAGTGTCCCGGCGTCGTCTGTTCCGATCATCAATAACGGGTAACGAACAGAATGGCGGCATGGTTCGAACTTTTTAATCAATCTACCCAAAATGCCGCAGCCAGCTATTCGTCACGGGCATTTGACCCGACCAATCGGCAATAATAAGGTCCGCGGAATTTGGCTTGGAGTGTCAAGGCGCGTGTCGATCATCATTGCACCATTTCGGATGGAGCGAACCGACCCCGGAATCGTCATCAAGGTCGGTTATGAATTTTCCATCGAGGTGGCCCGGCCGACCACGGTCCTGCTCCTGCTGAGCGTCCACCCAAGCCGCGAACGCAGCCTGCTGAAGCGCGACGTGGCGGAGACGTTTCCCGCGGTCCCGGTGGAGCAGTTCCTCGACGTCTACGGCAACCGGTGCTCCCGCGCCGTGGTCGGCCCCGGCGTCACCACCTTCCGCTCCATCGGGCTGGTGCGCGATAGCGGCGTGCCCGACCTGAGGAACGCGGGCGCGCGCCGGCACCGCGTCGACCGGCTGCCGCCCGAGGTGCTGCCCTTCCTGTTCGGCAGCCGCTATTGCGAGACCGACCTGCTGTCCGAGGCCGCCTGGGACCTGTTCGGCTCCGTGCCGGAGGGCTGGGACCGGGTGCAGGCGGTCTGCGACTGGGTGAACGGCGCGGTCGAGTTCGGCTATCGGCACGCGCGCAACACCCGGACGGCGCTTGAGACCTTCGACGAGCGAAGGGGCGTGTGCCGCGACTATGCCCACCTGTCCATCGCGCTGTGCCGCGCGCTGAACATCCCGGCCCGGTTCGTCAACGGCTACCTGGGCGACATCGGCATCGAGGCGCTGCCGTTCCCGATGGATTTCAACGCGTGGTTCGAGGTCTACCTGGACGGAAGCTGGCACATGTTCGACGCGCGCCACAACCAGCCGCGGATCGGCCGCATCCCCATCGCGAAGGGCCGCGACGCCGCGGATGTCGCGATGATTACGACCTTCGGGGCCCATACCCTCAAGAGTTTCCTTGTCTGGACGGAGCAGGTCGCCTGATATCCCTCGCGGGAAGCATGATGACAAGTCTCCGTCCGGCATGTTGTTGCAGGACGCGGAACGGCATCACTGTTTGATCGAAGGGCGCTCGGCCCTGGGGAGGACCGAAATGACCCGAAACTTTGACATCGTCGTGGTCGGGACCGGGGTCGCCGGAACGGCCATCGCGAAAGGGTGCCGGGCGGCGGGTCTCGACGTCGCCATCGTCGACGAGCTTCCCTATGGCGGGACGTGCCGGCTCCGGGGTTGCGATCCCAAGAAGGTGCTGCGCGCGGCGGCGGAGCCCGTGGCGGCCATGGCGCAACTGGGCGAGGTCGGCATCTTCGCCGAGCCGGCGGTGCCGGACTGGCGCGCGATGATGGGTTTCAAGCGGCGTTTCACCGACCCGGTGACCCCGTCCAAGGAAACCTCCCTCGCGGACGCCGGCATCGTCATGCTGCACGGCACCGCCCGCTTCGTCTCTCCCGACGCCATGGCGGTCGGCGACGCCGTGCTGCAGGCCGGGCACTTCGTGCTGGCGGCGGGCTCCAGGCCGGCGGACCTGCCGATCGAGGGTGCCGACCTGTTGCTGCACAGCGACGGCTTCCTGGACCTGGAGCGGCTGCCCCGCCGCGTCGCGCTGGTCGGCGGCGGCTACATCGCGATGGAGTTCGCCCATCTCGCCGTGCGTGCCGGCGCCGAGGTCACCATGCTCCAGCGCGGCGTGCGGCTGCTGGCCGGTTTCGATCCCGACCTGGTGGACCTGCTGGTCGAGCGGACCCACGACCTGCCGGTGGACGTCCGGGTCGGGACCGCCGTCACGGTGGTGGAGCGGACCGCCGACGGCTACCGCGTCCATGCGGACCAGGAAGGGCGGAGCCTCCGGTTCGATGCCGACCTGGTCGTCCACGCGGCCGGACGGGTGCCGAACCTGGGCGGGCTGGACCTGGAGGCCGGGAACGTGGCCGCGGGCAAGCGCGGCGTGGAAGTCGACGGCCATCTGCGCAGCGCCACCAACCCGCGCGTCTTCGCCGCGGGCGACGCGGCGGCCTCCGGCATGCCGCTGACCCCCAAGGCCAGCCACGATGCCGAGGTGGTGGTCGCCAACCTGACCGGCCGGGCCGGGCGCCGGGTGGATTACGGCGGGATGCCGAGCGTCGTCTTCTCCCTGCCGCCGCTCGCGTCCGTCGGCCTGCAGGAGGAGGAGGCGGCGCGCCGGGGACTGCGCTTCCGGGTCAACCACGCCGTCACCGGCGACTGGTTCAGCGCCCGGCGGCTCAACGAGCCCTGCTCCGGCCACAAGGTCCTGGTGGAGGAGGGCACCGGCAGTATCCTGGGCGCCCATCTCGTCGGTCCCCATGCCGACGAGGTGATCAACCTGTTCGCGCTGGCCATCCGCCACGGGATCACCGCCGACCGGCTCGCGGAGACCCCCTTCGCCTATCCGACCGGCGGAGCCGACGTCGCCTCCATGGTCTGACGGCCCCGGTATCGTTGGCGGTAGGTCGGCACCGGCTCCCGGCCGGGGCGGCATGAGGCGATCGAGACGATCGTTCCGCGTCCTGTTCCAACGTCCTAAACCGAAATTCCTAACTAAATTTAGTTTAATATCGAAGTGTCTTCGGGGTACTGTATCCTCCATCGATCGGGGGAGTGCTTCGAATGGCGGGCGGTGTCGACGACGAGGTGGCGGTGGCGGAGGCTTACGCCAATGCGCGAAGCCTCAGGGCCGACGACGCGACCGCCGCCGAGCTGGCGCGCCAGTGCTATCGCGACCTGTTTCCCGGCGTGCCCGAGGATCGGGTCGCCGCGGAGGTCGAGCGGATCGTCAAGCCCGTGCGCGCCGCGGTGGATTCCGGCCGCTCCTGGTGGGCGGGAGGCTGATCCCCGGCGGTCAGATCGACGGACCGTCGTCCTCCTTGTCCGCCGGCCGGGTCGTGACCAGGACCTTGTCGACCCGGCGGCCGTCCATGTCGACCACCTCGAACCGGCTGCCGCGCCAGGAGAAATGTTCGCCGGCGCTCGGCACGTGGCCCAGCTCGGCCATGACGAAGCCGGCCAGCGTGTGGAAATCGCGGTCGCCGCGCAGTCCGCGCAGGCCCAGCCGGTGCTCGGCCTCGTCGATCGGAAGCATGCCGTCCACCAGCCATGTCCCGTCCTCCCGGCGCACCAGACCGGCCTCGTCCTCGCCCGCCTCGGGGAAGTCGCCGGCTATGGTCTCCAGGATGTCGGCGGCGGTGGCGATGCCCTCGACGGAGCCGTACTCGTCGACGACGATCGCCATGTGCTGGCCGGTCTGCTTGAACAGTTCCAGCACCCGCAGCACCTTGGTGCCGTCATGGATGATCAGGGGCTTTTCGATGCAGGACTGGAGGTCGAGCGGCCGGCCGGTCAACAACTGGTCGAGCAGGTCCTTGGTCTTGACGATCCCGACGATCTCGTCCAGGTCGCCGCGGCTGACGGGAAAGCGGGAACGGCCGCTCTCGGCGATTTCCCGCCGGATGGCCTCGGCGCCATCGGCGAGGTCGAGCCAGTGGACGTCCGGCCGCGGGGTCATGATCGTCCGCACGCTCCGGTCCGCCAGCCGCAGCACCCCCTCGATCATCTCGCGCTCGGCCGGGTCGAAGACGCCGGTGCGCGCACCTTCGGCGATCATCGACTTGACCTCCTCCTCGGTCACCTCGGCCTGCTTGACCTGGTTGAGGCGGAGCAGGCGGAGAACCAGGTTGGTCGAGACGCCCAGCACCCAGACCAGCGGCGCGCCGAGCGCCGCGATCAGGCCCATCGGCCGGGAAACCACGGCGGCGATCCGCTCGGCATTGACCAGGGCGATGCGTTTGGGCACCAACTCGCCGATGATCAGCGACAGATAGGTGATCAGCACCACGACCACGGCGAACGAGACGCCGTCGGCATAGGGTTGGATCGCCGGGATGCCGCGCAGTTCCACCGCCAGGTATCCCGCGAGGGTCGCGCCGCCGTAGGCGCCCGCCAGGATGCCGATCAGGGTGATGCCGACCTGGACCGTCGACAGGAACTTGCTTGGGTCCTCCACCAGGCGCATCGCCGCCCGGGCTCCCCGGTCGCCTGCCTCGGCCATCTGCTGAAGCCTTGCCCGCCGGGCGGATACCACGGCCAGTTCGGACATGGCGAAGAAACCGTTCAGCACGATCAGCAGAACGACCACGGTCAGTTCCCAGGCGAACATGAACTCCTCGATTCGACATTTCGCTGCCGGACGTTAACACACCGGGGAGGGCGCCGGGGAAGGCGCATTGCCGGGACCTCCGGATACGGCTAGATTTGGGCTCAGCCGATCCGTCCAGACCGCTCCGCGGCTTGTTTATCGAAAGTTGTTCCGGTGCCTGATTCTACGTTCGTCCCTTCCGTCTGCCCGCACGATTGCCCCAGCACCTGCGCGCTGGAAGTCGAGCGGATCGCCCCGAACCGCATCGGCCGGGTGCGCGGCGCTCCGGACAACAGCTATACCGACGGCGTGATCTGCGCGAAGGTCTCCCGCTATGCCGAGCGGGTCCACCATCCCGACCGGCTGACCATGCCGCTCCAGCGCGTGGGCGCCAAGGGCGAGGGGAAATGGCGGGAGATCCCGTTCGAGGCGGCGCTCGACATCGTGGCCGAGCAGTTCGCCCGCGTCGCCCGCGAGCACGGCCCCGAGGCCGTCTGGCCCTATTACTACGCCGGCACCATGGGACATGTTCAGCGCGACGGCATCGAGCGGCTGCGCAACGTCATGGGCTATTCGCGCCAGGCGACGACGATCTGCACGGCGCTGGCCGATGCCGGCTGGCTGGCCGGCACCGGGGTGAAGCGCGGCGCCGACCCGCGCGAAATGGCCCTGTCCGACCTGATCGTGGTCTGGGGCGGCAACCCCGTGGCGACCCAGGTCAACGTCATGAGCTGGATCTCGCGCGCCCGGAAGGAGCGGGGAGCCAAGCTGGTCGTCGTCGATCCCTACCGCACCGGCACGGCGGAGCGCGCCGACCTGCACCTGGCGCCGCGCCCCGGCACCGACGGCGCGCTCGCCTGCGCGGTCATGCACGTCCTTTTCCGGGAGGGCTACGCCGACCGGGACTACATGGCGCGCTACGCCGACGCGCCGGACGAGCTGGAAAGGCATCTGGAGACGCGCACGCCGGCCTGGGCGTCCGCCATCACAGGCCTCGACGAGGAGGCGATCGTCGCCTTCGCCAGGCTCTACGGCTCCACCAAGCGAAGCTTCCTCCGGCTCGGCTACGGCTTCTCGCGCAGCCGCAACGGATCCGCCCAGATGCACGCGGTGAGCTGCCTGCCCGTCGTCACCGGCGCCTGGGCGCACGAGGGCGGCGGGGCGCTCTACAGCAATTCGGCGATCTACCGCCTGGACAAGACGCTGATCGAGGGGCGCGACCGCCTCGACCCGGGGGTCCGGGTGCTCGACATGTCCAGGATCGGGCCGGTGCTGGTCGGGGAGCGGGACGCGCTGGGCGCCGGGCCGCAGGTCCACGCGATGCTGATCCAGAACACCAACCCGGCGACCGTCGCGCCGGAGAGCGAGAAGGTGCGCGCCGGCCTGCTGCGCGACGACCTCTTCGTCTGCGTCCACGAGCAGTTCATGACCGACACCGCCCGGCTGGCGGACATCGTCCTGCCCGCGACCATGATGCTGGAGCATGACGACCTCTATACCGCCGGAGGCCAGATGCATCTCCAGGTCGGGGCCAGGCAGATCGATCCGCCCGGAGCGTGCCGGGAGAACCACGAGGTCATCCGCGGCCTCGCCAGGCGCCTGGGGGCGGAGCATCCCGGCTTCGGCATGACCGCATGGGAACTGGTCGACGCCACCCTGAAGGCGTCCGGCTGGCCCGACGCGGCCACGCTGCGCGACCGGCGCTGGCACGACTGCATCGCCGAGACGGACAGCCATTTCCTCGACGGGTTCGGCACGCCGGACCGGCGCTTCCACTTCAAGCCGGACTGGTCTCGGGTCGGTCCGAACCATGCCGACATGCCGCCGCTGCCCGATCATTTCGACGTGATCGAAGCCGCGACGGACGAGCATCCCTACCGGCTGGTCGCCCCGCCGGCCCGCCAGTTCCTCAACAGCAGCTTCACCGAGACGCCGAGCGCCCGGAAGCGCGAGGGGCGGCCGACAGCCCTGGTCCATCCCGAGGACTGCGCCGGCCTGGGGCTGGCCGACGGCGGGCTGGTCCGGATCGGCAACCGCCGGGGCAGCGTGCTGGTCCATGTCAGGCCGTTCGATGGGCTCCAGCCCGGGGTGGTCGTGGTCGAGGGGATCTGGCCCAACGACTGCTTCGTCGAGGGACGCGGGATCAACGTGCTGACCGGCGCCGACCCCGGGCGCCCGCTCGGCGGGGCGGTGTTCCACGACACGGCGGTGTGGCTGCGGGCGGGGTGAGCGTCCAGTCCCGTATCCCCGAAAGAGTGGGCTCTGGAAACAGCACGAATCCGGTTCCATTTCCGTTTATGGGACGCACGCCCTCGGTTTCCCATAGACAGGAGATACGGGCCGCCATGGCAGACGACGACAAGACACTGCCGACCACCAAGTCCAGCCAGTCCGACGTGGATGCCTTCCTGCGGAAAGTGGCGGCGACGCCGAACCTCAGGCAGTCCGGCCGGCGCGGTCGCCTGATGTTCGCCATGGACGCGACCGCCAGCCGGCAGCCGTCGTGGGACAGGGCGTGCCAGATCCAGGCGGAGATGTTCGAGGCGACGGCGGCGCTGGGCGGCCTGGACGTGCAGCTCGTGTTCTATCGCGGCTTCCGCCAGTGCCAGGCGAGCCCGTGGGTCGGCAACGCCAAGGACCTGCTGAAGCGGATGACGTCGGTCACCTGCCTGGGCGGCCAGACCCAGATCGACCGGGTGCTGAACCATGCCTTGAAGGAGAGCCGGCGCGAGAAGGTCGATGCCGTCGTGTTCGTCGGCGACTGCATGGAGGAGGAGGTCGACAGGCTCTGCCACCATGCCGGGGAACTGGGGCTGCTCGGCGTCCCGGTGTTCATGTTCCACGAGGGCGGCGAGCCGATCGCCCGGCGCGCCTTCGAGCAGATCGCCCGGCTGAGCGGCGGCGCCTATTGCCCGTTCGACGCCTCCAGCGCCCAGCAGCTCAAGGAACTTCTGAGCGCCGTGGCGGTGTTCGCCGCCGGCGGCCGGCCGGCGCTGGCCGACTACAGCCGGGGCAAGGGGGATGTGGTGCGCCTGCTCTCCCACCAGGTCGGCAACAGGTAGGGACGCGAAGCCCAGATGTTCCCGCTGTTCCTGCTCGGCATCGCGCTTCTGGTGGGTTTCTACCTGCTGGCGCAGGCCTTCGTGAACGCGGACCCGAAGAGCCTCGCGAAGGGCGTGAAATACACGACGATCGGCGTCACGGTAGTCGTGGTGGTCTTCCTGGCGATCACCGGGCGCCTCGGCACGGCCATGGCGGTCGCCGCCTTCGTCCTGCCGATGGTGCTCCGCTGGCGCGCCCTGATGAACCGCGTGAAGGCGGCGGCCGGCCCCAGCGAGGGGCAGAGCTCGACCATAGAGACCTCGTTCCTGCGGATGCGGCTCGACCATGACAGCGGCCGGATGGGCGGGGAGGTGCTGCGCGGCCGGTTCCAGGGCAGGATGCTGGACGATCTGGGGCTGGAGGAACTGCTGGACCTCCTCCGGGAATGCCGGGATGCCGATTCGCAGTCCGCCGCGATCCTGGAAGCCTATCTCGATAGGACGCGGGAGGAGGACTGGCGAGCCGGCGCTCCGGGCGCCGGGGAACACGGGGGCGGGTCCGCGGGTTCACGCGGTACCGGCGGCGCCATGACGCGCGAGGAAGCATATGAGGTATTAGGCCTTCAGCCCGGCGCAAGCGAGGGCGAAATAAAGGATGCCCACAGAAGACTTATGCTGAAGATGCACCCCGATCAGGGCGGGTCGACATATCTCGCGGCCAAGATCAATCAGGCCAAAGATCTGCTCTTACGCTCGTAAAGCGTGGGTTGCGCCGCAGCACACGCTTGTGGCAGAAAATTCAAGTCGTAAAGTGCCGCTTCGGGTTCTTCCCATCATTCCACGCGTAGCGAAAAGAGACACCCATGCGTAAAGCAGTGCGTAAAGCGGTTTTCCCGGTTGCCGGACTGGGCACCCGGTTCCTGCCCGCGACCAAGGCCATTCCCAAGGAGATGCTGCCCCTGGTCGACAAGCCGCTGATCCAGCACGCCGTCGAGGAAGCTCGCGCCGCCGGCATCGAAGACATCATCTTCGTGACCAGCCAGGGCAAATCGGCGATCGAAGACCATTTCGACATCAATGGCGATCTCAACAAGGTCCTGGAAACCCGGGGCAAGCTCGATGCGCTCGAGTCGGTCAAGGCGACGGAGATCGGTTCGGGCAAGCTCTTCTACACCCGCCAGCAGCAGCCGCTCGGCCTCGGCCACGCGGTCTGGTGCGCGCGCAAGCTGGTCGGCGACGAGCCCTTCGCGGTCCTGCTCCCCGACGACGTCGTGCTGGCCGGCACCCCCTGCCTCAAGCAGATGGTCGAGGCCTATGACGACGTCGGCGGCAACATCGTCGCGGTCGTGGACGTGCCGCGCGAGCACACCAACCGATACGGCATCCTGGACGTGGCGTCCGACGACGGCCGGCTGGCCGCGGTGAAGGGCCTGGTCGAGAAGCCGAAGCCCGAGGTCGCGCCGTCCACCCTGTCGATCATCGGCCGCTACATCCTCCAGCCGGAGGTCTTCGGCCATCTCGACCGCCAGGAGCGCGGCGCCGGAAACGAGATCCAGCTGACCGACAGCATGGCGCGCCTGATCGGGAACCAGCCGTTCCACGGCCTGCGGTTCGAGGGCACCCGGTACGATTGCGGCGACCGCGTCGGCTTCCTGGAAGCCAACCTGGCGTTCGCGCTGGAGCGTCCCGACATCGGGCACCTGGTCCGCGAGGCCATCGCCAAGCTGATCTGATCCGGTATATACCCCGGCCACCCAGGTAATCCGGCCGCTCCGCGGCCGGCATTCACGTTGAAATATTGAGATAGAGGGCACGGCCCATGCGTATCGCAATGATCGGAACAGGCTATGTCGGCTTGGTTTCCGGCGCCTGTTTTTCCGAGTTCGGCGTCAACGTCGTGTGCGTCGACAAGGACGCGGGCAAGATCGACCGGCTGAACCGCGGCGAAATTCCGATCTACGAACCGGGCCTCGACGATCTGGTCGCGAAGAACGTCAAGGCCGGGCGGCTGTCCTTCAGCCTTGACCTGGCCGGTTCGGTAGCCGACGCCGACGCGGTGTTCATCGCGGTCGGCACGCCTTCCCGCCGCGGCGACGGACATGCCGACCTCAGCTACGTCTACGCCGCCGCCGAGGAGATCGCCCGCGGCATCAACGACTATACGGTCATCGTGACCAAGTCCACGGTGCCGGTCGGCACCGGGCGCGAAGTCGCGCGCATCGTCCGCAAGACCCGCCCCGACGTCGAATTCGGAGTGGCGTCCAACCCCGAGTTCCTGCGCGAGGGGTCGGCCATCGGCGACTTCCTGCGGCCGGACCGGGTCGTGATCGGGACCGACAGCGACCGCGCCCGCGCGGTGATGCGCGCCCTGTACCGGCCGCTCTACCTGATCGAGACTCCGATCGTGATGACCAGCCTGGAGACCGCCGAGCTGATCAAGTACGCGGCGAACACCTTCCTGGCGACCAAGATCACCTTCATCAACGAGATCGCCGACCTGTGCGAGAAGGTCGGGGCCGACGTCCACGACGTCGCCAAGGGCATCGGTCTGGACGGACGGATCGGCAAGAAGTTCCTGCATCCGGGTCCCGGCTACGGCGGGTCGTGCTTCCCGAAGGACACGCTGGCCCTCGTCCGCACCGCCCAGGATTACGGCTCGCCGCTGCGGATCGTCGAGACGGTGGTGGACATCAACACCAAGCGCAAGCAATCCATGGCCGACCGGATCGTCGAGGCCTGCGGCGGCGACGTGGACGGCAAGACGATCGCCGTGCTCGGCGTCACCTTCAAGCCGAACACCGACGACATGCGCGACAGCCCCTCGCTGGACATCGTCCCGGCCCTGCAGGAGAAGGGCGCCGTGATCCGGGCCTTCGATCCGGCCGGACGGCACGAGGCCGAGAAGCTGCTGCCCGGCGTCACCTGGTGCGGCGACGCATACGAGACCCTGGAGGGGGCTTCGGCCGTGGCACTCCTCACGGAGTGGAACGAGTTCCGCGTGCTAGACCTTAAGCGCGTGCGGGAGTTGATGAAAACTCCGGTTATGGTAGATCTTCGCAATGTCTACAATCCGGATGACATGGAAATGGCCGGGTTCGCCTATACCTGCGTCGGGCGCCCCTCGCGTTTCCGCATCAACAATCGCGAACTGCGCGAGAAGGTTCTCGAGTCATGACTGAAACCCACAAGTTCCACGGCACCGTCCTGCGCGAGTACGATATCCGCGGCATCGTCGGCAAGACCCTGACCGCCGCCGATGCCCGGGCGATCGGGCGCAGCTTCGGCACCGTGGTGGTCAGGGGCGGCGGCGACCGGGTCTGCGTCGGCTATGACGGCCGGCTCAGCTCCGTGGAACTGGAGGCGGCCCTGGTCGAGGGACTGGTCTCGACCGGCCTGCATGTCGAGCGGATCGGCCTCGGCCCGACCCCGATGCTCTATTTCGCGGTCCGCGACCGCGGGGCCTCGGCCGGCGTCATGATCACCGGGTCGCACAACCCGCCGGACTACAACGGCTTCAAGATGATGATGGGCAAGGCCCCGGTCTACGGCCAGGCCATCCTGGAGCTGGGCGAGATCGCGGCCAAGGGCGACTACGCCGTGGGCGAGGGACGGGCGGAGAAGATCGACATCCGCGACGCCTATGTCGAGCGCCTGCTGAAGGACTACGACGGCGCCCGCGACCTGACCGTCGCCTGGGATGCCGGCAACGGCGCCGCCGGCGAGATCCTGAAGCGGCTGACGGCCAGGCTGCCGGGCAAGCACATCCTGCTGTTCGAAGACATCGACGGCAACTTCCCGAACCACCATCCGGACCCGACCATGCCGGAGAACCTGGTGGACCTCCAGCAGGCGGTGGCCGAGCACAAGTGCGACCTGGGTATCGCCTTCGACGGCGACGGCGACCGGATCGGCGCGGTCGATGCCGGCGGGCGGATCGTCTGGGGCGACCAGCTCGTCGCGATCTATGCCTCCGAGGTGCTGAAGACCCATCCCGGCGGCACCATCATCGCCGACGTCAAGGCCAGCCAGACCCTGTTCGACGAGATCGAGCGCCTGGGCGGCAAGCCGCTGATGTGGAAGACCGGCCATTCGCTGCTCAAGGCCAAGATGGCGGAGACGGGCTCGCCGCTGGCCGGCGAGATGAGCGGCCATATCTTCTTCGCCGACAAGTGGTACGGCTTCGACGACGCCCTCTATTGCGGCATTCGCCTGGTGGCCCTGGTCGCCAAGTCGGACAAGACGCTGGCCGAGCTCCGGGACGTGCTGCCGCAGGTGTTCAACACGCCGGAAGTCCGCTTCCAGACCGACGAGGAGCGCAAGTTCGCCGTCGTGAAGGAGGTCAAGGCGCGCTTGGCGGCGAGCGGGGCCACGGTCAACGACATCGACGGCGTCCGGGTCAACACCGAGGACGGCTGGTGGCTGCTGCGCGCCTCCAACACCCAGGACGTGCTGGTCGCCCGCTGCGAGGCGTTCAGCCCCGAAGGGCTGGAGCGGCTGAAGGCCTTGCTGGTCGAACAGCTCGGCGCCAGCGGCATCTCGGCCCCGGCGGACTTCTGATCTTCCGAAGTTTGCCGTATCCTGTAGGTCAGGTAGAGCGAAGCGGCACCCGACATCCACGCACCGGCTCTGTCGGATGCCGCTTCGCTCCATCCGACCTACGGTGATCAAGGACCATCGCCATGCCGGACACCCTCTTCCTTCAGACGCTTCCCATAGCGCTCGGCCGGTTCGACCCGGCCTCCAAGCCGACCGGCCTGGTCATCGTCGACGAGGTCCACGGATTCTGCACCGTCGGATGCGGCCCCCTGGCCCCGGCCTCTCCCAATGCCCAGGTGGACAGGATGGTGACCGAGACCGTCGGGCTGGCGCGCCGGTTCGAGGCGGAGGGGTGGCCGACCCTGGCCTTCCTCGACACCCATGTCCCGGGCAAGCCCGAGCCGCCTTATCCTCCCCACTGCGAGATCGGCACCGGCCAGGAGAACCTCGTCGGCGAACTGGAATGGCTTGCCGATTCCCCCGCCGCGACACTGATCCGGAAGGACTGCATCAACGGCTTCATCGGAGCCATCGGGCCGGACGGCCGCAACCGCCTGCTGGACTGGATCACGGGAAACCGGCTGAAGGCGGTGCTGGCGGTCGGCATCTGCACCGACATCTGCGTGATGGATTTCGTGCTGACCCTGCTGTCGGCGCGCAACCACGGCATGGCGGGCGATCTGGAGGACATCGTGGTCTACGAACCGGGATGCGCCACCTACGACCTTCCCCTGGCCGTCGCCCGGGACCTGGGCCTGCCCGACACGGCGGCCCATCCCCAGGCGGAAACCCACCACATGGGCCTGTATGTCATGGCGTCGCGGGGCGCCGTGCTGGCGGGCGAACTGGCTTGGAGCTGTCCCCGATCAGGTCCATCCGCCCGAGACAGCTGATCCGATGCGTTGCGCCATGGGTGCAACCTAAGATCGTCGGCCCGCGTCACCTCCGCCCTGCATCGAGCCGTAGGTTGCGCCCATGGCGCAACACGGTGCGGCGAGTGGAACGGCCGGCTGCGAGGACCGGAGCGGTTCAACCTGATCGGGGACCGCTTTAGGTTCGGTTGGGAGCATGCGTGGCCGGCCGGGCTGTTCCGCGGCGAACGGAATGCCCAGCCAGCCCCGTCGAACCTGCCTGCTGCGCACCTTTCCCGGCTCAGGAGTCGAGACCCCAAAGGTCCGGGTTCCGTTTGAAATACTCGGTCATCATCTCGGTGAGGACCCGTATCTTCCGGGCGGGATGCTGGCCGGGCGGACGGACGACATAGGCGGCCGCCGGGGGCGGTGGATAGCCCGTCATGATCGGCACGAGTGCGCCCGAGACGACGTGGCCGTACGTGATGCAATCGGGAAGCCAGGCGATCCCCAGCCCCGCAACGGCGGCTGCGGCAAGCGCCGTCGCGTTGTCCGCCTTGAAGCTGCCCTGCGGCTGAACCGTGATGATCCCGTCGCCATCCGTGAACTGCCAGGTTTCCACCCCCTGCATGAGCGCCGGGTGGTTGAGAACCTGTTCGGGCGTCTCAGGAGCGCCGTGCAACTTGATGTAAGCCGGGCTTGCCAGAAGCTTTCCGTAGATCGGCCCGACGCGTTTTGCGATCAGGTTGGAGTCCTGAAGATAGCCGACCCGGATGGCGCAATCGAAGCCCTCCGCGATGAGATCGACGAAACGGTCGCTGTAGGATGAATGGATGTGCAGCCGCGGATGACGTTTTGCCATCTCCGCGATCACGGGTGCGAAATGGGTCGGCCCGAAGGAAAACGGCATGGCGATGCGCAGGCGGCCGCGCAGATCGCCATCGGGAAGAATCGCCTCTCTGGCGGTGTCCATCTCGGCGCTGGCCCGGGCCGCATGGTCCCGAAACGTGACGCCGGCTTCCGTCAGGGCGGCACCGCGGGTCGTCCGTGCGAGAAGCTGGATGCCGAGTTCCGCTTCGATCCGAAAGAGCCGCCGGCTCACGACCGATTTGGAAACGCCGAGCCGGCGCGCGGCGGCGGATACCCCGCCGGCATCGGCGACGGCGACGAATGTCTGCAGATCTTCGATGTCCACTTCGGCGTTCCCCAAACTGCGACACAGCTTTCCCGACCATGGCACTATCGAATCGCCGGAGGGAACGGTTAATTGCGGGCGGGCAGTCGCTCCCGGCGGATGTCTCCCGCAAACCCGATGCCGTTCGATCGGCAGGAAAGGAAGTCGCAATGACTTTTCGGAATGGCCTTGGTTCGCTTCTTCGTCCCGAAGACTCGGTCCTCGTTCTGATCGATCACCAGCCTTACCAGCTTGCGAACGTGAACAGCCACGAGCCGCAGATGGTGGTCAACAATACGGCGGCGCTGGCGAAGGTCGCCAAAGCCTTCGGCGTACCCACGATCCTGACAAGCGTGATCGCCGACAGGGGCGGCCTGATCTTCCCTCAGATCACTGACGTGTTCCCTGGCCAGGAGGTGATCGATCGGACCTTCATCAACACCTGGGAGGACAGGAAGGTCGTGGACGCGGTCAAGTCTACCGGTCGCAAGCAACTCATCATCGCCGGCCTCTGGACCGAGATCTGCGTCGCGATGCCGACGATCCAGGCTCTTGGCGAGGGTTGGGACGTGACGGTCGTCACCGATGCATCCGGAGGCGTTTCGACCGAAGCCCACGAAGTCGCGATCCGACGCATGATCGCGGCCGGCGCGAACATGATGACTTGGCTGGCGGTGGCGTCGGAATGGCAGCGTGACTGGGCCCGCACGGAGCATGCCGCCGAGCTTTCGGAGGTGCTCGTGCAGCATGCCGCCGGAAGCGGCATCGCTTTCCTTTGGGAACAGCAGTTGCTCAACACGCCGGTGCCAGGCACCGTGGACTGACCAGGCGCGGAGGGCGAGGATCCGGCGCACTGCGCCCGTCGGCGGACAGGCGCCCCCAGGGACCTCACAGACCCTGGGGCGCCACCATGATGCAGGCGTCGCCCGCCCGTTCCAGGCTGGCGCAGACGTTCCGCGCGGTCGTCTCGTCCAGGCCCATCAGGCGGGCGCGGAACAGCCGGCCGGAACCGGTCGTCACTTGGATCATCTGAGGATAGGCCCGGGACAGGAGCGAGGGCAGCCGGCGGCTCACCGAGTCGAGCGCCTTGCGGCCGGCGCGGGCGTCGCTGAAGGCGCCGACCTGCACGCCCCAGACGCCGGTCTCCGACGCGATGGCGCTGCCGCCCGCGCCGAGCGGCGGGCTCAAGGTTGCGGCCAGCGTCGCCAGGTCGGAACTGTCGACGACCTCCTCCAGGCTGGCGACCTCGACGTCGCCGCCGGCGATATCCGGCTTGCGGTCCGGGCGGGCGGGCGCGCGGAGCGAGGCGACCAGCGGCGCGGGCGTGCGCGGCGTGGCGAAACCCTGGTCGAGCAGTTCGGCCAGATGGGCGTCGCGCCATGCCGGCGTATCGCCGCCCATGACCACCGCGATCAGGCGCCGGCCCTGGCGCACCGCCGATGCCGCCAGATTGAAGCCCGATGCCCGGATATAGCCGGTCTTCAGCCCGTCCATGCCCTTGTAGACGCCCATGAGGCGGTTGTGGTTGGGGTGCTCGACGCCGCGATAGGTGAAGCTGGCCCGGCTGAAATAGGGGTAGTATTTCGGATAGTCGCGGATCAGCGCCGAGGCCAGGATGGCGAGGTCGCGCGCGGTCGAGACCTGCCGCTCGTCGGGCAGGCCGTGCGGATTCCGGAAGGTCGTCCGCGACATGCCGAGCTGGCGCGCCTTCCGGGTCATCATCGTGGCGAAACGGCTTTCGGAGCCGCCGACTCCCTCCGCCAGGACCATGGCGGCATCGTTCGCCGACTTCGTCACCAGCGCCAGGATCGCGTGCTCGACCTTGATCCGCTGGCCGGGCTTGAGGTCCAGCTTGGTCGGCGGCTGCGACGCCGCCTTGCGGGATACCGTCAGGCTCTGACCGAGCTTGATCCGCTTCTTCTGCAGCGCCTCGAAGGTCAGGTAGAGGGTCATCATCTTGGTCAGCGACGCCGGGTACTTGGGATCGTCGGCATTGGCCCGGTACAGGACCTCCCCGTTGCCGGCATCGATCACGATGGAGGCGTATTTCGATTGGGCCAGTGCCGGGTCCGCCAGGGAGCCTATGAGAAGGAGCGACAGGGCCAGGATGATCGTGGCGAGAAAGCCCGGTCGGCGGGACGGATTTGACACGGCGGAGCCCCCAATACACCTTCTGAACAAATCTTTGGCCGGATGGTAAGTTCGTGTTGAATCAATGTCTACCGTCCTTTCGTTAAACGGGCGCGACTGTGGTCTTCCGACCCTGATCCCTAAAGGATGAGGCAGTGACGCACCGGAAGATTGTCGGGTGCTTCTATCGTCCGTCCCGGCGGTGGGTGGTATATTGTCCGTCATGCGCCTGACACCGTTCGGTCCGGCCGCCGCGGCGGCTCTCCTCCTGCTCGGTCAAGCCCTGACCGGGTGCGCCTCGCTCGGCCCGGCCGAGGATGCGGGCGTGCGCAAGCTCACCTGGTTCAGCTACGTGAACGGGGAGGATCTGCGGGCCCAGTGCTCCGCCGAGGCTCCCGACCGCTACCGCCTGATCCACAATGCGCGGTCGAGCGCCCGGCTCAGGACCTACGAGGTGCATGGGGAAGGCGACGACGGGCGCTCCGGCCGCCCCGGCGGCGCCGTGGTGGAAGCGCGCGAGATACCCGCGGCCGACCTGTCGCGGCGCCAACCCGAAGAGGCGCTGGGCACCGGCGAAGGCGCCGCCGCCCGCATCAGGCTGTCGCCCGAGCAGTTCGATTGGCTGACCCGCAGCCTCGCCGACAACGGCGTCTTCGACACGCCGCTGCGAGGATTCCGGACGAAGCCGGGCGGCGTGCTCTGGCTGGCCAGCGGCTGCCACGACGGCGCCTATTTCCTGACCGCCTTCTCCAACCCCGCCGAGCGGCTCGAGATCATCGACGGGCCGGGACGGTGACCGGCGGAGCGGCCTATTCCCGGTCTTCCCCGCCGACCACCGCCAGCGTCGGTTGCGCGGCGGGCATCAGCTTGTCGATCCAGGGGCCGTCCGGCATGCGCTGGGCCAGGTCGGTCAGGTTGCGGTTCCACCACTGGCGCTGGTCGACCAGATCGTCATAGTCGTACTGGGTCTGGCGCCAGTTGCCGTCGCCGTTCGTCATGGTCACCATGTCGATCGGGAAACCGACGTCGGCCGAGCTGAAGCGGGTCGAGTCGAAGGACAGGTACGCCAGCTTCAGCGCCGTCTGCATGGAGGTGTCGTAGCGCAGCGCCCGGTCCAGGATCGGCTTGCCATAGGCGGTGGCGCCGATGGAGAGATAGGGGGTGCGCTCGTCCACCTCGATCCAGTTGCCTTCGGGATAGACCAGGAACATGGTCGGCTCGCGGTCGTCGGACAGGCGGCCGCCGATGATGGCGTGCAGGTTGAAGTGCAGCTTGCTGGCCTCCAGGGCCTCCTTGTCCTCCGCGGCGACTTGCCGCAGACAGGTCGTGAAGGCGCCGACCGCGTCGAGCATGCTCGAGAAGCTTTCGGTCGGGCGCTTGGTCATGTCCCGGCGGAGATAGGCCAGCGTCTTGTCGCGCACGCTGCGCAGGCCCGAGTTCATGATGAAGAACCGGTGGCTTCCCGATCCCATGATCGTGACCTTGCGGGCCGCTGAAAGCTGGGAACCGCTGGTGATGCGGCCGTCGGACAGGCCGATCAGGCCATCGCGGATCTTGATGCCGAGGCAGTAGGTCATTTCCGGTAAATCCAAAGGCGAAAAGGCGACACATCCTGTCACGCCGGCGGTTCCGCCACAAGCGCGGTCCCGGCCCTGCCGCCGACCATGGCGGGAGTTGGTGAACACCCCGTTAATGATGCGGAAACGCTTTCCCAAAGCTCATTGTGCAGTGCACAAAAATCGTTGACGGCGTCGGGAAAATGCCTATAGTAAGCGCATTGCTGCACTGCAGCATGAAAGTTCAGAGGCCTGGCGCGCGCATATGCGAAACCCAGCCGCGACCCTCCGACGGAGTTGGTGGCGGCGACCAACCGAAAGGAAGTCCAGATGTCCACGACCCCGACTTACGAGCAGTTCGCGACCGTTTCCAAGGAGCAGATGGAGAAGGCGGCCGCCCAGATCGTCAAAGGCTACGAGGAATACGCCACCTTCAGCAAGGCGAACGTCGACGCCCTGATCCAGGCCGGCACCGTCCTCGCGAAGGGCTTCGAGGAACTGGGCAAGCGCGCGCTGGCCTACTCCCAGTCCTCGCTGGAGAGCGGCGCCGCCGCCGGCAAGGCCGCGATGAGCGTCAAGACCGTCCGCGACCTGGTCGACCTGCAGTCCAGCTACACCAAGTCCACGCTCGACACCGCGCTGGCCGAAAGCGCCAAGCTGTCCGAGCTGTCGGTCAAGGTCGCCAACGAGGCGTTCCAGCCGATCAATGCGCGCCTCAACGCCACCATCGAGAAGCTGGGCAAGCCGCTGGCGGCGTAACGCGGGAACATCTTCGGGACGGCGCGGCGCCGCGGCGCCGCGCCGTCCCGGCAGAGCCGAAGCGCAGACGGCCCGGCGGTCCAGAGTGACCGCCGGGCCGTTGCCGTTCGTGACTCCGGTGTTCGGAAATTCCGCGTTTGGAACGATCGGTCCGGTATGCCCGTTTCGGAGGACGGGGCATTTCGATTATTGCGCGAAGTCGGCCGCCTGGGATCAATTCTCGGGAATCCTTCCCCCCGATGTGGATTTGGCACAAGACGCCTCTTCCAAGCGCGTCCGGAAATCTCATATGATTGTCGGAGGATGTCCATCGCGATGATTGCTAAATTTGCCCATGGCCGACAGCGACAAGCACGGGGACGAGGGGACCGTGACGGGAGTGGTCGTCAAGGCCAAGCCCAAGACGAAGAAACCCTCTATGTACAAAGTTCTAATGCTGAACGACGACTATACTCCGATGGAGTTCGTCGTTCTGGTGTTGGAGCGATTCTTCAACAAGAACCGCGAGGAAGCCACGCGCATCATGTTGCACGTGCATCGGCGTGGCGTCGGCATCTGCGGAGTTTTCACCTACGAGGTAGCCGAAACGAAGGTTACCCAGGTGATGGACTTTGCCCGCCAACACCAGCATCCTTTGCAATGCACCCTGGAGAAGGATTAGCCCGGCATGCTCTCGCGTAATCTCGAGCAATCGCTGCACCGAGCCCTAGCCTACGCCAACGAGCGCCGTCACGAATACGCCACGCTTGAGCATCTCCTGCTCGCGCTCACGGAAGACCAGGATGCTGTAGCCGTCCTGCGGGCGTGCGGCGTGAACCTCGACAAGCTGCGCTCGGAGCTTGGCGAATACCTCGACAACGAGCTCTCCAACCTGATCACCAACCGTCCCGAGGACGCGAAGCCGACTGCCGGCTTCCAGCGGGTGCTGCAGCGGGCGGCGATCCACGTACAAAGTTCCGGCCGTGAGGAAGTGACCGGAGCGAATGTGCTGGTTGCGCTGTTCTCTGAACGCGAGAGCCATGCGGTCTATTACCTGCAGGAGCAGGAAATGACCCGGTTCGACGCGGTGAACTATATTTCTCACGGGATCGCGAAGGCGCCGGGCCGCAACGAGACGAAGCGGGTATCGGGAGCTGACGACGACGCTGCGGCGGAGAAGGTCGTGAAGAAAGGCACTGAAGCTCTCGAGGCATATTGCGTCAACCTCAACAAGAAGGCCGCCAGCGGGAAGATCGATCCGCTGATCGGGCGGGAGCAGGAGGTCGAGCGGACCATCCAGATCCTGTGCCGCCGCTCGAAGAACAACCCGCTCTACGTGGGTGATCCCGGCGTCGGCAAGACCGCCATCGCCGAGGGCCTGGCCCGCCGGATCGTCCACGGCGAAGTGCCGGACGTCCTGGAGAACGCGACCATCTTCTCGCTCGACATGGGCTCGCTGCTGGCCGGCACCCGGTACCGCGGCGACTTCGAGGAGCGGCTGAAGGCGGTCCTGTCCGAGCTGGAGGCGATGGAAGGCGCCATCCTCTTCATCGACGAGATCCACACGGTGATCGGCGCCGGCGCCACCTCGGGCGGTGCGATGGACGCGTCGAACCTGCTGAAGCCGGCGCTCGCCAGCGGCGCGCTGCGGTGCGTCGGGTCGACCACCTACAAGGAATACCGGAACTACTTCGAGAAGGACCGGGCGCTGGTCCGGCGCTTCCAGAAGATCGACGTCAACGAGCCGTCGATCGAGGACGCGGTCAAGATCCTGCGGGGCCTGAAGCCCTACTACGAGAAGTACCACCGGATCCGCTACACCAACGAGGCGATCCGCTCGGCGGTCGAGCTGTCGGCCCGCTACATCGGCGACCGCAAGCTGCCGGACAAGGCGATCGACATCATCGACGAGGTCGGCGCCGCGCAGATGCTGGTGCCGGAGTCGCGGCGGAAGAAGACCATCTCGGTCAAGGACGTGGAGGCGGTGGTCGCGAAGATCGCCCGGATCCCGCCCAAGAGCGTGTCGCGCGACGACCGCGAGGTGCTGCTGAACCTGGAGCGCGACCTGCGCACCATGGTGTTCGGCCAGGACAAGGCGATCGAGGCCCTGTCCTCGGCGATCAAGCTGGCCCGCGCCGGCCTGCGCGATCCGGAGAAGCCGATCGGCAACTACCTGTTCAGCGGTCCGACCGGCGTCGGCAAGACCGAGGCGGCGCGCCAGCTCAGCATGACGCTGGGGATCGAGCTGATCCGCTTCGACATGTCCGAGTACATGGAGCGGCATACCGTGTCGCGCCTGATCGGCGCCCCCCCGGGCTATGTCGGGTTCGACCAGGGCGGCCTGCTGACCGACGCGATCGACCAGCACCCGCACGCGGTCCTGCTGCTCGACGAGATCGAGAAGGCCCACCCGGACCTGTTCAACATCCTGCTGCAGGTGATGGACCACGGCAAGCTGACCGACCACAACGGCAAGACGGTCGATTTCCGCAACGTGATCCTGATCATGACCACGAACGCGGGCGCCTCCGACATGGCGAAGCCGGCGATCGGGTTCGAGCGGGCGGCGCGGGTCGGCGAGGACATGGAGGCGATCAACCGCATGTTCACGCCGGAGTTCCGCAACCGCCTGGACGCCATCATCCCGTTCTCCGCGCTGTCGCCGGAGATCATCGGCCAGGTCGTCGACAAGTTCGTCATCCAGCTGGAGGCTCAGCTCACGGATCGCGGCGTGACGATCGAGCTGACCGACGAGGCCCGGGAATGGCTCGGCCGGAAGGGCTACGATCCCCTCTACGGCGCCCGGCCGCTCGGCCGCGTCATCCAGGAGAACATCAAGAAGCCGCTGGCCGAGGAACTGCTGTTCGGCAAGCTCGCCAAGGGCGGAACCGTCAAAGTGACCGTCGCGGACGACAAGCTGACCTTCACCTATCCCGATCCGCCGCCGACGGACAACGAGGAGGAGAAGGTTCCCGAGATGGTGGACTGACACTCCACCGCCTGATGGGGCGGGGGCTCCCGGGAGCCCCGCTTTGTCGGCCATGGTAACGGAAAGAGCGTCATCGTGCATGACGCCCTTTTTTTTGCGTGCTATTAGGAAGCCAACGCTATCGTCTGGATGTCTTCCCTTGGTCCAACGCACCTACAAGCGCAGCGAAGTGGAAGGCCTGCTGCATGCGCTCGAACGGCAGGCCCGCGAAGCCGCGAAACTCGCCACAGAGGCGCAGCGCGAGGCGGCCAACAACAGCTTCGTCGCCTACCGTCATTTCCGCGAGAAGGTCGGGGAGTTCAAGGCGCTGTGCATCCTGATCGAGGGGCGCCTGAAGCACGTGGCCGACGGCCGGGTCGACGACCTGAAGACCGAGTTCGAGCGGATGGACATCCTGATGCTGGGCCTGCTGATCAAGGCCAGCATGCGCTTTTTCTTCGTCCTCTCGGCCAATACCATCCTGCCGCTGGGCGCGCGCGAGATCTTCATCGCCGAGTTGCACAGCCTGTACGAGGCGCGGGAGAAGCTGCGCCGGCCCGATTATGTCAGCCGGCTGAGCACGGGCCTGGCCAACGACCTGGACACGGCGGAGGCGATTCTGGAAGAAATCATCGACAAGGCCCCCGGACTGCTGAAGTTCGGGACCGGCGCGGTATGACCGGCGGCCTGCTCGACGGAGTCCGCGTCCTCGACCTCAGCCAATACCTGCCGGGTCCCTTCGCCGCCCAGATGCTGGCGGACATGGGGGCCGACGTGGTCAAGGTGGAACCGCCGTCGGGCGACCCGATGCGGCGGCTCGGCGGGACCGATTCGGACGGGCTGGCTCCCGCCTACAAGCTGGTGAATGCCGGCAAGACGGTCGTCCTGCTCGACCTGAAGCAGGCCGCCGACCGGGCGTCGTTCGAGTCCCTGGCGCGGGCCGCCGACGTGCTCGTCGAGAGCTACCGGCCGGGCACGCTGGACCGGCTCGGGCTGTCGCGCGCGCGGCTGGGGGAGCTGAATCCGGGCCTCGTCCACGCGGCGCTATCCGGATGGGGGCAGGACGGTCCCTATCGCCTGCGCGCCGGACACGACATCAATTACATGGCGCTGGGCGGCGGCCTGGCCTCGTCGGGAATTGCGGGCACTCCGGCAATGGCCCATCCGCCGGTGGCTGACCATGCCGCCGCCATCCAGACCGTCGCCGCCGTGTCGGCCGCCCTGTTCCGCCGGGGCAGGACCGGGCAGGGGGCTTTCCTGGACCTCAGCCTGATGGAGACGGTGCTGGGCTGGCAGTCCTGGCCGCTCACCCTGGCACGGCGCGGCGCGCCTCCCCGCCCGGCGGGCGACCTGCTGACGGGAGGGGCGGCCTGCTACCAGATCTACCGCACGGCGGACGGCCGCTTCGTCAGCCTGGGCGCCATCGAGGAGAAGTTCTGGGCGGCCTTCTGCGCCACCCTGGGCCGGCCCGACTGGACCCCGCGCCAGTTCGAGCCGATGCCGCAGCGGGACCTGATCCTTGAGGTGGCCTCGACGGTCGCGGCCCAGCCGCTGGCCCACTGGGAAGCGCTGTTCGCCGAGGTGGATTGCTGCTTCGAGACGGTGGTCGAGCTGGCCGACGTTTCCGCCCATCCCCACGTCGCCGCGCGCGGGCAGGTGAGGGTGTCGGGGGACGCCGAGCCTCTGGTCGAGACCCTGTTCGGCCTGCGGGTCGACGGCGGCTCGCCGCCGGCCCGGCCGCCTCTCCGGCAGGTCGATGCGGAAGCCCTGCTGGACCGCTGGAAGACCGCCTGACGCGGGTCAGCCGCAGCCGTTCTCCTGCCGGAACGGGCTGTCCTGCATCAGGATCGCGATCTCGTTCTCCACGGCGGGCCGCTCGCGCCTGAGATAGTCGGCGATCGCCGCGCGCAATCCCGGATCGCGGATCCAGTGGGCGCTGTATGTCGGGGTCGGCAGGTAGCCGCGCTGGATCTTGTGCTGGCCCTGGGCGCCGGCCTCCACCCGTTTCAGCCCGCGCTCGATCGCGAAGTCGATGGCGCGGTAGTAGCACGCCTCGAAATGCAGGTGCTTGTACGTGGCGAGACAGCCCCAGTTGCGGCCGTAGAGCGTATCGCCGCCGAGCAGGTTCAGGGCGCCGGCGACCCAGTCGCCGTCGTCCTCGACCAGGATCAGCACGACCCGGTCGGCCATGGTCTCGCCCAGCTGGCGGAAGAACTTCCGGTTCAGGTAGGCGCTGCCCCATTTCCGGTCGCTGGTGTCCATGTAGAACTTGTAGAAGACGTCCCAGTGCTCCTGCCGCAGGTCGGGTCCGGTCAGGGTGTGGATCTTCACGCCCGTCTCCGCCACCTCGCGCCGTTCCTTGCGGATCGACTTGCGCTTGCGGGAATTCAGCTCGCCCAGGAAATCGTCGAAGCTGCCGTAGCCCCGGTTCTCCCAGTGGTATTGCTGCCCGATCCGCTGGAGCCAGCCGGCCTCGCCGAAGCGGTTCCAGTCCGACTCGGTCGGGAAGGTGACATGGATCGAGGAGACGGCGTGGCGCAGCCCGATCTGCTCCAGTGCCGAGATCAGCGCCGGCGCCACTCCGGCGGGGGCCTCGGGATGGACCAGCAGGCGCGGACCGGTCACCGGCGTGAAGGGAACGGCGGCCTGCAGCTTGGGATAGTAGCTGCCGCCGGCCCGCTCGTACGCGTTCGCCCAGGCGTGGTCGAACACGTATTCGCCGTAGGAATGGCTCTTCAGGTAGAGCGGGACCGCTCCCCAGACCCCGCCCTCCGGACTTTCGAGCACCAGATGCTGGGGCTGCCAGCCGGTCGCGGCGCGGCAGGACCCGCTGTCTTCCAGCGCTCCCAGGAAGGCGTGGCTGAGGAACGGGTTCTCCGCGCCGGCACAGGCATCCCAGGCGGCGGCGTCGACCGCGCCGATACCCGGTATCACCTTGACCGTGATGCTGTCGTTTCCATCTGGCATGACCAGAGAATTAAGCGTTTCGCGCTGCGGCGCAAGACGCTCACTTCAGTTCGAAGACCGCCTCGACCTCGACCGAGCATCCCAGCGGCAGCGACGGGGCGCCGACCGCGAACCGGGCATGCTTGCCGGCCTCGCCGAAGACTTCAAGCATCAGTTCCGACGCGCCGTTGATCACCTTGGGGTGGTCGTTGAAATCGGGCCCGCAATTGACGAAGCCGCCCAGCTTGAGGCACCGCGCCACCTTGTCCAGGTCGCCGCCGCAGGCGGCAGCCACCTGGGCCAGGATGTTGAGCGCGCAGACCCGGGCGCAGGCATGGCCCTCCTCGACCGAAACGTCGGTGCCGACCTTGCCCTTGTGAGTCAGCGAGCCGTCCCGCATGGGGATCTGGCCGGAGACGAACAGGATCTTGCCGGACAGGGTGTAAGGCACGTAGGCCCCGGCCGGAGCCGCCACTTTCGGCAGTTCGATGCCCAGTTCCGTCAGGCGCGCGGCGATGATTCCCGCCATGGTTCTCTTCCTTCCCGTATCGTTGTGTCGGAAGGGAGGACCATAGCGGGACAATCCGCCGCGGGCCAGGGCCGCCGGCGCGGAGGGATCAGGCGCTCAGCTTGTAGCGCCCGACGAGCCCGTCGAGCTGGTTCGCCAGCCGGCTGAGCTCCGCCGCGGCGCTCGACGTCTCGGTGGCGCCGGCCGCGGTGCTCTGCGCGATGGCGACCATGGTGCGGACCGCCTCGCTGACCAGCTTCGCCTCCTCCGCCGTCTGGCTGGTGTCCGACGCCACCGCCTTGGCCGAGGTCGCGACCTGCCCGACATTGCGGCCGATCTCGCTGGTGGTGGCGCTCTGCTGCTCCACCTCGGCCGCGATCGAGCCGGCGATCCGGTCGATCTGGGAGATCACCTCGTGGATCGCGCCGATCGAACCGGAGACCCTGGACATGGCGTCGGCGACCTGGTCGATCGACGTGACGGATCGCTCGGTCTGCTCCTGGGTCGCCGTGATCCGCTGGGCGATCTGCTCGGCCGCCCGGGCGCTCTGGGTCGCCAGGTTCTTGACCTCGGTGGCGACGACGGCGAAACCCTTTCCGGCCTCGCCGGCCCGCGCCGCCTCGATCGTGGCGTTCAGCGCCAGCAGGTTGGTCTGCTCGGCGATGTCGGAGATCACCTGGATCACCTCGCCGATCTCCGTGCTGTTCTGGGATAGCTGGCGGATATTGTCGACCGCCGACCGGATCGCCTGCTCGGCGCCCCGCAGGGTGTCGCGCGCCTGGTCGGCGGCGGAGGAGGCCTTGTGCGCGACGTCGGAACTGGCCGCGGCATGGCGCGCCACCTCGCGGATCGACGCGGTCATTTCCTCCGACGCGGCGGCCACGCCGTCGGCGCTGCTCGCCAACTCCTCGGCGATGGCGGTCAGGTCGCCGACGGCCCCGACCACGCCGACGACGGCGCTGTTGATCTGGTCGGCGTGGCCGTTCATGGTTTCCGCGTTCCGGCTCATCTCCTCGGCGGAGGCGGTGAGTTCGACCGACGCGGTGGAGACCGAGCCGCTGGCCTCGCTGACCTGCCCCAGGCTGTCCTTCAGGCTCTCCAGCAGGTGGTTGAAGTCCCGCGCCATGGCGCCGATCTCGTCGCCGCTGTCGATGCCGACCGTCCGCGACAGGTCGCCCGTCCGCGCGGCCGATATGGAACCCTGCATGACCGGGATCGGGCGGACGATGGCGCGGGCCAGGGCCGCCGCGATCATCCCCTGGACGATCAGGATGGCCAGGCAGACCGCTCCCAGTTCCAGGCCGCTCAGGAGGAAGGCGGCCTCGGCATCGTCCACGTAGAGGCCGGAGCCGACGACCCAGTCCCAGGGCTTGTAGTGGCTGGAGTAGCCGATCTTCGGCTGGGGCTCGGTCGCTCCCGCCTTCGGCCAGACATAGCGGACGACGGCCGATCCGTCGGCGATCGCGCGCCGGGTCATCTCGCCGACGAAGGCGAACCCGTTGGCGTCCTTGGTGTCCCGCAGGTTCCTGCCGACCAGCTGGGGGTTGGTGCCGTGGGCCAGGACCGTGCCGGACGGATCGAGGACGAAGAAATATTCGCCGTCCGCATATCGCAGGGCCGTGACGCCGGCCAGGGCCGCCGCCTTGGCGGCATCCTGCGTCATGGATCCTGCCGCGGCGAGCTTGGCATGGTGGTCGATCTGGGCGACGGCGACCTCCACCAGCTGGCGCGTCTGGACCTGCCGGTCCGCGAACATCTGGCTCCTCAGGGTGCCCAGGGCCGCGGCGGTGACTGTCAGCAGTCCCACCAGGCCGGCGCCGACGATCAGGAGGATCTTTCGTCTTATGCTCATTCCGGAGAACATCGTTGCACCCTCGGCGCTGCTCGGATTTTGCCTTGTTCCCGCGACTCTTTCGCATCTTCGCGAATCCAAGGTTAATCGCCGGGGCGCCGCCGCGCTTCGGGACGGATGCTGCGCCACTCTGTCGCGCCTATGCCCTCCAGATATGTTGCGAATGACTCTCAATAGGCGTATTCATGCAAAGAGAGTGCGAGTGATTATCACTTTCAGAGGATCCCCATGTCGTACCAGATGCTCGACCGATCGACCGCCAGCATGCCGGACCTCGATTTCGTCCCGGAGCAGGAGGATCCCGAATCCCTGATCGTGTGGGCGTTCCGCCGCTGGGTCCTGGGCTTGCGCCACCAGGCGCCGGAACAGTGGGACACGGTCTGGCGCGGCCTGCAGCGCCGCTGCGGCGAGCCGGTCGCGCGCGAGGCCGCGGCGGCACTGGCCGAGATGATCGAGGCGCTGCGCCGGACGGCACGGCGGACCATCACCCACCACCAGCCCTGCTGCCGCTGCGTCGGCGACGACGAAGCCCTGCTGCTGGTCCTCCTCGGCGCCTGCCAGCGCGGCGACGGGCTGCTCGCCCAGACCGCGGCGCAGACGCTCTCCGGCATCGCGCATCCCGACGGCCTGCTGATGGGCGCGACGCGGTTCGCCGAGGCGTTCGCCGTGCGGGGCCTGATGCTGCCCTACCGCGATATGCCGGCGGGCTCGACGGTTCCGGACGGGGTCATGATCCACTAGGGGCGGAATGGTTGGAGCCGATTGCCGGACACGCGCGTTTCCCAGGGAACCGCAGGTATCCGAAAGGGCATTCCACCATGCACAAGACCGGCACGGCCTGGTGGCAGCACGGCATCGTCTATCAGATCTATCCAAGATCGTTCCAGGACAGCGACGGCGACGGCATCGGCGATCTGCCGGGCATCATGGACCGCCTGGACCATCTGGTGGAACTGGGTGTCGACGCCGTCTGGCTGTCCCCGATCTATCCTTCGCCGATGGCGGATTTCGGCTACGACGTCGCCGACTTCACCGGCATCGATCCGATCTTCGGGACGCAGGAGCAGTTCGACGCCCTGGTCGCAGAGGTCCATCGGCGGGGGCTGAAGCTGATCCTGGACTTCGTGCCGAACCACACGTCGGACCGGCACCCCTGGTTCGAGGAGGCGCGGCGATCCCGGGACTCGGCGAGGCGCGACTGGTACATCTGGCGCGACCCGGCGCCCGATGGCGGCCCGCCCAACAACTGGCTGAGCAATTTCGGCGGCAGCGCCTGGGAATTCGACGCCGGGACGGGTCAGTACTATTACCATGCTTTCCTGAAGGAGCAGCCCGATCTCAACTGGCGCAACCCCGCCGTGCGGGAGGCCATGTATGATGCGCTCCGCTCCTGGATGGCGCGCGGCGTCGACGGTTTCCGCGTCGATGTGATCTGGCATCTGATAAAGGATGATCAGTTCCGCAATAATCCTATCTCCCCGGGATGGACGCCGGGTATGGACCCGTTCCACCGGCTCGTCCCCCTCTACACCGCCGACCGGCCCGAGGTGCAGGACGTGGTGCGCGAGATGCGCTCCGTGATCGACGAGTACGACGACCGCGTGCTGATCGGGGAGATCTACCTGCCCCTGGAACGGCTGATGGCCTATTACGGCGTCGACTTGGCCGGCGCCCATATGCCGTTCAATTTCCAGTTGATCGACGCGCCGTGGCACGCCCGGACCCTGGAAGGGCTGATCGGCGACTACGAGGGGGCCTTGCCGCCCGGCGGCTGGCCCAACTGGGTCCTGGGCAACCATGACAAGCCGCGGATCGCCAGCCGCGTCGGCCCCGCCCAGGCCCGTGTCGCCGCGATGCTGCTGCTGACCCTGCGCGGCACCCCGACGCTCTATTACGGCGACGAGCTGGGGATGGAGAACAGCCCCATCCGGCCCGACCAGGTCCGGGACCCGTTCGAGAAGAACGTGCCCGGCAAGGGCTTGGGCCGGGACCCGCAGCGTACGCCGATGCAGTGGAGCGCCGCGCCCAACGCCGGTTTCACTACCGGCCGGCCCTGGCTCCCGATCCCCGGCAATTTCCGCGAGGTCAACGTGGAGGCCCAGTCCGGCGACGCTGGGTCGATGCTCTCCCTCTACCGGGCGCTGGTCGCGCTGCGTCGGAGCGAGGCGGCCCTGTCGATCGGGTCCTACGAGCCGGTCTCGGCGGACGGCGATCTCCTGGTCTTCCAGCGCGTCTCGGCAGGCGACCGCTTCGCCGTCGCCCTGAATCTCGGGCCGACGCCGGCCCGGGTGGATCTGCCGGACCGCTTCGCCGGCGGGCGGGTCCGGCTTTCCACGCATCTGGACCGTTCCGAGGCCCTGCGCGGCACCACCGTGGAGTTGCGCGGCGACGAAGGCGTCATCGTCGTCCCGGCCGCACCGTAAGGGTGAAGCCGGACCCGTCGCTCAGGCGAGGTCCGGCTGGCTGCCGGGAAACCGGGGGTCCTCCGGATCGGCGGGGGAGCCCGGAACCTTGCCTGGGATGATCCCGGTCTGTTCCTGTTCGCCGGGCGGTTCTTTCCGGCCGGTGCGAGGTGTGTCCCCGTGTTCCTGTCCAGGGTCCCGTTTCGGATCTGCCATTTCCATCCTCCTGTTTTATTCCTGCAACAGGTGGCGTGGCGGCCGGGTTGCACGCCCCCGAAAGGAGTCGCCCGACCGGTCTATCGAGTCGGTGTCATCGAACTGCAGGATTCGTCTTCGACGGCGGTTTCGGGTGCCGCGCGAGGCGGAACGAGTACGCCTTGGGTGTGTTTGATTAATCACAGCGCATGCGGAGATACTGGATGAAGGCGCCCGCCAAGTGGTGCCGCTCCCGCGCTGATCGGCTGAAAGCGACGGGGGGAGGCGGGAGTACGGATGCATTCGGGCAGCCGGACGCATCCATGGGCCGGCCCACATTCCGCAGGGCGGGAACGGTGCGCGCAATCCGCTCTTGCCCCGATGCCCGCTTGTGTTTGAAACTCCTTGTTAACGAAGCGCCGCTTAACGTAACGATTAACCATCAGGGTGTCTGAAAGGGGAACGGCTTGAAGCAACGAACCGCAGACCGTCATAGCCTCAGCCGGGCGATTTCGTCCGACTGCCGCGCCGAGGGTTCGCCGTTCCGGCCACGGCCAGTTTCGCCCGACACGTACACCTTCCGATGGAACGCCCCTGGCCCGATCGCCGATAAGGCTGCTTCAGATCGCCGCAGTGCGGTATACTCCGTCTTGCCATCGAATAGTCCAATTCCAAGGCAACCATGCGGAGAAGATCGGGGCAGGGTGGCTGACGGATCGTTCTTTGGAAAAACCGGCTCTCGAAACAACACGCCAGGCCGGCGCGTGCAATTACGGCAACGCGTTAGAAATCTCTTTGAGACTAGCTATATAGATTCGATGAACGCGAACCGCTCGTGGTCTAGGCTAATCCGTTATGATGCCGGGAACTTTCTTGACCGGAAAAGTAACGATCCAGAAAAGGACAGCCTCAGAGTTCGGCGGGGAGGAGTGACGACTTTCGTTGCCTGCGGCAGCCCTGGCGGAGAAGTGGACGTATGAAGCCAGTCGAGCGCTGCAGGACCAATGGAGACCCTTTCACAGAGGAGTGACCGATGTTCCCGGCCGACGACCTGTTTTCTCGCTACGCACAGAACTACGAGGGTCGCAAAGAAGTCGAGATGACCCTCGTCGAGTACCTTGAGGCGTGCAAGGGCGACCCTCTGATCTACTCCACCGCCGCGGAACGGATCCTGGCGGCGATCGGGGAAGCGGAGGTCGTGGATACAGCCAAGGACCCGCGCCTCGGCCGTATCTTCATGAACCGCACGATCAAGGTCTATCCCGCCTTCAGCGACTTCTACGGCATGGAGGAGACGATCGAGCGTATCGTCGGCTTCTTCCGGCATGCCGCCCAGGGATTGGAGGAGCGCAAGCAGATCCTCTACCTGCTGGGTCCCGTGGGCGGCGGCAAGTCCTCCCTCGCGGAGCGGCTGAAGTCGTTGATGGAGCACCAGCCGATCTACGCGCTGAAGGCGGGCAAGGAGATCAGCCCGCTGTTCGAGAGCCCGCTGGGCCTGTTCGACCCCGAGCAGATGGGGCCGGTGCTGGAGGACAAGTTCGGCATCCCGCGCCGGCGCCTGACCGGCCTGATGAGCCCCTGGGCGGTCAAGCGGCTCGACGAGTTCGGCGGCGACATCTCCAAGTTCCGCGTCGTCCGCCTGATGCCGTCCAAGCTCCGCCAGGTCGGCGTGTCCAAGACCGAGCCGGGCGACGAGAACAACCAGGACATTTCCAGCCTGGTCGGCAAGGTCGACATCCGGAAGCTGGAGATGTTCAGCCAGAACGATCCGGATGCCTACAGCTTCTCCGGCGGCCTGAACCGGGCGACCCAGGGCATCCTGGAATTCGTCGAGATGTTCAAGGCGCCGATCAAGATGCTGCACCCGCTGCTGACGGCGACCCAGGAAGGCAACTATGTCGGCACCGAGAATATCGGCGCCATGCCGTACCAGGGCATCATCCTGGCCCACTCCAACGAGGCGGAGTGGCAGAGCTTCAAGAACAACAAGAACAACGAGGCCTTCATCGACCGCATCTGCGTGATCAAGGTGCCCTACTGCCTGCGGGTGACGGAGGAGCAGAGCATCTATCACAAGCTGATCCAGGGCAGCGACCTGGCGGCCGCCCCGTGCGCGCCGGCGACTCTCCAGATGATGGCCCGCTTCTCCGTCCTGTCGCGCCTGCGCGAGCACGAGAATTCCAGCATCTATTCCAAGATGCGGATCTATGACGGCGAGACCCTGAAGGAGACCGACCCGAAGGCCCGGTCGATGCAGGAATACCGGGACGCGGCCGGCGTCGACGAGGGCATGGAAGGCATCTCGACCCGATTCGCCTTCAAGGTGCTGGCGGCGACCTTCAACTACGACAACACCGAGATCTCGGCCGATCCGGTCCACCTGATGTATGTGCTCGAGCAGTCGATCAAGCGCGAGCAGTTCCCGGAGGACACCGAGAAGCGATACCTGGAGTTCATCAAGGGCGAACTGGCGCCGCGCTACGCGGAGTTCATCGGCAACGAGATCCAGAAAGCCTACCTGGAATCGTACCACGACTATGGTCAGAACCTGTTCGACCGCTATGTCGATTATGCCGATGCCTGGATCGAGGACCAGGACTTCAAGGATCCCGACACCGGCCAGCTGATGAACCGCGACCTGCTGAACCAGGAGCTGACCAAGATCGAGAAGCCGGCCGGCATCGCCAACCCCAAGGACTTCCGCAACGAGGTCGTCAAGTTCGCGCTGCGGGCGCGGGCCAACAACGCCGGCCGGAACCCGTCATGGACTTCCTACGAGAAGATCCGGGAGGTCATCGAGCGGCGCATGTTCAGCCAGGTGGAGGATCTGCTGCCCGTGATCAGTTTCGGCAGCAAGAAGGACAGCGAGACCGAGAAGAAGCATTCCGACTTCGTCGAGCGTATGATGGAGCGGGGTTACACTGAACGGCAGGTCCGCCGGCTGGTCGAGTGGTACATGCGAGTGAAGCAGGCCGGCTGAGGGAAGGGAAGTTCGCTGAAATGAACATCATTGACCGGCGCCTCAATCCCAAGGGCAAAAGCCTGGCAAACCGCCAGCGCTTCCTGCGCCGCGCCAAGGAGCAGATCGTCAAGGCGGTGCGCGACAGTTCGGGCAAGCGCAGCATCCAGGACATCGAGAACGGCGACAAGATCTCGATCTCCACGGGCGGCGTGCGCGAGCCGTCCTTCCACCGCTCGGCGAGCGGCGGACTGCGCGAGCACGTGGTGCCGGGCAACAAGGAGTTCGTGGAAGGTGACACCATCCCGCGGCCGGAAGGCGGCGGCGGGCGGGGCGGCTCGGAGGGCAGCCCCGACGGCGAGGGCGAGGACGATTTCCGCTTCGTGCTGAGCCGGGAGGAGTTCCTGGACATCTTCATGGAAGACCTGGAACTTCCCGATCTGGTCAAGCAGAAGATCAAGCAGACGGAGAACTACTCGCTGCACCGCGCCGGCTACAGCTCCAGCGGGTCGCCGTCCAACCTCAACCTGGTGCGCACCATGCGCAACAGCCTGTCCAGGCGCATAGCGCTCCGCCGGCCCAAGCCGGAGGAGATCGAGCGGCTGGAGCAGGAGATCGCCGAGCTGGAGGCCGGCGGCACCGACGACGCGCGGCTGGCGGAGCTGCGCGGCGAGCTGGAGCGCCAGATGCGGCGCAGCAAGGTGATCCCCTACCTCGACCCGGTGGACGTCCGCTACAACCGGTTCGAGCGGGTGCCCCGTCCGGTGGCCCAAGCGGTGATGTTCTGCCTCATGGACGTTTCCGGGTCGATGACGGAACACATGAAGGACCTCGCCAAGCGGTTCTTCATCCTGCTCTACCTGTTCCTGAAGCGGCGCTACCGCCATGTCGACATCGTCTTCATCCGGCACACCCACGAGGCCAAGGAAGTCGACGAGGAGACCTTCTTCTACAGCGCCGAGACCGGCGGCACCGTCGTCTCCACCGCGCTGGAGGAGATGCGCCGGATCATCGCGGACCGCTATCCCGAGGCCGAGTGGAACATCTACGCGGCGCAGGCGTCCGACGGCGACAACATGTCGAACGACAACGCCAAGTCCGCGGCGCTGCTGGAAAACGTGATCCTGCCGATGTGCCAGTACTTCGCCTATATCGAGGTCAGCCAGGACTACGAGGGCGGCCTGGGCGGGGCGCTCGGCTCCTCGCTGGGGCGCGAGACCGATCTCTGGCGGACCTACAAGCTGGTGGCGAAACCGGGGGCGCCGATCGCCATGCGCAAGGTCCGTACCCGCCGGGAGATCTTCCCGGTCTTCCGCGACCTGTTCTCGCGGGAGAACGCGACGGCCTGAGAAGCGGACAGGCCGACGCGGACACACCTAGGCAGCGGGCCCGGGCAGCGGGCCGAAGGAACGACAGATGTCCATGCAGATGCTCGACGACGGCAACCAGTTGATCTTCGAAGGCGCGGACTGGGATTACGACAAGATCAAGCGCGCCTATGACGCGATCGAGCGGATCGCGTTCGACGAGATGGGTCTGGACATCTATCCGAACCAGATCGAGGTGATCACGGCCGAGCAGATGCTGGACGCCTACTCGTCCATCGGCATGCCGCTGATGTACAAGCACTGGTCGTTCGGCAAGCACTTCGCGCAGGACGAGACCCTGTACCGCAAGGGCCTGCGCGGCCTGGCCTACGAGATCGTGATCAATTCCAGCCCCTGCATCAGCTACATCATGGAGGAGAACTCCATGACCATGCAGACGCTGGTGATCGCCCACGCCGCGTTCGGCCACAACCATTTCTTCAAGAACAACAACCTGTTCCGCCAGTGGACCGATGCCAAGGGCATCCTGGACTATCTGGAATTCGCCAAGACCTTCATCCTCAAGTGCGAGGAGCGCTACGGCCACCAGGCCGTCGAGCGCACGCTGGACGCCGCCCATGCGCTGATGAGCCATGGCGTCCACCGCTATCCGCGCAAGCAGCCGCTCGACCTGCGGGAAGAGCAGCGCCGCGAGGACGAGCGGCAGGAATATAACCGCAAGATGTACAACGACCTCTGGCGGACCGTCCCGACCAAGCCGGGGGTGAAGGAGTCGGTCTCCGCGGTCGAGAGCCGCAAGGCGCTGCTGGCGCTGCCCGAGGAGAACATCCTCTACTTCCTGGAAAAGAAGGCGCCGCGCCTGCACCAGTGGCAGCGCGAGATCCTGCGCATCGTCCGCCGGGTCGCCCAGTATTTCTATCCGCAGAAGCAGACCAAGCTGATGAACGAGGGGTGTGCCACCTACACCCACTACTACATCATGAACAGGCTGCACCAGAAGGGTCTCATGTCCGACGGGGCGCTGCTGGAATTCCTGCATTCCCACACCAGCGTGGTGTTCCAGCCCAACTTCGACGATCCCCGGTTCAGCGGCATCAATCCCTATGCCATCGGCTTCGCGATGATGCAGGACATCGAGCGCATCGCGACCGAGCCGACCGACGAGGACCGGGAATGGTTCCCCGACTATGCCGGCAACGGCGACGCCATGGGGACGCTGCGCGAGGCCTGGGCCAATTTCCGCGACGAGAGCTTCGTGCTCCAGTATCTGAGCCCGGCGCTGATGCGCAAGATGCGCATGTTCGAGGTCCGGAACGACGCGTCCGAACCCGAGATGCTGGTCGAGGCGATCCATAACGAGCGCGGCTACCGCAAGGTCCGCAAGGCGCTGGCCCGCCAGTACGACATCGGCTACCTGGAACCCGACATCCAGATCCTCGACGTGGACCTGGCAGGCGACCGCAAGCTGATTCTCCAGCACCGGGTGATCAACCGGGTGCTGCTCGACGAGAGCGACGCCCGGGCGGTGCTCCGCCACATCGCCAATCTCTGGGGCTACGAGGTGATGCTGGTGGAGGTGGACGCGACGACCGAGGCGGTCCTGAAGGAACACACCGTCTCGGCCAGTTCGCTGCTGCTGAGCTGACGGCCGCAGGTCGGCTCCGGCCGGAGGCCGACCTGTCCCCTGGGGCGGCCCGCGTCAGGCGCCGCCGCCCGTCTCGTCCTGGACGCCGGGTTCGACCGCCTGTTTGCCGAACTGGTCGGCGTCGGTGCCCTCGGCCGCCCCGACTTCCGGACCTCCCGACGCTTCGCGCATGGCGCCCGCGGCATCCGAGATGCTGCCCATCGCCTTGTCGTCGTCGGCGCCCGACTGCAGCCCGGCGCCGGACTGCATGTCCTCTCCGGGCGCGCCCTGGCCCTCGCCCTGGCCGCCGCCGACCTCGCGCATGGCCTGTTCCCAGTGTTCCTGTTGCTTGCCTTCGGGCTGCCCCTCCTGCTGCCATATTTCGTAGGCACGCTGTCTGACGCGGTCGATGTCCATGGTGGTCTCCTGATCAAGAAGGGTGAAGCCGACGGAAGGCGGCACTCGTGAGAACAGGGCGGCGGGGGGATGGTCGCGCCCTTTCCGACGACTACCACGGGAGTCGATTCACGCTGGATTCGGTCCCCGTCCGGGAGGATGATCGGACCCAGGTCCGTCACCGGCCGACCGCCGGTCCCTGGGGGAGGAGACAATGAAAAACGCGAAGAAGCGGCGCTCCGGCATCGATCCGCTCTACCTGATCATCGGCGGCGCGCTGGGGCTGCTGGTCATCCTGTTCACTTTGATGAGGTAGCGCGCGCATGCGCTGGCATCGGCGCGGTTTGTCGCATCGCGGCAGGCGGCAAGCGGGCATAGACTCCTGATCGGCACAAGAACAACGGACGACCCGCGCAGGGTCCGGACACTGCCAGATCGTCCTGTCACCGACAGGAAGGAGAGCTTCGATGACGCCTGCAATCATCACGGCGATCAATGACGAGCATCGGACGATAGCGAAACTGCTTCACCTGATCGACCGACAGGTGACGCTGTTCAACGAGTCCGAGACGCCGGACCTGGATCTGCTCCACCTGATCATGGACTATACCCAGGCGTACCCCGATCTCTACCATCATCCCAAGGAGAACGCGGTCTTCCGGAAGCTCCGGGAGCGCGAGCCGGCCTTCGCCGACGCGGTGGACGCCCTGCTGGAGGACCACGCCCGGATGCCCCAGGTCTCGGCCAAGTTCGCCACGCTGGTCGAGCAGCTGATCGAGGACGCGACCATGCCGCGCGACGTCTTCGTCAAGGCCGCCATGGACTATGTGGACTTCCAGCGGTCCCACATGATGCGGGAGGTGGGCGACGTGCTGCCCGCCGCCGCGCGCATCCTGACCGCGGAGGACTGGGCGGAGCTGGAAAGCAGCGTCGGCCGGCAGGAGGATCCGCTGACCGGCGGCAAGGCCCATTACCAGAAGCTGGGCGAACTGCTCCTCAGCGAGGCCTGAACCTTTTTTCGGGCGCGGAGCCGTCTCCGTCGAGGGGGCTCCTTAAGGGGGCTACTCCGCCGCCCGGGAAAACTTATATATCGGGTGCATCATTAATCCGGCCGGCTCGGAGTTCGCCATGCGCCTGACCACCTATACCGACTATTCCCTCAGGGTCCTGATCTACCTGGGGGTTCGGAAGGAGGAGCTGGTCACGATCAAGCAGATTTCCGACCATTACGGCATATCCAACAACCACCTGCTGAAGGTGGTCCACCAGCTCGGGCTGATGGGCTTCGTGGAGACGGTCCGTGGCCGGAACGGCGGCCTGCGGCTCGCCCGGCCGGCGGCGCAGATCGTGATCGGCGACGTGGTGCGCAAGATGGAGCAGGACATGGCCCTGGTGCAGTGCTTCGACGGCGAAGCCGCCGCCGGATGCCGCATCGTCCCGGCCTGCGTCCTGAAGGGGGCGCTGGGCCGGGCGCTCCAGGCGTTCCTGGGCGTGCTGGACCAGTACACGCTTGCCCAGCTCGTGGAACCGAGGGAGCGCCTCGCGGAGCTGCTCCAGCTCGACCGGGCCGCCGGGGCTGTGCCCGATCAGGTTGGGTAGCGCCGCTGCCGACAAGGGATTTCGGGGTCAGACCACCATTTCCCCTGAACGTGATCATTCGGGAATGCCGGTGGGAAATGGTGGTCTGACCCCGATATCCCGGCTCCGGCCGACACGCCCAGACCGCTATCCCTCCGCGACGAGCCCGCGGGCGGGGGGCTGCTTGGTCCGGTCCGAACCCTGGCGGTCGCCGGCGGGACGGTGCAGGTCGCGCAGCCGTCGCTCGGCGGCGGCGATGCTCTCGTTGTTGCGCCGGGCGTCGGCGTCGATCGCGTCCAGCAGCGAGCGCAGCATCACGCGCAGGCGGTCGTTCTCGTTGACCAGCCGGCTGTTGTCCGACGCCAGCTTCGCCATGGAGGCCCTGGCCATCGACAGCTCGGCGGCCTGGCGCTCCAGCGTGCCGGAGAAGGCCTCTATCTGGGACAGCAGCGACTCGCCACTGTTCTTGGCGGCGTCCAGGCGGGCGAGCGTGGCTTGGCATTCGTCGAACAAGGGATCCTCGTGCGCGCTGGTGTCTGCGGAAAGGTCGAGGACGCCGTCCTCCTCGTCGTCCGGGTCCGCGGCCTCCTCGAACTTCGGCCGCGGGGCGCCGCGCCCGGGCGGCTCGTCGCTGAGCTGCCCGATCAGCGTCGCGATCGCGTGCAGGTCGTCGGTCATCTTCGGTTCGGCGGAGGAAGGGGCGGGGGCGGCCAGGCGCTCGCGCTGGGGCTTGGGCGGCGAGATCGCGGGCAGCGCCCGCGTCTCACCATCCTTCTGCGGTTGGGGAAGGTTGTCCACCTTGCCCCGAACCAGGAAATTCAATGACATCGGCAAAGCTCCGCACGGTTCGAGCCTGTGATGCCATTGGTTATCGTCCATTAAGCTTAATGGACCGTAAACCCACATGCGCGGCCGGGTCAGCGCCACGGCCGGCGCTCACATCCCCTCATCGTCATGCGCGGGTCGAGCCCGCGCATGAAGAAGCAGAAGAACGGCGCCGTGGCTCAGCTCCGTGTCTTCCGCCAGACGAACAGGACCAGCGGGACGACCCAGATCGCCAGGGTGATCACGCCCAGGGTTCCCGAGATCGGCCGCTCGAAGAAGCCTGCGAAGCTGCCGCCGGACTTGATCATCGAGGTGACGAAGTTCTCCTCCAGCATGGGACCGAGCACGATCCCCAGGATGGTCGGCGCGATCGGAAAACCGTTCTCCTCCATCACGAAGCCCAGCAGCCCGAAGACCAGCATCACCGTGATGCCGAACGCCGAGTTGTTGATGGCGAAGGACCCCACCACGCAGAACATCAGGATGGTCGGCATCAGCACGTTGCGCGGCACCCGCATCAGCACGCGGGCCGACTTGATCGCCGCCCAGCCGGCCGGAACCATGAAGATGTTGGCCAGGATGAAGATCAGGAAGACCGCGTAGATGTCCTGAGGGTTGTTGATGAAGATGGTCGGGCCGGGATTCATGCCCTTCAGGTACAGCACGCCGATGACGATCGCGGTGATGCTGTCGCCGGGGATCCCGAACACCAGGGCCGGCACCCAGGCCCCGCCCAGCGCCGCGTTGTTGGACGAGGTGCTCTCGATGATGCCTTCGACATGGCCGGTGCCGAACTTCTCCGGCGTGCGCGAGAACCGCTTGCTGACGGCGTAGCTGACCCACGACGCGATATCCGCGCCGGCCCCGGGCAGGGCGCCGATCGAGATGCCGATCATGTTGCCGCGGATCGACTGGCGCCAGTACTGCTTCATCAGCCGTCCCCAGCCGGTGAACAGGTTGCCGACCCGGGTCTGCGCGCCGTCCAGGTCGGGCGCCATGCCCAGCACGTAGCGGAAGATCTCCGACACCGCGAACAACCCGATCATGGCCGGGATGAAGTCGATCCCGCCCAGCAGGTCAACGTTGCCGAAGGTGAAGCGCGGCACGCCGGCCGGGTTGTTCAGGCCGATGGTGGCGACGAACAGCCCGATCAGCAGGCTGACCAGCCCCTTCACCGTCGAGCCGGTGCCGACCACTGTGGCGCAGGTCAGCCCCAGGCAGGCCAGCCAGAAATACTCGAACGAGCTGAAGCGGAGCGCCACTTCCGCCAGCGACGGGGCGGCGACGATCAGGATGGCGGTGCCGAACAGGCCGCCCAGGGCCGAGAACAGGAGGTTGGCTCCCAGCGCCAGCTCGCCCTTGCCCTTGCGGGTCATGGCGTAGGCTTCGTCGGTATAGGCGGCCGAGGCCGGGGTCCCGGGGATGCGCAGCAGCGTTCCCGGGATGTCGCCGGCGAAGATCGCCATGGCCGAGCAGGTCACGATGGCGCCGATCGCGGGAACCGGCTCCATGAAGAAGGTGATCGGGACGAGCAGCGCCGTCGCCATGGTCGCGGTGAGCCCGGGGACCGCGCCGACGAACAGGCCGAACAGCGCCGCCATGATGATGGTGAGCAGCACCTGCGGCTGGAACACCATCTGGGAGGCAAGGAGGATCGCGTCCATGCGGCGTCACCACGCCCAGGGGGTCAGGACGCCCCACGGCAGCGGCACGCGCAGCAGGCTGTAGAAGCCGTAATGGATCACCATGGTCAGGACGGCGGCCAGTACGGGAGCCAGCGCCGGCCTCACGCCGAGCACGGCGAACAGCACCGTCAGCGTGACGAAGGCCGTGGGGATGAACCCGAGCGGGGTGGACACCAGGATATAGAAGACCACCAGTGCCACGGTGATCCCCAGCGCCCGGAGATGATGCCCCGAGCGCGCCCAGGAGGCGAGGGAGACGGCGCCCGTCTCGGCCCAGTGCCGGAGTCCCCCGGCGATCAGGACCAGCGAGCAGGCGCCGATGGCGAAGGCGATCCAGGTCGGGAACACGGCGGCGCCGTATTCCTGGCCCGGGATCGTCGGCAGGGTGCGTGCGTACAGGCCGATCGCGAGCGCGAAGGCCAGCAGCACGGCACCCAGGATGGCGTCGTTGATCCGCATCGCTGAAGGATCGTCTTACTGCTTCGCGATGCCGACCGCCTTCATCACCTTGCCGAGGCTGTCGTTGCTCTCGGACATGAAATTCTCGAACTGCTCGCCCGAGGCGTAGATCATGCCGAAGCCGCGCTGGTTCATGAAGTCCTTGAACTCGGAGCTGTCATAGACATCCTTCAGCGCCGTCTTCAGCTTCTGCGCGACGTCGTCCGGCAGGCCCTTCGGGGCGACGATGCCGCGCCAGGCGGCCATGGTCCAGTCGATGCCGGTCTGTTCCTTGAGCGTCGGGATATTGGGGAACAGGGGGTTGCGCTCGTCCGCCATGATGGCGAGGCTCTTGACCCGCCCGGCGTCGATCAGGGAGCGCGCCTCCGGCAGGGAGCAGGGGACGATGTCGACGCCGCCCGCGACGAGATCCTGGAGGCCGGGTGCGGCGCCCTGGCTCGGGACCCACGGAACCGCCTGCGGATCGATGTCGGCCTCCTGGAGCATGCCGGCGATCGCCAGGTGCCAGATGCCGCCCTGGCCGGTGCCCGACGCCTTCATGTCGCCCGGGTTGGCGCGGATCGCTTCGAGCAGGTCGCGGGCCGACGCGTATTCGCTGTTCTGGGCGACCTGGAGGCCGGCCGGGTCCTCGTTCATCAGCGCGAGCGGGGTGTAGTCGGCATAGGTGAGCTGGGTCAGGCCCTGCCAGTGCATCATGCCGATCTCGACGGTGGCGATGCCCAGCGTGTAGCCGTCGGGCGAGGCGCTGGCGATCGCCTGGTGGCCGACCACGCCGCTGCCGCCGGTCCGGTTGACCACGTTGATCGGCTGGCCCAGCGACTTCTCCAGCAGGCTGCTGATGATCCGGGCGGTGGCGTCCGTGCCGCCGCCGGCTCCCCAAGGCACGATCATGGTGATCGGGCGCTCGGGATAGGCCGCGAAGGCCGGGGCGGTCCCCAGGGCGATCCCGGCGGTCACCAGGGCGCCGAAGGCCGCGGTGCAGGTGCGGATGAAGGTTCTTCTGATCATCGTCTTTCCCCCAGTTTTTTGTTGTTATCCTCTCCCCGTGGATCCCGCGTTCCGTCCGGGGATCCTCAAGGCATCTCATCGGGCTCTATCAGGCCCTTGGTCACGACCATGCGCTCCAGGGCGCGCAGCCAGTGATGGTAGTATGTGTTTCCCTGGTCGGGATCGCCCCGGTCCTGCGCGGCCGCGATCTCCTCCGACAGGGTCGCGGCCCATTCGGACCAGGTGAAATGGCCGGCCTCGTGGAGCTTGACCGTCATGGCGAAGGCCTGGGCCTCCCACGGTTCCCGGAAAGGCCGCTCGTCCCCGGGGCCGATCATGGCGCCGGCTCCAGGTAGTCGTCCCACAGATCGACCAGGACGGTGTCGTTCTCCCGCGCCGCGTCGCCCCACAGCGCGCGGCCGGTGAAGCGCACGCTGTAGCAGTGCTGCGGCTTCGTCCCTTCGCCGTGGGCGTGGGTGTCGGGAAAGATATGGACGCCGTGGTCGCGGCCGATCGTGCCGATCCTGCCCCGGCAATAGCGGGGCACGCGGGTGTGGCGGGGTGTCGTGACGTCCCGGACCAGCACGCGATCCCCCGCCTTGAAGCGGGGCGGCACCGTGTCCGGCAGCCGCGCGCTCGACCCTTTGCGGAGGATCGCGGCGACCCGTTCCGGATCGGGCGGCGGGGTGTCGGATACCGATCGCGGAACGCCGGTCGCCAGCTCCTCGGCGGTGATCAGGCCGGTGTCCAGCGCCAGCTTCTCCGCCGCCTTGAACCACAGCTCGTAATAGCTGCTGCCCAGGTATTCCGGCGGGGGACGGTTCTCCCGCGCGTGGCGGGAGGTGTCGATGTTCCACCGCCCGTGGAAACCCAGGGCCAGCGTGACCGCGAAGGCCCGCCGTTCCCACTCGGCATGGAACGGCGGGTCGTCCGGATCGGTGTCGATCGGCCCCATGCCGTGCATGCCGCCCATGTCGTGGGCGCCGTTCATGCCGTCTGCTTCCCGGCCGGGGGCCCGGCGTGGGTCACGCCGATCATCGAATCGCGGGTGACCAGGTCCGCCAGTTCCTCCTCGCCCATGCCTTCCGTACCGGGCGGGCGTTCGGGCAGAACGAGGTAGCGCAGTTCCGCCGTGCTGTCCCAGACCCGCACCTCGACGCCGTCCGCCACCTCGGTGCCGAACTCGGCCAGCACGCCGCGCGGGTCGAGCACCGCCCGCGACCGGTACGGCGCCGACTTGTACCAGACCGGCGGCAGCCCGAGGACCGGCCAGGGATAGCAGGAGCACAGGGTGCAGACAACCAGGTTGTGGACCTCCGGCGTGTTCTCCACCACGACCATGTCCTCGCCCTGGCGGCCGGTGAAGCCGAACTCGGCGATGGCCGAGGTCGCGTCGTCCAGCAGCCGCGCCTTGTAGGCCGGATCGGCCCAGGCCCGGGCCACGACCCGCGCGCCGTTGCGCGGGCCGACCTTGTGCTCGTAGGTGTCGATCAGCGCGTCGAGGGAGGCCGGATCGACCAGCTTCTTGGCGACCAGCAGGTCCTCCAGCGCCTTGACCCGACGAGCCAGCGGGGAGGGGGGATCCGCGTGGGCGTGCCCGTTCCCATGCCCGTGATCATGGTCATGATGACCGCCCATGGTCAGACGGTTCCCGCGTCCACGATGAAGGTCTGGGCCGAGCACATGCGGCTGTCGTCGGCCCCCAGGAACAGGACCATCCGCGCCACGTCGTGCGGCTTGAGCTCTTCCTTCAGGCACTGGCGGGCGAGGTTGCCTTCCAGCTTCTCCGGCGTCACCCACAGGGACTTCTGACGCTCGGTCATGATCCAGCCCGGCGCCACGTGGTTGACCCGGATGCCGGACGGCCCCAGGTCCCGGGCGAGCGCCCGCGTCAGCCCCAGGGCTCCGGCCTTGGCCGCCTGGTATACCGCCAGGTCGTCGGTGCAGACATACCAGGAGGTCGAGCCCAGATTGACGATCGAGCCGCCGCCCGCCTGCGCCATTCCGGGCGCCACCGCCTGGGCCATGAAGAACTGGTGCCGCAGGTTCACGTTGAAGCGGTCGTCCCAGTATTCCGGGGTGACCTCGGCGATGGTGTGCCGGTCGTCGCGCGCCGCGTTGTTGACCAGCACGCGGATCGGGCCGAGCCCGTCCTCGATCCGCTTGGCGGCGGCCTTGGCGGCGGCGATGTCGGTCAGGTCGCACGCGACGAAGAGCGGGGCGGCGACCCCGGCCTCGCGCAGGGTGGCGAGCAGCCCCTCGGCCGCGGCCTCGTCGCGGTCGATGAACCCGACCTTGGCGCCCTGCACGGCGTAATGCGCCACGGTGGAGGCGCCGATGCCCGAGGCGCCGCCGGTGATCAGGACGGCCCTGCCGTCCAGGCTGGGGTAGCGGGCGGCCTTGCGGGCGGCCTCGATGTCGGCGACGGTCACGTCTGCCATGTCTTGGTCCTCATGTTCCTGGTAGGGACTCAGATGCTGATGCCGCCGTCCACGATGTGGATCTGGCCGGTGGTGAAGGCGGATTCGTCGGCGGCGAGATAGACCGCCATGGCGGCGATCTCCTCCGGCGTGCCGAGCCGGCCGAGCGGCTGGCGCGCGACGAAGGCCTTGCGGGCCGCCTCGGCGTCGCCCGTGGCGGCGATCCGCTCGTCCAGCGACGGGCTCTGGATCGTGCCGGGGCAGATCGCGTTGCAGCGGATTCCCTTGGTCACGAAGTCGGCGGCGACCGACTTGGTCAGCCCGATCACCGCGGCCTTGCTGGCGCCGTAGACGAACCGGTTGGGAATGCCCTTCACGGACGAGGCGACAGAGGCGATGTTGACGATCGACCCGCCCTGGCCGCGCTCCAGCATGGCCGGCAGGAACGCGCGGACGGTCCTGTACATGCTGCGGACGTTGAGGTCGAACGAGAAGTCCCAGTCCTTCTCCTCGCAGTCGAGGATGGTGCCGTTGTGGACGAATCCCGCGCAGTTGACCAGCGCGTCGAGCGCGCCGAGCTCGCCCGCGAGCTGCCGGATCGCCTCCGGGTCGAGCACGTCGAGCCGGCGCACGGTCAGCCGCTCGGTTCCTTCCAGTTCCTTCAGCTTGTCGACGTTGAGATCCGTCGCGACGACTTCGGCGCCTTCGCGCGCGAAGGCCAGCGCCGTGGCGCGGCCGATCCCCTGGGCCGCCGCGGTTACCAACGCGGTCTTGCCGGACAAACGCATACTTCAGTCTCCCCCTGCGAGCCGCTTTCCCTCGCGGCCTGCTTTGTTCTCCACCCGGATTGCCCGGGCCGGGACAGTTTCGCGCGGGTAAACTGGTATGTCCACCTCTGCTTCGAGCCATCTCTCCTTCGTGGGCCGGTTTAAAGGGATATCCACGGATGCACGTCCCTCCGGATCAACTTGCCTTACATACCGTCCGGACGGTATGTAAGCGGCATGACCGAGACCCGCACCCGCCGACGCCGGCCCGAAGCCACCCAGCAGCGCCTGCTGGAGGTGGCTGGGGAAATCGTGGGGGAGGCGGGGGTCGCGGCCCTGACGCTGGAGGCGGTCGCGAAGCGGGCCGGCGTCAGCAAGGGCGGGCTGCTGCATCATTTCCCCAGCAAGCAGGCGCTGCTGGCGGCCATGGTCGGGGCGATGGCCGAGCGCTTCGCGCGGGCAGCCGACACGGCCGCGGCGGCGGATGCGGACCCGCGCGGGCGCGGCGCCCGGGCCTATGTGCGGACCGCGGTCAGCGAGCCGGAGGCGGAGATCAGGCGCTGGGCCGCCCTCAGCGCCGCCTTCATGTCCGACCCGTCGCTCCTCGACGGCTGGCGCGGCCGGCTGAAGGAGTTCCGGGATGCCGACCGGGCGGAATGCGCGGATCCGGTGGACGCCCTGGTCGCCCGGCTGGCGGCCGACGGCCTGTGGTTCGCCGACGTCTGCGGGCTGTACGACATCGACGCGGAGACGCGGCGGCAGGTCGCCGACCGCCTGGTCGCGCTGACCCGTTCCTGAGGATCCGAGCGCGGAGGAGAATCGATGATGGTCTATGCGATCCTGTTCGCCGCCGTCGTGCTGGAAGTCATCGGGACCTCGGCCCTGAAGGCGTCAGAACAGTTCACCAAGCCGGTGCCGGTCGCGGTCACGCTGGCCTGCTACGGGGCGTCCTTCTTCCTGCTGTCGCTGGCGCTCAGGACCCTGCCGGTCGGCATCGCCTACGCGATCTGGAGCGGCCTGGGCATCGTGCTGATCAGCCTGGTGGGGTTCTTCTGGTTCAAGCAGGCGCTCGACACCCCGGCGGTGCTGGGGCTGAGCCTGATCCTGGCCGGCGTGGTCGTCGTCAACGTTTTCTCGAAGTCGGTGCCGCACTGACCGCCGCGCGTCACGCGGCGTCGGACAGCTCGGATATCGCGTCCGGGTCGGCCAGCTCGATCTTGTGGCCTTCCAGGAGCCGGATCAGCCCGGCCGTCTTCAGGCAGGTGATGGTGCGCGACACGGTCTCGATCGTCAGGCCCAGATAGTCGGCGATGTCCGACCTGCCCATCGGCATGCTCAGCCGCGTGTCGCTCAGCCCGCGCTTGGCCGCCTTGCGCGACAGCGTCATCAGGAAGGTGCAGAGCTTTTCCTTGGCGGACTTGCGGCCCAGCAGGACCATCTGCTCCTGGGCGGTCAGCAGCTCGTTGGCGGTGACCGCGAGCAGGCGGCGGCGGACGACGGGGTTCTCGTCGATCAGGGCCTCCAGGCGCCGCCGCGGGAACCGGCGGACCGCCGCCGTGGTCACCGCTTCGGCCGTATAGAGATAGGTGTCGTTGAAGGACAGGCCCAGGAAGTCCCCGGCCTCCAGGAAACCGATGATCTGGCGGCGGCCGTCGGGCAGCAGCTTGAACACGCGGATGGTGCCGCTCATCACCTCGAACACGTTGTCGGCGTGGTCGCCCTCGCGGAACAGCGGGCAGTCGCGGTCCACGGTCGCGACCGTGGCGATGGCGTCGAGCGGATCGGAGGTGTGCATGGCCCAGCGGGAAGCGTTGCCCGACGCCCAGGACGGCGGCGGGGCGGAGATGTTGGCCGTCTGCCGGCGTGCCTGGACCATGCCTCCGAGGGTTGCGGAAGATGCTGCCGGTGCCGTGTCGGCGATCGCAAGGGCTGGGGCCATGATCTCTATCCTCTCCGCTCCGCTTGATCGGATTCTTTGGACTTTCCGTCGTCCGTGACCGAGGTATAGAGCCAGCCGGCCCTGCGGCTAAGTTCGGTATTTTACGTAAGGGTTTGTACGTAAGGGGTTCTACGTATGCCGTCGGAGGCTATTTCAGGTGTGAAGATCGGGATGGACGAGAGGGACCGGTGACGGATCGGCAGGCGGCGAAGTGGCTCGGCGGGCTGGCGCGGCAGGCCCGCCTGGGGATCGGGCTCGCGGTCGGCGCGGGCTTCGCCAGCGGGGTCCTGCTGCTGGTCCAGGCCGGCCTGATCGCCCATGTGCTCCATGCGGCCATCGTCGACGGGGTTCCGCGCGCGGACCTGATGCCGGCCCTGTGGGTGCTGCTCGCGGTCTACGGCGCGCGGGCGGCCTGCGCCTGGGGGGCGGAGGTCGCCGGGTTCGCCGCGGCGGCCCGCGTGCGGTCGGCGCTGCGGCGGGAACTGTACGGCCATATCGCGCGGCTCGGCCCGGCCTATGCCGGCGGGCGTCACAGCGGCGACCTGTCCACCGTCCTGATCGAGCAGGTCGATGCGCTGGACGGCTATTTCGCCCGGTTCCTGCCGCAGATGGCGCTCTCGGTGCTGGTGCCGCTGACCCTGCTGGCGGCGATCTTCCCGATCAATTGGGTGGTCGGCGCCATGCTGCTGGCGGCGGCCCCCTTCGTGCCCCTGTTCATGTCGCTGATCGGCATGGGGGCCGCCGCCGCCAGCCGCCGCCAGTTCGAGGCCCTGGCCCGCATGGGCGGGTATTTCCTGGACCGCCTCCAGGGGCTGACCACGCTGAAGCTGTTCGGCCAGGCGCGGCGGGAGCTGGAACTGATCGGCCAGGTCTCGGACGAGTACCGCCGGCGCACCATGGGGGTCCTGCGCATCGCCTTCCTGTCCTCCGCCGTGCTGGAGCTGTTCAGCGCCATGGCGGTCGCCGTGGTCGCCATCTATGTCGGGTTCAGCCTGCTGGGTTGGGTCCGGTTCGGCCCCAGCGGCGACGTCACCCTGGCGACCGGGATGTTCGTCCTCCTGCTGGCGCCCGAATTCTTCCTGCCCTTTCGCCAGCTCGCCGCCCACTATCACGACCGGGCCGCCGCGGTCGGGGCCGCCGGGCAGATCCTGGCGGTGCTGGACACCCCGGCGCATCCGCCCGCCGGCATCCGCCCGCCGGCCGGCGCCGGCCCGATGGCGCTGGAAATGACCGACGTCGAATTCGCCCATGGCGGAGGGGAGGGCGCGCGGCCGGTCCTGGCCGGCTTCTCGCTGAGCGTCGCCGCCGGCGAGCGGGTGGCCCTGGTCGGCCCCAGCGGCACCGGCAAATCGACGGTGATCGGCCTGTTCCTGGGCTTCCTGCGGCCCGCCGCCGGCTCCGTCCGGATCGGCGGGCTGGAGGTCGGGCGGATCGACCCGGCCGACGTGACCGCCTGGGTCGGGCAGAACCCGCACCTGTTCCACGGCACGATCCGCGACAATATCCGGCTGGCCCGGCCCGACGCCTCCGACGAGGCGGTGGAGGCCGCCGCCGCCGCCGCGCGGGTCAGCGACTTCGCGGCCCGCCTGCCGGACGGACTGGACACCCTGATCGGCCAGCGCGGCCACGGCATCTCCGGCGGGGAGGCACGCCGCGTGGCCCTGGCCCGGGCCTACCTGAAGGACGCGCCCGTCCTGCTGCTGGACGAGCCGACCGCCGGCCTCGACCCCGCCAACGAGGCGCTGGTGCTGGAGGCGCTGGGTACCCTGGCGCAGGGGCGTACCGTCCTGATCGCCACCCACAGCCTGTCCGGCATCGGCTGGGCCGACCGGCGGGTGGAGATCGGCGGCAGCGTGGCGGTGGCCGATGCGTGACCTCTGGCCCTTCCTCAAGCTGTTCCGCCGGCAGGGCGGGCGCATGGCGCTGGGGGCGCTGCTGATGCTGGTGACGCTCGCCGCCGGGATCGGCCTGCTCGGCCTGTCCGGCTGGTTCATCACCGGCAGCGCGCTGGCCGGCCTGGGGCTGGGCGTCGCGGGCTTCAACATCTTCACGCCCAGCGCCGGCATCCGCGCCGCCGCCCTGGTCCGGACCGCCGGCCGCTACGCCGAGCGGCTGGTCAACCACGAGGCGACCTTCCGCCTGCTGGCCGACCTGCGCCGCTGGCTGTTCGAGCGCGCCCTGCCGCTCGACGCCGGGCAGGTGGCGCGCCTGACCGGCGGCGACCTGCTGACCCGCCTGACCGCCGATATCGACGCGCTCGACAATCTGTACCTGCGGGTGGTCGCCCCCAGCGCCGTGGCCCTGCTGACCGCGATCGGGGTTCTGACGCCGCTGGGCTGGATCGATCCCGGCGTGGCGCTGGCCGCGGCGGCGCTGATGCTGGTCGCGAGCGTCGGCGTGCCCGCGCTGGCCGGGCGGCTGGGCGCCGGCGCCGGGCGCGACCTGGTGCAGATCGGCGCGCGGCTCCGGACCCGCGCCGTGGACGGCATCCAGGGGCTGGCCGACCTGCGGGCCTTCGCCGCCGACGGACGGCATCTGGAAGCCCTGTCGCGCGACACCGACCTGCTGATCGCGCGGCAGCGGCGGATGAGCTCGATCACCGGCCTGTCCGCCGGGCTGACCATGCTGGCCGCGGGGCTCGCCGTCTGGACCGCCCTGCTGCTGGTCGTCGGGGAGGTGGAGCGGGACCGGCTGGACGGCCCGACCGCCGCCCTGGCCGTATTCGTCGTGATGGCTGTGTTCGAGGCGACGGCCCCGCTGCCGCTGGCCTACCAGTATCTCGGCCGGACCCGCGCCGCCGCCCGCCGCCTGCTGGAAATCGCGGAGATGCCGCCCGGCGTGCGCGACCCGGACCAGCCGGCGCCGCCTCCCGGCGACTTCGCCCTGCGGTTCGAGCAGGTCGGCCTCTCCCACGGCACCAAGACGGTGATCCGGGACCTCTCCCTGGAGCTGCCCGCCGGGCGCGTGACGGTGCTGCTGGGGCCGAGCGGGGCCGGCAAGTCCACGCTGGCCCGGCTGGCGCTTCGCCTGACGGACCCGGATGCCGGCCGCGTCACCCTGGGCGGCGTCGATCTGCGCGACCTGCGGCAGGAGGACCTGCACCGGCACATGGCCTATGTCAGCCAGGGCACCCACCTGTTCGCCGCCGACATCCGGGACAACCTGCTGATCGCCCGCCCCGGCGCCACCAACGCCGAGCTGTGGGAGGCGTTGGAAGTCGTCCAGCTCGCCGACTTCGTCGAATCCCTCCCCGACGGCATCCTGACCTGGGTCGGCGAGAACGGCGTGCTTCTGTCCGGCGGCCAGGCCCGGCGGCTGGCCGTGGCGCGGGCGCTGCTGAAGGACACGCCGGTGATGATCCTGGACGAACCGACCGAGGGGCTGGACGCCGCGACCGAGGCGGCCCTGATGGCCGAACTCCGCCCGCGCCTCGCCGGCCGCACCGTCCTGCTGATCACCCACCGGGAGACCCTGGCCACCGGTGCCGACATCGTCCGGCGGCTGGAGGATGGCTTCCTTTTGTCCACGCGATCTTGACCGCCGCCGGGTGTTGAAGGGGGACGAGAAACCGGTCAATCCAGTCGAGGAACGCCCTCCATGCTCATGCGGCCTGCAACCTTCGCGGCGGCGATCGCCCTGTCGTCCATCGGAGTTTCGTCCTTCGGAGTCCCCGGTGCCGGCCAAGCGGCGGAGAAGCCGGCCGAAGACCTGCTGAAGCGCGCGGAGTCCGAGAGGCCGGAGTTCCTGACGACCCTGGAAGAGCTTGTCTCCATCGATTCCGGCACCGGCAACGCGGAAGGGCTGTCCAAGGTCGAAGGCATCCTGGTGGAGCGCCTGAAGGCCCTCGGCGCCGAGGTCGAGGTCACGCCGGCGCAGCCGTCCGCCGGCAACAACATCGTCGGCACCCTGAAAGGGTCGGGAGAGGCGAAGTTCCTGCTGATGGTCCATTACGACACGGTGTTCGGACCCGGCACGGCCGCGGAACGTCCCTTCCGGGTCGATGGCGAGCGGGTCCACGGGCCGGGCGTCGCCGACGCCAAGGGCGGTCTCGCCATGATCCTGCATTCGCTGAAACTGCTGCGCGACCAGGGCTTCGACCGCTACGGCTCGATCACCGTCCTGTTCAACCCGGACGAGGAGATGGGCTCGGGCGGATCGAAGAAGATGATCGCCGACCTGGCGCGCGGGCAGGACTACGTCTTCTCCTACGAGCCGCCGGACAAGGATGCCGTCACGACCGCGACCAACGGCATCAACACGGTCTATCTGGACGTGAAGGGCAGGGCGTCGCACGCCGGCTCCGCTCCCGAGGAGGGGCGCAACGCCGTCACCGAGCTGGCCCACCAGATCGTCCGGCTCAAGGACCTGGGCGATCCGGCGAAGGGCACCACGGTCAACTGGACCATCGTCAAGGGCGGGGAGAAGCGGAACATAATCCCGCCGGCCGCCTCCGCCGAAGCCGACATGCGCTATTCCGACCTGACCGAGTACGACCGCGTCCTGGCCGACGGCCGGCGGATCATAGCGGACAAGCTGATCCCCGACACCGAAGTGTCGTTCCGCATCGAGAAGGGACGCCCGCCGCTGGCGAGGAATCCGGGCTCCGAACAGTTGGCCGCCCTCGCGAAACAGCTTTACGGCCGGATCGGCCAGACCGTCGAGCCGGTCGCCATGCGCTTCGGCACCGATGCCGGCTACGCCTACGTCCCCGACAGCCCCAAGCCCGCCGTGCTGGAGACCATGGGCGTCGTCGGCGCCGGCCTGCATTCGCCCGAGGAATACGTCGAACTGTCCAGCATCGCCCCGCGGCTCTACCTGACCACCAGCCTGATCATGGAGCTCTCGGAAAACCCCCAGTCGAAGAGCGAGTAGAATTCCCGCACGGTGCTCTCCATCGATCCGCCGCGTCGCTCTACCGTAGGTCGGCCGTCGCCCGCCAGGGCGAACGCCGACACCCCGCTTCGACTCTTCGGCCACGCTGTCGGCGTCAGCCTTCGGCCGAGGCCGACCTACGGCTCCTCCGGATTAACCTTAATGGCTAATTAACTACTTTATCCTATTCCCTCGCCACGGCGGGCGGCAGGCGACCCGCCCATTGTGGATCGCGAGGGTTTGGGTGAACAGGTCAGGTATTCCGGCGGCCCCGATGGCCGTCTCGACGGCGCTGCTGCCGCTGGTACTGCTGCCGCTGGTCTTGGTGCCGGCCTCGGGCGCCGGGGCGGCGGACGCTTTCGTCGCCACGCTGAGCGCCAACGGCGAGAGCAGGACCTACAGCTACAAAAGCATCGAGGATGCCATCGACAGCGTCTCGGGCACCAGCCTGAGAAACCTCCTGCCGAGCTATTCCGACAACGCCCCCGCCACCGCCGTCTTCAACCTGCGGGGCCTGGGCGCTACGATCGAGTATCCGGGCGCCGGGGCCGACCTGGTGCTGAAGGTGCCCGCCGCGGGGATCGAGCGGACCTTCACCGGCGCCACCCGCGACGAGGCGGAGGACGCCCTATCCGACTACTTCAAGGGGCAGGGGGCCAGCGACGTCACCAGCATCCTCCAGGCCGCCGTCCGGGAGACCGCGATCGATCCGGTGGCCGGCAACCCGGACAGCCTGATGTCGCTGATGGGTGCAGCCGACTTTGCCCAGGGCACCGACGCGCTCGGCCACTCCGGCGGCGAGGGCGGCACCGACCTGTTCGGCTTCACGGTCGAGGGCGGGCGGGGCACGGCCCCGGGCGGCTACGACCAGGACCGGGTGACCGGCGCGCTGTCCTACCGCCTCAACTTCGACGGGTCCGACACCGCCGTCCTGTTCGACCTGCCGGTCAACTGGATCCGGACCGGCGACTCCGACTCCCTGTCCGGATCGCTCGGCATCGGCGTCCGGGTGCCGCTGACCGACTCCTGGTCGCTGACCCCGGCGGTCCGGGCCGGCGTCGCCGGGTCGATCGACATGGGCGCCGCGGCGGTGGTCTATTCCGGATCGCTGACCAGCGACTTCCGCTGGGACTGGGGCGGCTGGCGGTTCGGGCTGGGCAACATGGCGGGCGTCTACCGGGCGACCGGCGTATCGGTCGGCGACTACGACATCGATTACGACCTGACCAACGTCATCCTGCGCAACGGGATCTCGGTGTCGCGGGACCTGACCGACAGCGTGGCCCCGCTGAGCGTGACGGCGTCGTTCGTGGACAGCCGGTATCTCGGCGACGACCTGTTCGTCGAGGCGTTCGACGAGGTCACCGTCAGCCTCGCCAAGGCGGCGACGGCCGGTCGCTTCCGCTTCGACCGGGTCGAGCTGGGCGTGTCCTACGGCTTCGGTGACGATTACGAACGGATCATGGGCAGGCTGAAGCTGCGCTTCTGACCGGCGGCGCTTTTCCGGCCGGTCTCAGTGACGGGTCGGCCGGGTAAGCGCGGTCCGGATCATCTCGACCAGGATCTCGTCCTCGAACGGCTTCTCGACGAAGGCCAGCACCCCCGCCTCCAGCGCCCGCGCCTTGGTGGCGGGGTCTCCGCGTCCGGTGATCAGGATCACCGGCATGTCTTTGAGCCGGGTGCCGTAGGTCTCCATGAATTCAAGGCCGCTCATCACCGGCAGATGCAGGTCCAACACCAGGCATCCGCCATCCTCCGCCTTGAAGTGCTCAAGGAATTCGGGGCAGGAAGGATAGTCTTCGACCGGCATGCAGTAGGATTCCAGCAGGGTCTTCAGCGAGTCCCGCACGGGTTCGTCGTCATCGACCAGGAAGACCGTCCGATTATACTGCGCACTCACCCCAGCCTCCCGCGGTCGGACGTTGAATCGCGACTTCATCGGCTGCCGTCGCGCTTCGTAGGGGCAAGATAAGCCCGACCGCCCCGGCGATAAATACGCAATAACCCCTAGTGCCCCGCCATACTCAACGAATCGGTTGACATTCCGGCGCCGACCGACTTAACTCAACCACATGGTTGAACGAGAGACGACGAACCTTGATCTCGTGTTCCAGGCCCTGGCCGACCCCACGCGGCGGGCGATGCTGCGCGATCTGGCATCGGGCGAACGCCGGATCGGCGAACTGGCCGCCCCCTTCTCCATGTCGCTGGAGGCGGCGTCCAAGCATGTCCGCGTGCTGGAACGCGCCGGGCTGGTCCGCCGCCAGGTGCGGGGCAGGGCGCATGTCTGCCGCATCGAGCCGGCGCCTCTGGTCGCCGCGCAGGACTGGATCCGCTTCTACGAGCGCTTCTGGTCCGGCCGTCTCGACGCCCTGGAAGCCCTGCTCAAGGCCGAACCCACCGAAGAGACCACCGACCGAGGAGGAAGCGAATGACCGCCGCAGAACAAACCGCGCCTGAAACGATCCCCGACGGCATGGGGACCATCGTCGAACCCGGAACGATCCGGTTCGAGCGCCTGCTGCCCGGCCCGATCGAGCGGGTCTGGGCCTACCTGACCGAGTCCGAGAAGCGCGGCCAATGGCTGGCCTCCGGCGAGATGGAGCCCCGCGCCGGCACCGCCTTCTCCCTCCATTTCGACAACAGCGGCCTGTCACCCGTACGCATTCCCACGCCCGAGAGGTTCCACCGTTACGATGCCGGAATAACCACCGCCCACCAGATAACCCGCTTCGAACCGCCCCGCCTGCTGGCGATCACCTGGGGCGGCGGGACCGAGGAGCCGTCCGAAGTGACTTTCGAACTGGCCGAGGAAGGGGAGGGAGTACGCCTCATCCTGACCCACAGCCGGCTGCCCGACGCCCGTTCCATGACCAATGTCGGCGCCGGCTGGCACAGCCACTTGTCGATCCTCGCCGACAAGCTCTCCGGCCGCACCCCGCCGTCCTTCTGGACGCTGTTCGGAAAGCTGGAGCCGGTCTACTCCTGATCCAAGGGTGATGGCTTTCCGGCGGGCCGCCGGGTTTCCAGGGCACCGGCCCGGGTCAGAAGGTCGCAGCGGCCTGCCGGAGGTTGCGAGTGGTTGCGGGAGTGTGCTGCCTGAAGCGCGAGCTTTCCCTTTCCGGTGCCCGCGACGATGCCAGCCCCCGACTCCCTGTACCACCGCCTGTTCTCCGACCCGGTGATGATCGAGCAGCTGGTGCGCGGCTTCCTGCCCGCCGGGATCGCGGACATGCTCGACTTCTCCCGGCTCGAACGGGTCAACGCCAAGTTCCACGCCGCCCGCGGCGACCGGCGCGAGGGCGACATGGTCTGGCGGGTGCCGACGCTTTCCGGAGAGATGGTCCACATCTACCTGATGCTGGAGTTCCAGGGGACCCCAGAGAGGTTCATGCCGGTGCGGGTGCAGGTCTATGCCGGCCTGCTGTGGCAGCAACTCGTCGCCGAGGCCGCGCTGGCCCAGGGCGGCCGGCTGCCGCCGCTACTGCCGATCGTGCTGTACTGCGGCGAAGCCCGCTGGACCGGCCCTGCCGACACGACCGAGCTGATCGCCCTGCCGAAGGACTCGCCCCTCTGGCCTTGGCAGCCGCAGGTCCGCTACCATCTGATCGACGAGAACCGGCTGCGCGCCGAAGACCTGGCCCGGCACGACAGCCTGGTGGCGCTGCTGTTCCGGATCGAGACCTGCGACCGGCCGGACGACCTGCCCGGACTGGTCAGCCAAGCGGTGGCGTGGTTCGCCGGGCATCCGGGCCACGCGACGCTGCGGCTGGCGTTCGGCGAGGTGGTGGAGAACGCGGTCAGGGGACTGGTCGGCGGCCCGGAGGCCGCGACGGTGTCGATGGATATCGAGGAGGTTCAGGGCATGCTGGCGGACCGCATCAGGAAGTGGGAACAGGAACTGCTCGCCAAAGGCGTCGCGGAGGGCAGGGCCGAAGGCAAGGCCGAAGGCATCACGGAGGGAGTAGCCAAAGGCATCATACAGGGAAAAGCCGAGGGAATGGCGGCTGGCCGGGCGGCGATGCTCCGGCGCCAGTTCACCCGCCGGTTCGGTGCCTTGCCGGGCGGCGCGGAGCGCCTGATCGAAAGCGCGACGGCCGAACAGCTCGACGCCCTCATGGACCGGCTGATCGATGCCCGCACCCCGGGCGACGTCTTTCCCGACCTCCGCATCTGAGGCGGCGTTCAACCATAGATTGGGCCGCAACGGATGACCGAAATTTAACTCCTTCCCTTCACCTGCTCCTTCTTGGAGTTCTGTGCGCGGACCGGCTTGGTGAAGCGGCGGCGCTGGATGAGCTGCTGGACCGCGCCCTGGCCGCGCCCAAGGATGACATCTCCACCCATGCTATGCTGCTGACTCAAGCCGCTGAGCGATTCCGTCAAGTCGGAGACCTAGTCGAGGCTGAACGCCTGCTCAATGAGGTGAAGCGGCATTTTGAGAAGTTGGGCTACATGCACGAGCGAGCTGTAACCCTGGGCAAGATCGCCGACATCCTCCAGGCGCGCGGCGAGTTCGACGAGGCGCTGCGCATCCGCCGCGAGGAAGTTTTGCCAATTTCTCAGCAAATGGGAGAAATCCACAACTTTGCATACATGCTTTACCCGTGCGCTATGCTTCGGACTAAGCGTGGAGTATACGATCAAGAAAATTTGAAGATCATTGCCGACGAGCTGGCGGAAAGCTTTGCCATTTCCCGCCATCTTGGGCAGGCCGACTTCCTGGCTGAAGTAGCATTCTATTTCGGGCAACTCCTTGCCGTTTCCAGCAACCGCGAAGCCGCGCTGACCGTGCTTGATGAAGCTGCCGCAGCCGCCGAAAAACTTCGTTGGCAGAACCGGGTGGTGGCAATACGGCAGCTACAGGAGCAGATCCGCGCAAGCGGCGAATGAGGCCCGGGCGGGTCGGCTGCAACGCGCCGGGATGGTCCGCGCCCGCCCGATCCGAAACCGCTCCGCCTGCCTGTTCGCTGGCGTTTCAGCATAAATGCCTATACACTGCGCCGGTACCGTGAGTGCCATCGCGACCGGGATCTTTGAAGCGTGAATAAGAAACAAGCCGGGGCGGTCCCGTTCCGTCGCGGATGCCCTGCGCCGGGTACCCACGGATCATGACGTTTGTTTACATCACCCCGGGGGGCGAACTCTCCAACTCAACCCGCTGTCGGCCCGACGACTGGTACGGCTGTCCGGAGCGGTGATCGCCTCCCGCCCAAGTGCGTCGAGTGCCAGCGGCAACACTCCCTTTTCGTCATGCGCGGACTCCATCACGCCGGTTTGCGCGTGGATGCGCGGGTCAAGCCCGCGCATGAGGTGGAAGGAGGCGCCTGTCGCCGGAAGACCACCCGCGCCCCGGCCGGGGTCGGCGTCAACCCTGCAGGCGGGCAGCGGCACTCCCTTTTCATCATGCGCGGACTTGATCCGCGCATCCACGCGCGAACTCCGTCGCGCACGTTCGCACGTGGATGCGCGGGTCAAGCCCGCGCATGAGGCAGGAGGAGGAACCTATCGCCAGAAGCCCACCCGCGCCCTGGCGGGGGCCGGCCGTGGCGGATGATGACACTTGCTGACGTTACGCCAGGGTGGCTTACCGTCGGTAATCGCTCGCCGCCGCGTGAACAGCAACTGCTGGTTCGCCGGAAAATGCAGGTCGGGTAGAGCAAAGCGGCACCCGACACCAGCGCGCCGGCTTATGTCGGGTGCCGCTTTGCTCTACCCGAACTAAGGGCAGTATGCGGCGTGGCTTTTGCTCCATCCACGGACATGGTCCGCGTATCCACACGCAAACCAACGCAATGGAGTTCGCGCGTGGATAAGCGGATCAAGTCCACGGCTGTCCGGCACGGTAATTGCCTTGCGCTACGAAAGGGTTAATCTCAGGTAAAATTACTCCATTTTCGTCATGGCCGGACTTGACCCGGCCATCTTTCACGGGAAGCATCGGAGCCTCCGTGCCTTGAGATCCACGGGTCAAGCCCGCGGATGACGAACCGGAAGAGAAAACGATCGTTAGTAACGTTCCCAATGGTTGATGAGCAAGTACCGTGCCGGACAGCCGTGGATCAAGTCCGGTCATGATGAAGGGGGAGTGCTTCGGCCCGTCCCCGGCATCTGTCGCCACACGGCTATCACCGTGCTGGACCGCTGGAGTGAACCCCTGGACTGAGACAGGGCGAATGATGACATTTGCTGACATCAGGAGGGGGGAGCAGCGTTGGAGAATCCGCCGCTCAACCCCCGACCCGACGGGTAACCGCCCTGGCGAATGATACACATGATGACATAATCGGGGGAGGGGCCGTCATCCTGGACCTGCTGACCGCCGGCCGCTTCGACGCCTGACCCCCAACCCTGACCCCTGACCCCTCGCGCGCCGCCGGCCCCTCACGCCCCCGGCGGCGCGATGCCGGCCTCCAGCGCCATCCGGACAAGCTGGGACAGGCTCCGGGCCTGCATCTTCTCCATCACCCGCGCCCGATGGATCTCCACCGTGCGCGGGCTGATGTCCAGCTCGTACGCGATCACCTTGTTGGCATGGCCGGCCACCAGCCCTTCCAGCACCTCGCGCTCGCGCGGGGTAAGCTGCGCGATCCGCTGGGCGACCTCCGGGTTCGCGGCGGGGCGGAGCTGGAGGGCGCGGCGCACGGTCTCGATGATCGCCTCGTCGTCGAACGGCTTCTCGACGAAATCGACCGCCCCCGCCTTCATCGCCCGGACCGCCAGGGGAACGTCGGCGTGGCCGGTCATGACGATGACGGGAAGCTGGCTGTTGCCGGCGTTCAGCGTCTCCTGCACCTGGATGCCGTCCATCTCCGGCATCCGGACATCGACCAGCAGGCAGCCGGCCTCGGCCGGGGCCGGCGAGGCGAGGAATTCCACCGGGGAGGCGAAGGCTTCCACCGTGAATCCGGCGGATTCGAGCAGGATCTGAAGGGAGTCGCGGACCGCGTCGTCGTCGTCGACCACTACGACGGTTCCCGGCCGACCGTGTTCAGGCATCATCCGAGTTCTCCGGGCGGGCAACCTCCACCGTGAAGTGGAAGGTCACGCCCCCTCCCGGGTTGGGCGTGACCCACAGGCGCCCGCCATGGGCATCTATGATCGAGCGGCAGATCGACAGGCCCAGGCCCATTCCCTTCTCCTTGGTGGTCACGAAGGGCTGGAACAGGTTGGCCGCCACCACCGGGGCCAGGCCCGGCCCGGTATCGCTCACGCAGACCTCGACCAGGTCGTCGTGGGTAATCGCCGTGGCGATGGTCAGGTCGCGGACGGGGCTCAGGGCAAGCGACTCCATGGCGTTCCGCACCAGGTTCAGGACCACCTGCTGGATCTGGATCTTGTCGATCCAGACCGCCGGCGCGTCCGGCGCGAGGTCGAAGTGTACCCGGATATTCTCCTGCTTGGCGCCCACCAGCGCAAGGGCGCTCGCCTCCTCGATCACCTTGTTGATCGGCTCGGCCGTGCGGTCGGTCTGGCCCTTCTCGATGAAGTCCCGCATGCGGCGGATGATCTGCCCGGCGCGGGTCGCCTGGGCGACCGCCTTGTCCATGGTCTCCAGCACCTTCACGCCCGGCTTGTGCTCCGCCGCGTCCATCATGCGGCGGCACGCCTTGACATAGTTGGTGATGGCGGTCAGGGGCTGGTTCAGCTCGTGGGCCAGGGTCGAGGACATCTGGCCCATGGCGCTGAAGCGGGAGACGTGCAGCAGCTCCGACTGAAGGTCCTGCAACCGCTTCTCGGCGTGCTGGTGCTCCGTCAGGTCGCGGACGAATCCGGTGAACAGCCGGCGTCCCGCCAGGGTGACCTCGCCCACCGCCAGGTCCATCGGGAAGGTGGTGCCGTCCGCCCGCTGGCCGACGACCACCCGGCCGATCCCGATGATCCGCTTCTCCCCGGTCGTCAGGTAATGGTCCATGTAGCCGTCGTGGGCGGCGCGGTAAGGGGCCGGCATCAGCATGCTGACATTGCGCCCCACGGCTTCCGCCGGGGCGTAGCCGAACAGCCGTTCCGCGGCAGGACTGAACGACTCGATGATGCCGTGCTGGTCGATCACGATGATCGCGTCGGGCACCGTCTCCAGGATGGAGGTGAGCCGGGCCTTGCGCTCGCGCAGGACGGCCTCCTGCTGCTTGCGCTCGGTGATGTCGCGGATGATGCCGATGAAGATGCGGTCCTCGTCCGCCCCGGCCTCGCCGACCGACAGCTCCATCGGGAAGACCGATCCGTCCTTGCGCCGGCCCTGGACCTCGCGCCCGATGCCGATGATCTTGCGGTGGCCCGTCTCCCGATAGTTCCGCAGGTAGCCGTCGTGCTCCTCCCGGTAGGGGTCGGGCATCAGCATCCTGACGTTCCGGCCCAGCACCTCCTCCGGGGCATAGCCGAACAGCCGCAGGCCGGCCGAATTGCAGGTCTGGATGCTGCCGAACCGGTCGATGATCACGATGCCGTCGGGGGCGGTGTCGATCAGGGCGCGCAGCTTGTCGTCGTCTGCTGCGGGAATTGGGTGCTTGTCCACGGGATGCATGCTCTGGGAACTTGGCCTTTCGGAGATCGTACCAGAAAAACTGAACAAAATGGTCTAATCAACTCGTCGCAAATGCAAATATCTTGCCGTCGCCCGAGCGATGGGAATTGAAGTTTTCCGCCCGGCTGCTAAACCTTGTCCGCAAGATTCGGGCCGCCACACGACGATCGAGGGTGCGGTCAAGGAAATGGACTGGGAGGTTCCACGCTCATGAAGGTAACATATTGGATGGCCGGTGCCCTGGCCCTCGCGCTCACGGCGGGGTCGGCCCTGACGGGGGCCGCCCGGGCGGAGACGACGCTCCAGCTCGGCCACCCCACGGCCGCCACCTCGCACTACGGCGTGGCGGCGTCCACCCTGGCCGACGAGCTGTCCCGGCGCAGCAACGGCAAGTTCAAGGTCGTCTCCACGCCCAACGGCGCTGAGCGCGAGATGATCGAGAGCGCCCAGATCGGCACGCTCGACCTGGTGGTCACCTCGACCGGCCCGGTCGGCAACTTCGTGCCGGAAGTGGCCGTGGTGGATATCCCGTTCCTGTTCAAGGACTATGACCACGCCCGCGCCGTGCTCGACGGGCCGATCGGCCAGGACATGCTCAAGCTGTTCCCGGACAAGGGGATCGTGGCGCTGGCCTGGGGCGAGAACGGCTTCCGCCACATCACCAACAGCAAGCGCCCGATCAACGATCCGGCCGACGCCAAGGGGCTGAAGGTCCGCACCATGGAGAACCAGGTGCACATGACCGCCTTCCGCCAGCTCGGCGTTCTGCCGACGCCGATGGCCTTCACGGAGGTGTTCACCGCCCTCCAGCAGGGCACCGTGGACGGGCAGGAGAACCCGATCCCGGTCATCACCGCGTCCAAGTTCGCCCAGGTCCAGAAGTACCTGACGCTGACCGGCCACGTCTATTCCCCGGCCATGATCCTGATGGCGCGCTCGACCTTCGACGGGCTGACCGCCGAGGAGCAGCAGATGTTCCGCGACTCGGCCGCCGTCGCCGCCAAGGCGATGCGGGAGAAGGTCGCCGCGGTCGAGTCCAACGGGGTGGACGAGCTGCGCAAGGCCGGGATGGAGGTCATCACCGACGTCGACCGCACCAAGTTCCAGCAGGCGCTGGAGCCGGCCTACGCGGAATACTCCAAGCGGTTCGGCAAGGAGAACATCGACCGCATCCGCAACTACACGCCCTGATCGCCGCGCTCCATGATCCGGATCTTCCTGGCGATCGAGGGGGCGGTCAACCGGGTGATCGGGCACGCCGCCGCCGCCTGCCTGGTGGTGGCGGCGGCGTCCGCCTTCTACCAGGTCGTCACCCGCTTCGTCTTCGAGCAGCCCTCGACCTGGTCGGAGGCGCTCACCCGCACCTGCCTGATCTGGATGGTGTTCCTGGGCATCACGATCGCCTTCCGGCACGGCGCGCTGGTGGCGGTCGATCTCGCCTACAGGGCGGCTTCCGGCCCCTGGCGAACCGCGCTCCGCGGCTTCATCACCCTCAACAGCCTCGCCCTGCTGGGCGTCATCCTGTGGTTCGGCGTCCAGATGGCGTGGCGCGTCCGCTTCCAGACCCTGGCCGGCCTGGAGATATCCATCGCCTGGGCCTACGCCGCCCTGCCGGTCGGCGCCTTCTTCTCGCTGCTGGCGGTGGTCGCCCACTATTTCGACCGGCGGGACGTGGAACTCAAAGGAGCCGCCGGGTGAGCACGACCATCCTCGTCACCATGCTGGTGCTGTTCTCGCTGAGCGTCCCGATCGCCATCTCGATCGGCATCGCCAGCGTCGTCGGCATCGCGGGTTTCACCAACCTGCCGCTGCTGCTGGTCGCCCAGCAGCTCTTCGTGTCGCTCGACCGCTATCCCCTGGCGGCGATCCCCTTCTTCATCCTGGCCGGCAACCTGATGGAGGTCGGCGGCATCTCGACCCGGCTGGTGGATTTCGCCAAGTCGATCGTCGGCGGCGTCCAGGGCGGGCTCGCCTGCACCTGCGTGCTGACCTGCATGATCTTCGCCGCCGTCTCCGGGTCCAGCGTCGCCACCACCTTCGCGATCGGCGCGATCCTGATCCCGGCCATGGTCAGGCACGGCTATCCCGCCCCCTTCGCGGCGGCCCTCCAGGCGACCTCGGCCGAGCTGGGGGTGATCATTCCGCCCTCGATACCGATGATCCTCTACGCGGTCTCGGCGGAAGTCTCAATCGGCGAGCTGTTCATCGCCGGGATCGGGCCGGGCCTCCTGATCGCCGGCGCCCTGACGGCCTTCGTCTATGTCTGGTGCCGCATCAAGGGCTACGGCCGCGACGACCAGGACGGCCGGCTGGGCATCGGCGCCGCCGCGAAGCGCTCCGCGCTGGCGCTCCTGATGCCGGTCGTGATCATCGGCGGCATCTATGGCGGCATCTTCACCCCGACCGAGGCGTCGGTGGTCGCGGTCTTCTACGCCCTGGTGGTGGGGCTGGTGATCTACCGCGAGATCAGGATCGCCGACCTGGGGCCGATCCTTCGGAAAAGCGTCATCTCGTCGGCGATCATCATGTTCATCATCGCGACGGCCGGCCTCTTCAGCTTCCTGATCAACCGGGCGGGCATCCCGGTCGCGGTGGGCGAGTGGCTGGTGCAGTCGATGGACGGCGCGGTCATGTTCCTGCTGGCGGTCAACGCCTTCCTGTTCGTGCTCGGCATGTTCGTGGAGACCTCGGCCGCGATCATCGTGCTGGCCCCGATCCTGGCCCCCGTCGCGGCCCATTTCGGGATCGATCCGATCCATTTCGGGCTCGTGATGGTGGTCAACCTCGCCATGGGCATGATCACGCCGCCGTTCGGGGTCAACCTGTTCGCCGCCTGCCAGGTCGCGAACATCCCGCTCGACCGGATCGTCCGGCCGCTGGTGCCCTTCGTGCTGGTGATCCTGGCCTGCCTGATGATCGTCACCTTCGTGCCCGACGTCTCCCTGGTGTTCCGGAACCTGCTGTACTGAACCGCCGTTGAGGCGGCATGGGTCAGCATCCGGTCTATGTCGGGTGTGCCGGCTGGTCGATCCCCAGCCGGCACGCCAACCTCTTCCCGGCCGAGGGAAGCCATCTGGAACGTTACGCGCGCAGCCTGCCGGCGGTGGAGATCAACAGTTCCTTCTACCGGCCGCACAAGCCCGAGACCTATGCCCGCTGGGCAACCTCGGTCCCGGACGGGTTCCGATTCGCGGTCAAGGTGCCCAAGCTGATCACCCACGAGCGCCGGCTGGCAGATCCCGCCGAGCCGCTCGACCGGTTCCTGGGCGAGGTCCGCGAACTCGGCGACCGCCTCGGGCCGCTGCTGGTCCAGCTGCCGCCGAGCCTGGCTTTCCGCCGCGCCGTCGCGGAGGATTTCTTCGCCCTCCTGCGCGATCGTTTCGACGGCGGCATCGCCTGCGAGCCCAGGCACCCGAGCTGGTTCAACGACGGTCCGGAAGCCCTGCTGGAGCGCTTCCGCGTGGCCCGCGTGGCCGCCGATCCGGTCGCGGTTCCCGGCGGCGAGGCGCCGGGCGGATGGGGCGGGCTGGTCTACAGGCGGCTCCACGGCTCGCCCGAGATTTATCACACCGACTACGGGCCGGAGCGGCTGGCCACCGTGGAAGCGGCCCTGCGAAGGGATTCCGCATCGGCGCCCGCCTGGTGCGTCTTCGACAACACCGCGCTGGGTGCCGCTCCCCAGAACGCCTGGGCCGTCTGGTCGGGACTTTGTTCGGGCGAGCGAAACCCGCGACGATTATAGGGTTGACCCGGTATCGGGCGCGCGCGATCAATGGCCGCGCCAAGGGGCACCTTCAGACAGGCAAAGCAGATCAGCATGAGCGATTTTCAGCATTCTTCCGACAGCCAGGCATCGAAGCTGGACAGTGCCCTCGCGCGCATCGATCAGGTGATCGACAGCGTGTCGAAGAAGCTGGACGAACAGCGTTACGAGCATCGCACCGTGGTGGAGGAGCGCGACGCCGCGCGGACCGAACTGGACGAGCTGCGCCGCCGGTACGACGAGCTCCAGGCCAAGGCCGACCATGCCGCGGACCGCATCGAGGTCCTGATCGGCATCGTCGAGCGCAGCTTCCCGGACCTCGCCCTCTCCGTGACGGAAGGCGGCCAGCAGGAAGGGGAACATCACGACCACGGCCACCACCACGAGGGCCACCACCACGAGGGCCATCACCACGAGGGTGGCGGGGAGCATCAGCCCCAGCAGCATTCCTACGGGTACTGACCGCCCGTCCCGGCGGCCGTCCCGCGCGGCCGCCGGGGGACTCGCGCATTGGTTTATCCCGAAGGTCCGGCAGGGGCGGGGCAGCGGACGTGCGGGAGGATTTTATTGACCGGAAACCCCAAACGATATTATGAACTTATATCCTCGTCTTTATAAGCCCGTTGAACCATGCCGATACCAACGCCGCCCCCTGAAGATCCGGCCCGACTTCTTCGCGGCGCAGTTCCTCGCGGCATGGTCGTCGGGATCGCCATCGGCATCGCCGCGGCGCTGCTGAGCGGCTGCTCCAGCTCGCCGTCGGAACGGACGGGACCTGCGGCGCAGGGCGGCTACGCCGGGGGCCTCGCGGGCGATCCCTGGGCCTCGCACATCGCGGAGGCGTCTCAGCGGTTCGACGTGCCGGAACCCTGGATCAGGGCGGTGATGAAGGTCGAGAGCGGCGGGCGGACCCACATGAACGGGCGCCCCATCGTCAGCCGGGCCGGCGCCATGGGGCTGATGCAGGTCATGCCCTCCACCTACGAGGAACTGCGGGTCAAGCACGGGCTGGGATCGGACCCGTTCGAGCCGCGCGACAACATCCTGGCCGGCACCGCCTACCTGCGGGAGATGTACGAGAAGTTCGGCTCGCCCGGCTTCCTCGCCGCCTACAATGCCGGCCCCGGCCGGTACGGGGAATATCTGACCGGCGACCGCGGCCTGCCGTCGGAGACCCGCAACTACGTCGCGATGATCTCGCCCCAGATCGACGGCATCCACCCCTCGCGGCGCGTCACCGACACCCTGTATGCCGCGGCGACTCCTCCGGCCATCCAGTCCAGGACCATCCCGTCCAGGACCGTGGTCGCGGCGGCCGCCGCGCCGCCGCGCGCCCGCCCGGTCGTCACCGCCAGCGCCGCACCGGTTCCGATCGCCCCGGTCCAGATCGCCCCAGTTCCGATCACACCGGTCCCGGCGGCACCCATCCAGCAGGTCGCCATGGTTCCGGCCAACGGGCCGGCCGGGGATTGGGGCATCCAGGTCGGCGCCTTCCGCTCGCCGACGGAGAGCAACAAGGCGGTGGAGGATGCGCGCCGCGCCGTTCCCGATCTCCTGACCCCGGCGCGGGTCTATGTCATGGAAGTCAATACGCCGGCCGGACGCCTGTACCGCGCCCGGCTGCTCGGCGTCACCTCGGCCAGCGCCGACCGGGCCTGCGCGCGGCTGACCAGCCAGGGTTCGGCCTGCATGACGGTCTCCCCTTCCTGATACCGCCTACTTTTGGTTGAGCGGACACGGCACCTGCGGGTTGTCGTGCATGCGGAAGCGTCCGTAGAGCGGGTCGTCGGTCGTCACGCACAGCGTGAACCCGCCGGGCGGCATCGCGCGCGCCGGCACTAGCGTGATGACGAAGCCCGAGAATAGCAGGTCCGGTTTTCCGACGGCGGCCACAACGTCGGGCCGTTCCACCCGGCGGGCCGCGATCCCCCGGAGGTCCAGGTCGCTATGGATCCTGACGGACCCGGGAAGCCCGGCGCCCGAATCCGGGAAGGCCGATGACAGCAGGCCCCAGCCTTCCATCACGATTTCCCGGCCGATCTCGATCCGGTCGATATGCCCCGCGATCGTCAGGTCGGCCACCGGGCCGGGCGGCTCGGCCAGGACGATGGCCGGCGGCGGCCCGTCCTGCGCCGCTGCCCCGGACAGGCCGGCGCACGGAACCAGGAGGGCGGCGACCGCCAGGGAGCGAAACCGGAAATGCGTCATAATCTGGAGCCATGCCGCCGCTGAGGTGTGACGACATGGCTGCCAGAAACCGATGAAGGCGGGGTAAACGCCTCTACAGGCTCGTCAGTAGCGGTCCCAGCCGGCCGGGGAGCCCGCCATGCCGCCGAGCGACCCCGCAAGGGCGCCCAGCACCAAGGCCAGGAACGACCACAGGGCCGCCGACGATACCGTGTCGGCGGTGGCCTGCGCCGCCTGGGTGGCCTGCTCGGCCGTCTCGGCATATTGCTGGCGCAGGTTGTCGATGGTCTGCCGGGCCTGCTCCTGGGGAATTCCGGCCTGTTCGGCAAGGCGGGTCGCGGCGGACTGCAGTTCCTCCTGGGAGACGTCGCCGCGGGCGATCCGGCTCACGGTGTCGAGCGCACCCTGCGGCAGCGATCCGCCCTCGGGGGCGAGCAGGGCGCGGGCCTGTTCCTGGATGCCCTGGGCCGTGCCCGGGTCGGTCTGTCCCGCCGCCTGGCCGGCAGCCTGGGTCGCTTCCTGCGTGGCGGTCGAGAGCGCGTTGCCGACGACCGAGAAGGTGCCCCCGATCAGGCTCCCGACCGCGCTGGTCAGCAGCCAGAACAGCAGCAGCGTGGCGATGCCCCAGGTGATCAGGCCGTGCAGCGCGCCGTCGACCCGCGTCGGCATGCCGGCCATGCGGCCGGCCACCCAGCCGCCGGCCGCCAGCGAGATCAGGGCGCTGACGATCCACCACAGGGTCGCCGCGATCCCCAGGGTGGCGGCCTGCGGCGACTCCCCCTGGGCCGGATCGATGGTGGTCAGCCCGATGCCGATGCCCAGGATTGCCAGCACGAGATTGAGCGCCAGCGCCACCACCACGCCGGCGAAGACCGCCGACCAGGCGATGCGGCGATACTCTATGATTTCCGTTCCGGCGACGGGGGCGGCCGATCCGCCCCAGGTCCCATAGCTGTCCTGATACCGTCTGCCTTGCATGTCCTTCGATCCTTCCCAATCACTCTGTTCGATGCCGGGCGCGCCGCGGGGCCGCCGTTCAGCGATCCTTGGTGCGCCGGGCCGTGAAACGCCTGGCATAGAGGCGGCTGCCGGCAATGGCGGCGATGCCCAGCCCGGCCGCGGCGCCCAGCGCCGCAAGGTTCGGCCGGGTGGCATATCTCTTGACCACGTGGGTCAGGGTGCGTTCGATCTGCTTCGGGCGCTCGGGGTCCAGCAGCCGGGCCTCGACCACCTGCTCCTGGACCTCGTTCAGTTCCTCGATCTTCAACGGGACCAGCGTCCGTCCCTCCTCTGCCCGCAACCCGTCGATGACCTCGATCAGGGACTGGCCGGCGGCGAACCTCTCCTCCACCGTCGCGATGGACACGTCCAGGTGTTCCGCGATCAGGTCATTGCGGAAGGCGGTCACGGTTTCCCGGATCCGGTCGGCGGCATCGTCGCCTTCGATCGCCTCGATCGCGAGGTCGCATTCGGTGTCGAAGCCCATGGACCGGTTGTTGAGGTTGGACGAACCGACCCGCAGGAACCAGTCGTCGACCGCGACCACCTTGGCGTGGACATAGATGTCCGTCCCGGCCGCGTTGACGGGGTAGTAGATGCGGAACCGGCCATGGCGATCCTCCTCGCGGATCTGCCGCACCATCAAGGACCGCGCGGTATCCATGGCGGACTGCTCCAGCCAGCCGTCGGCCGTCATCGGGTTGACGATGACGATCTCCGGGCCGTCCGGCTCGCGCAGCCGCTTGATGATGGCGTCGCGGATCGCGTGCGACGCCATGTACTGGCTTTCCATGTAGACCGTATGCTTCGCGGCCATCAAGGCTGCGAGGTAGAGCCGCTCGATCTCGCGGACTTCCTCGAACTTGCCGTGGCGCGGCGAGGTGCGCGCGATCGAGATGGGGATATCCCGCAGGGTCACCTTCAGCCGGTCCGGCCAGGGATCGAGTTCGCCCGGCGGCGGCGGCGGAAGCCGGGCGCCGGTGGCGCGGAACCAGCGCTCCCGCGCCAGTTCGCCCAGGGCGCGGGCCGCTTCCCCGTCCACCGCGGTGGTGACGTCGTGGAACGGGCCGTAGGGCGACCCGTCGGGCAGCCGGCGGTGCTCGTCGTCCGGCGCGTGGTCGCGGGTGTCCCAGCGCGAGTCGGTCATGTCGATGCCGCCGCAGAAGGCCAGCGCGTCGTCGATCACGATGATCTTCTGGTGGTGGGCGGCGCCGGCCGGATGCTGGGCGTCCAGCCGGAAATGGATGCGCCGCTGCGTCATCAGGTCGAGCGCCAGGATCGGCAGGATCTGGCGGCTGAGCGTGAACAGCAGCGCCATGTCCCATTTCAGGATATAGGCCTGCAGCCCCGGCCGGCTGTTCACCGTGTGCTTGAGGAAGGCGCCGAGTTCGTCCGGCTCCTCCACGTCGGGGTTGCCCTGGTCGAGCTTCAGCCGAAGGTCGAAATCCCAGCCGATCATGTAGATCGAGTGGCGGGCGCGGGCGATCGCGGATTTCGCCGCCGCGAAATAATCGCAGGCATCGATGATCAGGGCAAGACGGTTGGCCTTCTCGGTGCGCCAACAGGTTCGGCCTGGAACAAGAATCGGTCTCGTAACTGACATGGCTGGACTCTGGTCTTGTTTTTGGCCGGAACGGTGAGCGGTGCTCGATAAACTCCCCAGCCGCTTTGTCGTTCCTTTCACTTCGCTGATCGGCGAACGCAGTACTTCGAAATCGAATGTTTGTGGCGCGCCTGCCATAGGGAACGTTTGGATTTAGATACAATTAATGATGATCTGGACATTAAATTCGGCGGCCGATAGGGTGGTGTCCATGAACCCCTCTACATCCATCGAGCAGAGCCGCCAGGACGGTGTCTTCCTATCCGGGTGGCGGCTTCCCCGGCAGGCCAACGTCAGCCTGAAGCGTCTCCATGGGTACTGGCTGTCCCGATGCCCGTCCGGCATGGCGCTGCCCCGGCGGCGCGACATCGATCCCGCCGATTTTCCGGCGCCGCTGCAGAACATCCTTCTGCTCAACGTGCATGACGGCGAGCCGTGGTTCACCCACCGCGTGGCCGGCGCGAAGCTGTCCTGGCTGCAGCGCCGTCCCATGACCGGGCAGCCCTTGGGAGCCGGCCTTCCCGAGTCCCAGCGGCTATCCGCCGTCGCCCGGGCGAGGGAAGTCGCGCTGGCCCAGGAGCCCCGGTACCGCTCGGGCGACCTGGGCTGGTGCGGCCGGGACTACCTGAATTTCGAGGAGCTTCTGCTGCCCCTGGCCGGGCCGGACGGCTCCACGGCCATGATCCTCGGCATCCTGATGGTGCTCGATCCCCACGGACGGGAATGCTGAAGTGGCTGGCGTGGCTGGCCGGGCCCGATCGTCAGCCCCTCTCCCCGGAAACGATCATCGCGTGCAGGTGGAGCGCGCAGATGCCTTCCACCGCCAGGGCGGCGAAACGCGCGGTGATCGCCGCGTCCAGACGTTCCCGGCTGTCCGCCGGCGCCGCCGAGATCCGGGGCGCGAAGGCCATGTCCAGCGAGGCGCGCCAGAACGGCTTTTCCAGCGGCACCCGGGCGGTCGGGCGGAGCGACTGCTCCGAAACGTCGCGCAGTCCGCTCTCCTCCATCAGCCGGGCAAGGGTTCCCGGCTGGTCGAAGCGGAACAGGGGAGCCAGGGCGTCGGCCGGGTCCGGACCCAGGATCTCCGTCACCGCCTGGTCCAGTTCGCGGAACAGGGTGTTGTCGGCCAGCGGTCCCCAGACCATGAAGGCCGCCTTGCCGTGGGGGCGAAGGACCCGCACCGTCTCGGCCAGGCACGCCCGGGTGTCCGGTACGAACATGATGCCGAACCGGCAGGTCACCCCGTCGAACTGCCCGTCCGCGAACGGCAGGGCCGTCATGTCGCCGACGGTGAACCGCGGCGGCGGCCCGTCGAAGGCCGACGCGCGCCGGACGGCGCCGGCCAGCATCGCCTCGACCAGGTCCACGCCGTGCACGCTCCCGCCCGGGCCCACGCGCTTCGCGGCACTCAAGGCCGGCTCCCCGGCGCCGGACGCGAGGTCGAGCACGGCCTCGCCCGGCATCACGCCGCACGCGTCGAGCAGCGGCAGGTTCAGCCGGTCGGCCATGTCCGCCATCGGATCCGACCATCGGTCCCAGGCCGGTCCGCTGGCGGTCCAGCGCGCGCGTTCAAGGGCTGCGTCGGGCAGGACTTGATGCTGTGTGGTCACGTTCATACCGACGGTTGGGAAGGGGAAGACGATCGGCAGGATAACGCTTGGGAACGGCTCAATGCAGCACCCGGTCGTCGTCTTCCATCATCACGCCGTCGTCGTCGTCGGCATCGACACGGGCCGACAGGTCGGCAAGCCGGTCGCTCAGCCTGCGGTTGGCGCGGACCAGTGACCGGATCTGCGCCTGGGCTTCCCGCAGCTCCTTCTGGAGGGTGGTCATGTTCTCGGCCATCTTGCGCAGGGACTTGGCCTGGCGGGTGGAAGCGTCCGAGATGCCGCGCCTCAAGTGGCCGCGCAGGTCGTGCACGGCGATGCCGATGACAAGGACGAAGACCGTACCCGCCGCGACGATCGCGATGCCGAGAGTGACGAGCCAATCCATGAGCTGCCTCCCGCCCGGTTGCGCTCCACGCGGCAGTGTATCAGCTTCGGTCCGGCGCGTCGCGGGCCGCGAAGGTCCCGCGACGCTTTCGGCGGGCCGTCCGCGGGCCGGCTCGCGGCCCGCGGTGGCCGGCGATCCGCCGTCAGACGACCTTCGTGAGCGGCCGGGCCGGTGCCGCCGCGGTGGCGAAGTCCGCCAAGTGGGTGCCGAAGGCGCGCAGGACGGGAGCGAAGCGCTGCATCAGCTCGTCCGTCACGTGGGCGTCGGTCTTCAGGATGATGCCGGGCGCCTGCGACATCAGCTTCTGGGACCGCATCGGGCCGATCTTCTCGTCCAGGAACATCGCCAGTCCCATGATGACGCCAAGGCTGGTCTCGTCAGGCTTGGCGGAATCGGCGAGAACCGTGTGCAATTCCTCGAGCAGGGCATAGGTCACGATCGAAGTCCGTTCGATCACGTCGTCTTGCTGCACCATGGGGCTGACCCTCTGGGGAGTAATACTGTTCAAGGGCTGACGTTAACTATCCTCTGTAACCAAACTGTTAATTTCCTGCCGTAGCGATCCGCGCATTGGTATGGGGTGGGGGCAGGCACCGGACATCGGTTAGCCGCCATCCGCTGTTCTCGGCGATCCAGTCGCGCAGCCGGACGGCACCGCCCAGGTGGCAGGCGGTGGCGTTGGTGATCTGGGGCAGGGGAAGCTCTTGTCGGCGGCATTCCGCCGGATGGCCCGTCAGGCAGGCGACGACCAGGAGGACATAAGGCATGTAACGTCTGACCCCGCGTTCTGGTTCCAGAAAAATATTTTGTAGTTAAATTCGTTTAACCAGAAAACTGCGGGACTCGGCAACATAAATGCGTCAGCGCCGCCAGCGCGACGCCCTGATTTCCAGGGGCTGTAGCACGGCGAACTCGATGACCTGCACGACGATGATGAACGCCGCGGTATAGGAGAGGATGCCGGTGACGTCGAACAGCTGGAAAAGCACCTGCAGCTGGAAGCCCATGCCGTTGCTGCGGCCCAGCAACTCCACGACCAGGACGATCTTCCAGATCAGGGCGAGGCCCGAACGCGCCGCCGCCAGCAGGAACGGATAGAGCTGCGGCAGGACGATGTGACGCAGGGTCTTGGCCGGACCGAGCCGATAGGCCTCGGCCATTTCCAGGTAGTCGCGGTCCAGGGCGCGGGCGCCTTCGCGCAGGGTCACGACCACGTTGGGAATCTTGTTGACGGCGACCGCCGAGATCGCCGCCGCCTCCGTCAGGCCGAACCAGACATAGGCCAGGATGATCGTCACCAGCGCCGGGACATTGAGGAAAAGCACCAGCCAGCCGTCCAGCAGCCGGTCGAGCAGCCGGAGCCGGCCCATCGCGATCCCCAGCGCCGTCCCGATCGCCATCGCGATGACGAAGCTCGCGCAGACCCGCCCGAGGGTCACGGCGAGGTCGAAAAGCAGACCGCCCCGCAGGATCTCGTCCATCAGGCGCGCGGCGACGGCCGCCGGTCCGGGCAACAGGCGGCTGGCCGTCGCGATCGATGCCGCCTGCCACAGCGCCACCAGGACCAGGAGCGACAGGATGTGGGCCGGCAGGCGGCCCACTTTCGGCAAAATCATCAGAAATCGAATCCGGTCCAGAACGTGCCGGGGGCGAGGCGCGGGGAATCGCCGACCAGCTCGCGGCCCCCGAGCTTCGCGAGGATCTCGTAGACGCGGGCCGCGTCCTCCCGCTCGGCATCGCTCCAGGCGGTCGGGATGCCGTCGCGGTAGCCGTCGCGGAGCGCCAGCAGCGTCGCGTCGTCCTCCGCCTTGGTCAGGGGCGCCAGGCGGCGCCACTCCGCGTCGCTCTCGCGCATGATCGCCTTGGCCTTCAGGGAGGCGCGAAGGAAGCCCCGGACCGTTTCGGGATTGGCTTCGGCCCAGGCGTCGTGGAAGACATAGCCGATGATCGGCACGTCGGTCCGGATCCCCAGGCCGCGGGCGATCTCCTCGACCGTGACGACCCGGCGCAGGCCCGCCGCCTTCAGGCGGGCCGCGAAGTTCCAATAGTTGAGGACGGCTTCGACCCCGCCGCCGCGGACCTGCTCGTTGAGCAGCGGCGGCGCCCCGAACACCTTCTCGCTGTCCTTGTCCGGATCGAAGCCGTGCTGCTGCAGGGTCAGCGCGCGCAGCATCAGCCATCCCTTGTCCAGGGGCCCGCCGGCCACCCCGACCCGCCGCCCCTTCAGGTCGGCCAGCGACCGGATCGGCGAGTCGGCCGGGACCATGACCGAGCCGGCCGCCGTGGAGTAGGGGGCGAAGGTGAAGTCGGCGCCTTCCGCACGCTGCCGGGAAACCCACAGCCAGTCCGACACGATCACGTCGACCGCGCCGCCCTGGAGCGCCACCTGCGTCGCCTGGTTGCTGGCCAGCTCGACCACCCGGAGATCCAGGCCTTCGGCCGCGTCCAGCCCGTGATGCTTGATGGTGTCGAGCTCCCAGCTCACCGTGCCGAATTTCAGCACGCCCACGCGGACCGGCGGGGTCTCGGCTCCCGCGGCCCGGCCCGGCCCCTGGAACTGGGCGCCGAAGAGCAGGCACACCACCGCGACGAGGCTGGTGACGAGGTGTCGCATGGACCGGTTCCTCCCGATTTTCCGATGGCCGATTTTTCGATGCCCGTTTTTTCGATGCCGGCCGATTTTCCGGGTTCGGCCGTGAGCCGCCTGCCGGGGCGGCTGTCGGAGGATAGCGGCATTCCCCGCGCGGCGGTACGCGCCATCGGTTGTACTTTGGAACGATGGCTTCGCCCCGGGCCGGTGCATCAGCTTAGCGTCATAGGACGCACCGCAGATGCCGTTATTCCATTAGTAACAAATGCTTAAATATTCTATGCCAAATGTCCCGGGATTTTCGCATGCAGCGCGGTAAACGAAAATCCCGGATCGAAGCCGCCTGCGGAGTGGAGTGATGGCCGAAGGTCAATCAGTGGATCTCTTCGGAACCTTCGTCGCCGCAGCGGGAGACGGCTTCCTGTCCTCCCTGGCATCCAGCGTCCTGGACGATGTCCCGGTGTGCGTCGCCTATTTCGGTGCCGACGGATCCTGCCGCTTCGCCAACGCCCTGTTCCGCGCGGCGCTCGGCATCGACGCGGAGGCCCTGGCCGGCGCCCGGTTCTCCGACATCCTGGAAGCCGCCGCCGGGGACGGCGCGGATTTCTTCCCCGACGACTTGGCGCGCCGCGCGTCGGCGGGCGAGACGGTGCGGTTCGGCTTCGCCGCGTCCCCCGCGGCGGACCGGCACATCGACCTGCGCGGCTGCCTTGTCCCGCACCGCGACCGGGCCGGGACCGCCGTCGGCTTCCTGGCGCTGCTGGAGGATGTGACCGAGCGGCAGCGCACCCTCGAGAACCTGCTCCGCCGGGAGCAGTTCGCGACATCGCTGCTCGACGCGGCGGTCGACGGCATCATGACGATCGACGCCCGCGGGATCATCCAGTCGGTCAACCATGCCTGCTGCCGTATGTTCGGCTACGACGAGGCGGAGCTGGTCGGCGCGCCCGTCGCCCTGCTGATGCCGACGCCGCACGAGCACCGCCATGCGGGGTACATCGACAGCTATCTCGCGTCGGGCCGCGCCAAGATCATCGGGACCGGCCGCGAGGTGCTGGCGAAGCGCAAGGACGGCTCCGTCTTCCCGGTCCATCTCAGCGTCGGCGAGATGCGATTCAACGACGAGGTCACCTTCATCGGCATCGCCCGGGACGTCTCCGACCGCCACGCGGCCGAGGAGCGGGCCCGCTTCCTGACCAACCACGACCCGCTGACCGGCCTGCTGTCGCGCCGGGCCTTCCTGGAGGAGTGCGACCGCCAGATGGCCGGGCGGCTGTCCCAGGCCGGCAGGACCCACGTGGTGTTCAGCTTCGACGTGGACCAGTTCCGGGAGATCAACGAGGGACTGGGCTACCATATCGGCGACGGCGTCCTGAAGGCGATCGTCGGCCGGTTCGGCGAGATCCTGCCCAAGGGGTCGATCCTGTGCCGCGTCGGCGCGGACGAGTTCGCGGCGCTGGCCTGCTTCGCGGACCGCAAGGCGGCCGAAGAGGTCGCCGACCATGTCCATGCCCGCCTGCTCAGCCCGATCTACGTGGACCGCCAGATGGTCCTGGTGCGCATGAGCATCGGCGCCGCGATCCACGACAGGAGCGTCAAGCGGGTCGAGGAACTGCTGACCAAGGCGGAGCTGGCGCTCCAGACCGTCCAGCACGAGGGCGGCAACGCCGTCTGCTTCTACACGCCGGAGATGGCCCAGGCGGCAAGCCGCCGCACCTTCCTGACCATGCATCTCGCCCACGCCGTCCAGCGCGACGAGCTGAGGGTGGTCTACCAGCCGATCGTCGAGGCGAAGACCGGCAAGGTCGCCGGCGCGGAAGCGCTGCTTCGCTGGTCGCACACCAGCCTGGGCGCGGTGTCCCCGGCCGAGTTCATCCCGATCGCCGAGGACAGCGGCCTGATCGTCTCGATCACCGACTGGGTGCTGGAAGCGGTCGCCGATCAGGTCGCCCGCTGGCATGACGAGGGGCTTGGCTGCGGCCGGGTCTTCATGAACGTGTCCGGTCAGCAGTTTCTGCGCGGGCGGCTGACCACGCGGCTGGCGGAACTGATGAAGGAGAAGCCGCACCTCGCCGGGCTGATCGGGATCGAGATCACCGAGCAGGCCGCGGTGCGCGACCTCAAGGCGACGGTGCAGGCGATCTCCGCTCTGGCGTCGATCAGCGTGGAAACGGCGATCGACGATTTCGGGACCGGCTATTCCTCGCTCAGCTACGTCCAGCAGTTGCCCATCACCAAGCTGAAGATCGACAGGATGTTCGTGGACGGGGTGCCTCACAACCTCAAGAATGCGGCGCTCGTCCGCGCCGTGGTCGGCATGGCCCACGGCCTCGGGCTGACCGTCGTCGCGGAAGGCGTGGAGACGGCGGCCCAGCGGGATTTCCTGACCGACGTGGGATGCGACCTGCTGCAGGGTTACCTGTTCTCCCAGCCTGTCCCGCCGATGGCGCTCAGCCTGCTGCTCCGCAGCCAGCCGGAAACCTGGCGTCCGGCGCGCCTGCTGGCGGTCAAGGAACTGGCCGCGCGGTAAGCGCGACCAAATGGTATCCCAAATCTTATCTACCACTTTATAGTGGATTAACGGCGTCGGCTGAAGGAGAGTGCAGCTTCACTTCGCGTGGTTTAGCCGGAACATGTACGCCCGCTGCCCTCCCCAAGATCTGCGCGCCATCCTGGATCTGGTCGGCTCACCGGCGTTCGTGATCGACGCGTCCGCGGAAGCCGCGGTGCTGGCGGTGAACGGCCGGCTGGAAACCGCCCTGGGGCGGGTGGATCCGGCGTGCCTGTCCGGCCTGGTCGGCCGGGCCGCGGACGATTGCTCGGGCACCGGCCAGCCGGTCGAGATTGACGTCGACGTGGCGCTCGATCCCGGGCGCGAAAGCTGGCGCATGGTCCTGGTCCCGATCCCGCTGGACGGCGATGTCGTCCGGATCATGGTCACCGTCACGGCACGGTCTCCGGCGTCTTCCTGGACCCAACTGGATTCCCGGACCCAGGCGATCATCGAGGAACAGGCAGGACTGGTCGTCCGCTACCGCCCCGACACGACCCTCACCTTCGCCAACGCCGCCTATGCACGCCGCTTCGGGTCGGTTCCCGACGACCTGGTCGGACGCCGGATCGTCGATCTGGTCTCGCCGCAGGAGGCCGGGAGGATCAGGGCGTGCCTGGCCGACCTCACTCCCGACCGGCCGGTGGCGCGGCACGAGCGGCCGGTGACGCTGCCGGACGGGACGGTGCGCTGGCTGCTGTGGAGCGACCGCGCGTTCCATGACGGCGAGGGGAGGCCGGTCGAGTACCAGTCGGTCGGCTTCGACATCACGCGGCACAAGCAGGTCGAGCGCGAGCTTCAGGACAGCCGCGACTTCTTCCGGCTGGCGATCGAGGGCACGCGCGACGGGCTGTGGGACTGGGACCTGAGGACCGGGACGATCTGGCTGTCGCCGCGCCTGAAGGAGATCCTCGGCTACGCCGACGACGAACTGCCCAACGACCTGGAAGCGCTCCAGCGGCTGGTGCTGCCGGAGGACCGCGAGCGCGCCCTCCACCGGATCCAGCGCCATTGGGACGATGGGAAGCCCTATGAACAGACCATCCGGTTCATTCACCGGGACGGCACCATCCGGCACATCCTGGCGCGCGGGGGCAGCGTCCGCGACCCCGACGGCAAGCCGATCCGCATGGTCGGCGTCCATACCGACGTGACGCTGCTGGTGGAGAGCGGCCAGATGCTGCGGCTCGCCAAGGAGCAGGCCGAGCAGGCGAGCCGGGCCAAGTCCGAGTTCCTGGCCATGATGAGCCACGAGCTGCGCACGCCGCTGAACGCGATCATCGGGTTCGCCGAGATCCTGCGCGACGAGCTGTTCGGCCCGCTGGGCAACGAACGCTACGGCGACTATGTCCAGGACATCGTCGGCAGCGGCCGCCATCTGCTGGCGCTGATCAGCGACATTCTGGATCTGTCGAGGATCGACGCCGGGCAGCTCGCGCTGAGGGAGGCGACGCTCGACCTGGCGCTGGTCGCCCGCGGCCAGATCCAGCTGGTGGCCGGCGCCGCCGAAGCGGGCGGAGTCACCGTGCTGTGCGATGCCGGGCAGCCCGGCCCGCTGATCCGTGCGGACGAGGCCCGGATCCGGCAGATCGTCCAGAACCTCCTGTCCAACGCGGTCAAGTTCACGCCGGCCGGCGGGACGGTCCGGCTGGATGCCCGGGGCGGACCGGACGAATCGGTCGTCCTGAGCGTCAGCGACACAGGGATCGGGATGCGGCTGGAGGACGTGCCCCGCGCCCTGGAGCCGTTCAGCCAGCTGGAGGCGTCCCTGACGCGCCGACGGGAAGGCACCGGCCTCGGCCTGGCGATAGTCAAGCGGCTGGTGGAGCTCCACGACGGCGAGCTGCGGATCGAGACGGCGCCGGACCAGGGCAGCACGGTCACAGTCACCTTCCCCCGCGAGCGCAATGCCGGCCTCCCCGAAAGCGAGGTGCGGCGCCCCTCCGCGGCGGGCGAGCCGGTCGGCCTCGTCCCCTGGAGCGGCGCCCTGTTCGGCCGCTTCGAACTGCTGGACACGCTCCTTCAGGCGGTGCCCATGGCCGTGGCGGTGACTCGCGATGACGGCGTCTGCATCAAGGCCAACCATACCCTGTGCCGCCTTTCCGGCTTCGAGATGGTCGAGCTCCTGGGTCGCCCGATCGGGACCCTGCTGGCCGGCGAGCCGGCGCCCGGGGCGCAGCCCGGCCCGCCGCCGGGGCAGGAGACGTCCCGCAAGCGGCCCCGCCTGCGCGAGCGCCAGCTGGTCACCCGGTTCGGCCGGACCCGCGGCGTCGAGGTGATCCGCGAACCCTTCGTCGGCCTGGACGGACAGACCTACGTGCTCCTGCTGATCACCGATGTCAGCGAGCGGCGGCGCACCGCCAGGGCCTTGCGCGACAGCGAGGAGAGGTTCCGTCTGGCCGCCTCGGCGGCAGGCTGCGGCATCTGGGACGCCGATCTCGTGACGGGCGACCGGTGGTTCTCCCCGCCCTATCTGCACATACTTGGATATGCCGAAAACGAGCTGACGCTCAGCGACGCCGCCTGGCGCGAGCGCATCCATCCCGATGACCGTGCCGGGGTCGACGAGTCCCTGGCACGGCATCTGACCGGCGGCAGCCCGTTCTACGAGGCGGCCTTCCGCATGCGCCACAAGTCGGGGCGCTGGATCTGGCTGGTCGCGCGGGGTGCCGCCTCCTTCGATGCCGGCGGCGGGGCCAGGCGGTTCGTCGGGACGATCTCCGACATAACGGTCGAGGTGGAGGCGCGCGAAGCGCTGGCCGAGAAATCCGCCTTCCTGGAAACGGTGCTGTCCAACATCGGGCAGGGCATCGTCGTGTTCGACGCCGAGCGCCGCGTCAGGCTGGTCAACGACCGCTTCCTGGCGCTCCACGGGTTTCCCCGCGACCTGGGAGCGCCCGGCACCCCGATCGAGCGGCTGGTCCGGTGGCGGGTCGAGCAGTCCATGGCGCTGGCCGGGGGCACCGACCCGACCGTGCTGGACGCGCGGATCGCCGAGGACATGGTCTGGATGGACAGGTGGCTGTCCGCCCCGCCGCCCGCGCGGGTCGACATGGGGGGACACGGCGGCCGGATCCTCGACGTGTGGCGCCAGGACCTGCCGGACGGCGGTTTCGTCGCGACCCAGGCCGACGTCACGGCCCGTCGGCGGGCCGAGTTCGCGCTGGCACAGCGGGAGGACCAGCTCCGCACCATCCTGCGCGTCGCGCTGGTCGGCATCCTGACCGTCCGCGAGGACGGCGCGGTGGAGGAGTTCAACCCGATGGCGGAGAGCATGTTCGGCTGGTCCGCCGCGGAACTGCGGGGCCGCGACGTCGGCGTGCTGCTGGCGGAGGAGACCCTGTCCGGCGCCGCCGCCCTCAGCCTGCTGCAACCCGATCCGGAAGCCGGCGATCCCGCTGTCGGCACCGAGTTCCTGGCGCGGCGCCGCGACGGCTCCGCCTTCCCCGCCCGGATCTCCATGGCCGCCTTCACGGCCGGCGGGCGCCGCCGCTATGTGGGCGTCGTCGCCGACATCTCGGCCAGGCGGACGGTGGAAGCCGAGCTGCGCGCCGCCCGGACGCGGCTGGACCAGCGGTTCGACGATTTCGTCCGCGTCTCGCTCGAGCTGGAGCAGGTGCGTCGCGAGGCCGACATGGCGCTGCTCCACGCCGAGCAGTCGAGCAAGGCCAAGTCGGAGTTCCTGGCCCAGATGAGCCACGAACTGCGGACGCCGCTGAACGCGGTGATCGGCTTCTCCGAGATCATGAAGGGCCAGTATTTCGGGCCGCTCGGCTCGCCCAAGTACCAGGAATACGCCGAGGACATCGACCAGTGCGGCCGTCACCTGCTGTCGCTGATCAACGACATCCTCGACCTGTCCAAGGTCGAGGCCGGGCGCTACGTGCTGGAGGAGGAGCAGCTCGACCTCTGCCGGATCGTCGACGCCTCGGTCCGGCTGCTGCGCGACCAGGCCGCCGGCAAGGGGGTCATGATCGCCCTCCGCCCGGAGCCGGTGCCGGCCGTCATGGGCGACCAGCGGGCCCTGAAGCAGGTCGTGGTCAACCTGCTGAGCAACGCGGTCAAGTTCACCCCGCGCGGCGGGATGGTCGAGATCGGCACCCTGGTGGATGCCTTCGGCGACGTCTGCATCACCGTCAAGGACACCGGCATCGGCATTCCCGACGGTGAGATCCCCCGCGTCCTGGAGGCGTTCGGACGGGCCAGCAACGTCCGCCAGTCGGGCGAGGAGGGCACCGGGCTGGGGCTGGCCATCGTCGGCTCCTTCCTCAGCCTGCACGGCGCCACCCTGGACATCGACAGCGCGGTGGGCATCGGCACGACCGTCACGGTGCGGCTTCCGATCGAGCGGGTGCTCGGAACCCAGCGCCAACTGCAACCCTGGGATATCGTCGATGACCGCTAGCACGCCCGAAACCTGGATCCGGCTGGATCAGGCGCAGCTCGGCGTCGCCATTGCCCGGCACACGCGGTTCCGGCGCGGCACCGCGAACGGGGCCCGAGCCAACCTGGCGTTCCACGACCTGTCCGGCCTCAGCCTCGCCGGTGCCGACCTGTCGGGGGCGGACCTGACGGGTGCCCTGCTGAAGGGCATCGACGGACGCGGCATCAACCTGGGCGATGCCGTGCTGTACGGCGCCGACCTGCGGCTGGCCCAGCTTCAGAAGGCGGACCTCAGCCGGACCGACCTGCGCGGCTGCTGCCTGCGCGGGGCGGACCTGACGGGCGCCGTGCTGGAACTCGCCAATATCCGCGAGGGCTCCCTGGCCAAGCTCGACCAGGAGAACCGCATCTCGTTCGAGGCGTCGCCGGCCGAACTGGTCGGCGCCACCTTCAAGGGCGCCGACCTGACGCGGGCGCGCATCGCCGGGACGCTCGCGATGCAGGCGGACATGACGGACGCCGTCATGGTCGGGGCCAAGCTCGCCCGCGTCGATTTCCGCAACGCCAACCTGACCGGCGTGGTGCTGGAAGGCGCCGAGCTGAGCGAAGTGAACCTGTCGGGCGCCACCCTCCACGGTGCCGTGCTGAAGGGCGCCAACTGGCGGAACTCTCGCATGCAGGGCGCCGACCTGATGGGGGCGGTGGTCGATGCCCAGATCCTGTCGGTCGCCGACGGGGCGAAGAACCTGCCCCGTCCGGCCGGCGAAACCTCGATCTCGGACCTCCTGCGCGCCCACGGCCTGTGGATCAGGACCCAGGGCCACCAGGGCAAGCGGCTGGAGCTGACGGGGCTCAACCTCGCGGGCCTGGAGCTTCCTGGGGTCGATCTCGGCGGCGCGGTCATCACCAACTGCGCCATGGAACGGGCCAACCTGGACGGCGCGGTGCTGACCGTGGTCGACCTGACCATGTCGGACCTGCGCGAGGCCAATCTGCGGAACTGCGACCTGAGGGCGGCGACCCTGCGCCGGACCTTCCTTGCCGATGCCGACCTGTCCGGCGCCGTCCTGGATTCCGTCCGCCTGAACGAGCGCGCCGGCAACCGCCTGCTGTCGGCGAACCTGGAGCGCGCCCGGCTGTGGAACGCCTGCCTGCGCGACGCCTCCCTCCGCCGGGCCCGGCTGACCGGCGCGGAGCTGACCCGGGCCGACCTGACCGGCGCCGACTTCGCCGACGCGGACCTTCGCCATGCGACCCTGACGGGGGCGACGCTGGACCGGACGGGGTTTCACGGCGCCGATCTCACGGATTGCCGCGGCGTTGAGCTGCCGCACCCTTCGGGCAACCCTGAAACGAAAGGGGCAGGCGGAAAATAAGGCTATTTCGCGTGGAAAGTAAGTCGCTTCCGCGGCGCCGCTGCCACTTCCCCCCTGGTCCATGGGTTAGCTGGTGATCAGGCGATCCCCGGGACGGCCTAGGCCGAAAGGCATTGGGCCGAGGGGACGGGGCAAGGGAGGCTGGATGGAAATGGAAATCGACGTCGTATCCACGCTGGTCGCGGCCATCGTGGTCCTTTTGATCGGCCGCGTCGTCATCTCGAAGGTCGGCTTCCTTCAGCGGTACAATATTCCCGAGCCGGTCGTCGGCGGATTGCTGGCGGCGCTGGTGATCACCGGCCTGCGGGTCGGCGCCGGCATGGAGATCAGCTTCGACATGTCGCTCCAGACGCCGCTGATGCTGGCGTTCTTCGCCACGATCGGGCTGAGCGCCGACGTCAAGACCCTGATGCAGGGCGGCCGCACCGTCCTGGTGTTCTTCGCCGTCGTCGTGGTCATGCTGGTGATCCAGAACGCGGTCGGCGTCGCGGCGGCGATCAGCCTCGACATGCATCCGCTGACCGGCCTGCTCGCCGGCTCGATCACCATGTCCGGCGGGCACGGGACCGGCGCCGCCTACGCCACCCGCTTCGGGGAGGACTACAATCTCCAGGGCGCCATGGAAGTCGCGATGGCGTGCGCCACCTTCGGGCTGGTGCTGGGCGGGCTGATCGGCGGCCCGATCGCCCAGCGGCTGATTTCGAGCAACAACCTGAAGGCCGGGACCGGGGTCGAGCTCGAAGGCGCTCCGGGCGAACTGGGCGGCGACGAGGTGCGCAGCCTCAGTCCGGAAAGCTTCCTGGAAACGCTGTTCCTGATCGTGATCTGCGTCATGATCGGCTCGTACCTGGGCCAGGTCCTGAAGAACGATTACCTGACGCTGCCGGCCTTCGTCTGGACCCTGTTCACCGGGGTCCTCATCCGCAACGCCCTCGGCCTGTCCGGGCTGCGCCAGGTCGACGGCGCCACCATCGACCTGCTCGGCACGGTGTCGCTGTCGCTGTTCCTGGCCATGGCGCTGATCGCGCTCCGGCTCTGGGAGCTGGTGTCTCTGGCCTTGCCGATCCTGGCCATCCTGGCGGTCCAGGCCGTCGCCATCGCGGCCTACGTGTATTTCGTGACGTTCCGGGTCATGGGGTCGAATTACGACGCCGCCGTCATGTCGGCGGGCCACTGCGGCTTCGGCATGGGAGCCACGCCGACCGCGATCGCCAACATGCAGGCGGTCGCCGGCCGCTACGGCCACTCGCCCCAGGCGTTCCTGATCATCCCGATCGTCGGAGCCTTCCTGATCGACCTCGCCAACGCGCTGGTGATCCAGGGCTTCATGAGCCTGCCCCAACTGGGCCTTTGAGGGAGGATGCGCCATGATCGACAGGCTGTTCCGCATGCCGGCGCGGCTCCTGGTGCTCGTCGCGGCGCTGGGTTTCCTGGCCGCCTGCGAGAAGGTGCCGGACGAGGCGGCGGTCCGCGACGCGCTCCAGTCCGCGCTCGAAACCACCTTCCCCGATCCGATGTTCGAGATCGCCGACTTCAACCGGGTCGGCAGCGGCCCCCTGCCGGCCGACGCCGGCGGCGCCGAGCGGAGGATCGTCTACTACAACGCGGACCTGCGGGTGCTCCGCGACTATTCCTTCGGCGACTGGGAAGCGCTGAACGTGTCGGCGCTGGCCAACCTGCTCGGCGCCACCGAGCACGGGCTGAAGGGCATCCGGCGCGACGGCAACGAGGCCGGCGACACGGTGGAGGTCAGCGGTTCCGTCGGGTTCGAGCGGACGAACGGCGACTGGCGGCCGGTCGTGGTCGCGCAGGCGCCGGTCGGCGAGGCGCCGCCCCTGGACAATACGGGACCGCCGGCCATCGCCCGCGGGCTGGTGGACCAGATCATGGCCCTGTTCGAAGGCCCGCCTACCGATGATGCCCGGCAGGCCCGGGAGATCATCACCGAGGAGCTGGACGGGGCGTACCGTCAGATCACGCTGCGGCTCGACCGGCTCCAGCGCGCCTTCATCGTCGCGGGCGGGCCGGAAGGGGGCGAATACGACCTGATAGCCCGGACCGTCGCCGCGTCGATCTCGGCCGACGGCGTGCGCGCGTCAGGGGTCGCGACCGACGGCAGCGTCGAGAACCTGCGCCTGATCCAGGACGGGTCGGCCGACGTGGCGCTGGCCCAGAACGACATCGCGGCCATGGCCGCCCGGGGAGGCTCCCTGTTCGAGGGGGCCGGGCCGAATCCCGAACTCCGGGCGCTGGCCAGCCTGTTCCCCGAACCGGTCCACATCGTGGTCCGGGCCGACGCGGAGATCGGGACGGTCGCCGATCTGCGCGGCAAGCGGATCGACCTGGGGCTTCCGCGCTCCGGGTCGCTGCTGACCGCCCGGTCCGTCCTGGAGGCGCACGGGCTCGCCCCGGACGACTTCGCGGAGGTGACCGAAATGGGGCCGAGCCGGGCGGTCGAGGCGCTGGTGGCCGGAAACATCGACGCCCTGGTAAGCGTCATCAACGCGCCGGCCCGGCTGTTCCAGCGGCTTTCGGCCGAACGCGGAATCAGGTTCCTGCCCCTTGACCGGAACGCCATCCAGGAACTGGCCGGTTCCGACGGCAACCTGGTGCCGCTGACCCTGCCGGCCGGAACCTATCCCCGGCAGACGGAGCCGGTCCCCACCGTCGCGGTGACCGCCCTGCTGGTGTCGCGCCGGGACATGCCGGACGTCGAGGTGACCACCCTGCTGGACACCGTGTTCAAGGATATCGACTTCCTGGCGGCGGGCAGCGCCGCGGGGGCGCTGATCTCCCGCGGACGGGCGGAGAGCGGCCTGTCGATCCCGCTCCATCCCGCCGCCGAGGCTTGGCTCGGCGACGGGTCCACCGCCGCCGGCCAGTAGCCGTTTCCGGAAGCGGCGGCGTCTCGCCGCCCGGGGTGCGCGGACAGGCGCCTAAGCGGCGTGGGCGTGGCTCGCCGGCGCCTTGTTGCCCAGCATCTGCGACGCGAGGAGCATGCGGGTCGCGTCGGCCCCGCGCCGCGCATGCTCGGAAGTGCCGGTTATGACGGCGGCGATGATCGCGCCGTCGACCAGCATGCCGATCGCGTCGGTCAGGGATTCCGGGTCCAGCACGCCGGCCTGGTCGGCGAGCCCGCGGATCACCGTCAGGACCTTCTTCTTGTGCGCCTGGGCCAGCGCACGGATGCGCGGGTCCTCCTTGTTGTGCTCCGCCACCGCGTTGATGAAGGCGCAGCCGTAGAAGCCGTCCCGCTTGAACCAGTTCTCCAGCACGCCGAAGATCCCCACCAGCTTGTCCGCGGGAGAGCCGGGAAGCTCCTCGACGGCCTTCTGGAACCACTGGCGCCAAGCTTCGCCCTCGCGCTCGAGGACGGCGAAGACGAGCCCTTCCTTCGAGCCGAACTGGTTGTACAGAGTCATCTTGGCGACGCCGGCTTCCGCCAGGATCCTGTCGATTCCGGTCGCGTTGATTCCGTGACGGCAGAACAGGCGGGTGGCGGTCGTCAGCAGCCTGTCTCCCGGCTTCGGCCCCTGCTGCTTTTGGTTCATGAGAGTGGGTCTCCTCCGTTGGGCACATCTGCGGCGAGGCGACGGCCGCTGTCCGCGGCAGTGCCCGGAACCCTTGGATCCCTCGGCGGGGCGGGTACCGTTATCCTCGACGTCCCCAGCCGAGATGCGGCGCCAAACCACAACTTTTCTAGGGATATTGAGATTAGTACCGTGTTGCCGCAATCGGGCTAGCCGGGGCGATGACGCAGCGTCAAAATGTCTCGCCCAATTGAGGCTCCCGGATCTTTACTCGGCGTCCGGGTGTTCCGGAGATTGCCCCCGATCCTTTCGGTCGGACGGACCGGCCGGGGGCCATTCACATGAAACTGCGGAGGAACTCACGATGATCATTACCACTACCGATCAAGTCGAGGGCCGTCGCGTCGTCGAATACCTGGGCGTCGTCACGGGCGAGGCGATCATCGGCGTCAACGTCTTCCGGGATTTCTTCGCGGGCATCCGCGACATCGTCGGCGGCCGGTCGGGCGGCTACCAGAACGCCCTGAAGGACGCGCGCGAGCATGCCATGGCGGACCTCCAGGATGCCGCCCGACGCCTGGGCGCCGACGCGGTGGTCGCGGTGGACCTCGACTACGAGGTGCTCGGCAAGGAGAACGGGATGCTGATGGTCAGCATCAACGGCACGGCGGTCAGGCTGGGTTGAGCGTCCGGACCGGACGGTCCGCGGGCTTTCCCGCCAGCTCCTCCATCAGGTCCTCCACCAGCCCGTCGGCGGCATCCACCGGTAGCGGCCGGGCGAACAGGTAGCCCTGGGCGAAGTCGCACTGCATGCGGCCCAGTTCCGCCGCCGTTCCCTCGTCCTCGACGCCTTCGGCGAACAGGTCCAGCTCCAGCGCCTTTCCCAGCGCCACGATGGTCCGGACGATGGCCGCGCTGTCGGGATCGTAGAGCATCGGCTTGACGAAGCTCTGGTCGATCTTGAGCCCGTCGATCGGGAACCGGTGGAGGCGGCTGAGCGACGAATAGCCGGTCCCGAAATCGTCGATCAGGATCCGGAAGCCGCGCTCCCTTAGCGCCCGCAACCGTTGCGGGAGCAACTCGGCGTCGCCGGCCAGCGCCGTCTCGGTGACTTCCAGCTTGATCCTGCCGATGTCGACGCCGCTCGCCGCGACGGCGCGGTCCAGCAGCGGAAAGGCTTCGGGGTGGATCAGCTGCGTGGGCGCCACGTTGATGCTGAGCGACAGCGGCACCGGGGCGCCGACGCGGTCTTGCCAGGCCCGCATCTGCCGGCAGGCCGCGTTGGTCACCCAGTCGCCGAGGTCGGTCATCAGGCCGTTTTCCTCCGCGATGGGGATGAAGGTCGCCGGCGGGATCAGCCCCCGCTGGGCGTGGTTCCAGCGGATCAGCGCCTCGAACCCGGTCAGCCGGCGATCCGGCAGCGACAGGATCGGCTGGTAATAGAGCAGGAACTCGTCCCGCTCGATCGCGCGCCGCATGTCGCTCTGGAGCTTCAGCGTCAGCAGCGGTTCCGTCCGCATGTCGTCGGTGAAGGCCAGGCAGCGGGCGCGTCCCTGGGCCTTGGCCTGGTGCAGCGCGGTGCCCGCGTGCCTCACCATGTCGTCCGGACCCTGGCTTCCGCCCACGTCGAAGCAGACGCCGGCGCTCGCCGAGGCGAACAGCTCCTGGTCGGTCGCGTCGACGAACGGCCCGGCGACGGACGACCTCAGGGACTCCGCGAGCTCCAGCGCCGCGTCCCGGTCCGCCAGCCCCTCCGCCAGCACGGCGAACTCGTCCCCGGCCAGCCGGGCCAGGGTGTTCCCCGGACGCAGGCGCGCGGACAGCCGGCATGCCAGGTCGATCAGCAGCCGGTCGCCGGCGGCGTGGCCCAGGCTGTCGTTGATCAGGCTGAACCGGTCCACGTCGAGCAGCACGACCGCCGTCGTCCCGACCTTCGAGAGCCGGGCGCGGGCCAGGCTCTGGGCCAGCCGGTCCATGAAAAGCGCGCGGTTGGGCAGGTTGGTCAGCCCGTCATGGAGCGCCACGTGGGCAAGCTGGTCCTCGGCCCGGCGGCGCAGCGTCACGTCCTCCAGCGATCCCTCCAGGCGCAGGATCCGGCCGTCCGCGCCGCGCACCGTCCGGATGCTGAAGCCGCCCCAGATCACCGGGCCGTCGCGGCGGTACAACTCCGCCTCGAAGCCGACCACCCGGTCCTGGGCATCGACCAGCCGCATCAGCTCCGCCCGGCGGCTGGGATCGACGAAGAGCGGCGCTCCGACCGGGCCGCGCGCCGCCAGGAAGCCGGCGGCGTCGGCGAAGCCCAGCATGCGCGCCATCGCCGGGTTGACGTCGGTGAAGCGTCCGTCCGGGCACATCTGGAAAAGCCCCTCGATCGCATTCTCGAAGATGCCGCGGTAGCGTTCCTCGGCCCGGCGCAGGGCCGACTCGGCACGGGTCCGCTCCTCGGCGGCCAGCGCCATCGCCACGAAATCCCCGAGCGAGGCGGTGAAGACCTGCTCGTCGCGCGGCCAGCCGCGCGGCAGGCCGATATGCTCGATGCACAGCACGCCCACGGTGCGCCCGCCGAACAGGATCGGCGCGTCCAGCATGGAGGCGATTCCGAGCGGGATCAGGTAGTTCTCCGTGAACTCGCAGGTCCGGGGATCGCTCTGGGCGTCGGATGCCGCGATCACGCGGTCTTCCAGGATCGCCTGGAAGTAATGGGGAAACTCGGCCCGCTCCAGGATCTGCCCGGTACCGTCCACGGTGCTCGACGCGTCGTAATGGTCGGCGCAGACCAGGGACGTGCCGTCTTCGTTCAGCAGCCATATGCTGGACCGGGCGACTTCCAGCGTCTCGGCCGCGACGCGGTTGATCCGGCGCAGGCAGACGGCCAGATCGGCTCGGACGAAACAGTCGTGCCGTGCCAGCGCGCCCAGAGCCGCGCTCTGGCGCTCAACCCTCAGATCCAGTTCCAGCACCCGTCGAACCCCGCATGCAGCGTACGATTCTGCAACCTAATGGGGCTCGATTAAAAAACGCTGAAACTGCGACCGAAACGGGCGCGGGGCGCCCGCCGAGGCCGGACCGGACCTGTGGCCGATGCCTATGCGGAAAGACCGTCTTCACACGCGGGCCAGGAAGATTTCCACTTGCGACACCCTGGAGATTATTGATTACCTCTTCGGGTAGGAGCTTTATGAACTGACCTGTTCGACCGGCTGCGGAAGCGGTCGATGGGCCTGGAGGATGGTCATGACTGAAGGTGGGCATCTGCCCGAGGGCGATTTCCAGCAGATCGAGGAGTTCATCTCGCGGACGCCGCGGGGGCGCCTGTTCCTGCGCGAGCACACCCGGCGCGCCCAGACCGGCGTCGCGGATGAGGTCCGGTCGCTGGTCGCGGACCTGCGCGATCTCTGGAAGCAGCAGGCCGACGCCAACAACATGGTCAACCGCGTCCAGGTCCTGCGCCACGAGCTTCAGGACATGAGCGCCACCATTTCCCATGCCCGGCGGGAGATCGCGGCCCTGCGCCCGACCGAGGACGGCAGCGACCGCTTCTCCACCGCCACCAACGAGCTGGACGCGATCATCGTCTCGACCGAGCGCGCCTCCTCGGACATCCTGACCTCGGCCGAGCGCATCCTCGACATGATCGGCAAGCTTCGGGAAGGCGGCGACGCGGCGGAGCTCCATTCCCGGATCGAGGGCGAGGTGATGGAGATCTTCACCGCCTGCTCGTTCCAGGACCTGACCGGCCAGCGGACGACCAAGGTCATCAACGTGCTGCGCTATATCGAGCAGCGCATCGGTTCCATGATCTCCATCTGGGGCGTGGACAACATCCGGGCGGAGGACGTGCCGCGCGAGCCGGCGGACACCCGGCCGGACGCGCATCTGCTCCACGGCCCCTCCCTGGACGGCATCCGCCAGAACGAGGTGGACGACCTCATGGCAGGACTGGCGACCGCTCCGCCCGCGGTGGCCGCCGCCCTGGGCGGGAACCCCGACGCTCCCCCCGCTCCGGCCCGGAAAAGCCCGCCCGCCGCGGCCGCCGAGCCCGAGGAGGAGGAGCCGCCGCATCCGTTGAACCAGTCCGCGATCGACGCCCTGTTCGGCTGACCGGAAGGGATCGCGGCTTCCGGTGCAGTGCGGGAATCGGTCGCACGGGCAACCACGGGTACACGGACTGGCGCGCCGCCCCGATCTGGGCCTATGATTTAAGCCATGCCTCGGTCTATCACCTCCTGGTGGCCGGGCGGTGTGACGGCATGGATGGATCATGACGAGAGCCCCGAAGAACGAAGCCTGCATGCTGTCGCGCCTTGAGCAGATCTGCGTCGAGAAGGGACTGAAGATGACCGAGCAGCGGCGCGTCATCTCGCGCGTGCTGTCGGTCGCGACGGACCATCCCGACGTCGAGCAGGTCTTCAAGCGGGCGGCGGACATCGACGACCGGATCAGCATCGCCACGGTCTACCGCACCGTGCGGCTGCTGGAGGATGCCGGCGTCATCGAGCGGCTCGATTTCGGCGACGGCCGCGCCCGCTTCGAGGAGGCGCGCGACGAGCACCACCATCATCTGATCGACGTCCAGTCGGGCGAGGTGGTCGAGTTCAATTGCGACGAGCTGGAAGCGATCAAGCAGCGTATCGCCGGGGAACTGGGATACGAGCTTCTCGGCCACCGGCTCGAACTCTACGGCGTGCCGCTGGAAGGCTCCGCGCGGCACGGCGCGAAATGACCAGGCCCAGCACCCGATCCCGGCGGAGCGAGCGATGAGCGACAAACCTTCCAAGACCCTATCGATCTGCGGCGACGACCTGTCCTGCTGCCGTCCCGCCGTCCGGCGCGCCTACAGCGAACTGCGCCGCTGCGGCCAGCCGGAACGCTACGCCTTCGAGGCGGCGCTGGCGGTCTTCCGCTACCATCATCCCGGCGCCATACCCCGGCAGGCCGAGCTGACCGTGGCGGAATGGGTGTGGGACGGCGTCATGCACTGACCAGCATCCAGGTCAGCTCATGCTTGTTGTGGTGCAGGTGGACGACGCGGCTGCCCGGGATCGACGCGAACTCCCGCGTCGCCGCATGGTCGGTCGGCCCCTGGAACTTGATGGTGCAGATGAAGTTGCGGCACAGGCCGCTGTCCACCCACTCGCGGACCAGCCGCAGCAGGCGCTCCGGATAGCAGATCACGTCCGAGCACAGCCAGTCCACCGGCCCGATCTCCGACGGGGTCAGGGCGAAGGCGCTCTGCCGGCGGTAATCGACCCGCGGCAGCGCCGCGATGTGCGGCGCCAGCGGCGCCTTGTCCACGCTGATGACCCGGGCGCCCAGCTCGTGCAGCACCCAGGTCCAGCCGCCGGGGCAGGAGCCCAGGTCCATCGCCACCGACCCGGGACCCGGCATGCTGCCGGCCAGGGTCAGCGCTTCCCACAGCTTCAGGTAGGCCCGGGTCGGCGGCACGGTCCTGTTCTCGACGAACTCGACCGCGCCGTGGCGGAACGGGCTGGAGCAGCGGGCCGCCGCGATCAGCGACGTCGCGCTTTCCATCATCCACGACCCCAGCGGCGCCGTCGGGGCCGGGGAGGGGAAGACCAGCGGCTTGGCCGACATATGGGGAAGCTGGTCCTGGATCAGCTTGGCCCGCCCGTTGTGGAGCCCGGGCCACAGCGCCCAGTTCCGCTGGATGCCCCGCAGCTCCCGCGCCGCCGACTTGATCGACGCGACCGGCAGCCGCACCGGGTCGTACCAGACATTCTCCACCCAGCTCACCGGCCGCGCCGGACCGGGCGCGAAGACCAGCCGGTCATGCACCTCGGCGACGTCCCCCAGCTCGGCCATCAGCTCGTCCACATACCCTTCGGGCGCCAGGTATCCGGTCATGCCCAGCGGCTCGCCCGGGGTTTCGGCCTGCGGTGACGGGTCTTGCACGGTGCTCCAAGCTCCTGACGGGCGATGACCCCGCATAGCCCAGCCGCCCGCCGCGATCAATCGTTCCGAAGGGCTCTTCCTCGGCTGCCGGGCACCACGATCGCGGTGTTGGAAAATGTTCTCCGTCTGCGAACCTCTGATCCCTTCATGTCCCTTCATGCGCGGGCTTGACCCGCGCATCCACGCGCAAACCGGCGGAAGGAAGTTCGCGCGGGGATGACCGGATCAAGTCCACGGCTGTCCGGCACGTTGTTTGCTATTCAACCATTGGGAACGTTACTAACGATCGTTTTCTCTTCCGGTTCGTCATCCGCGGGCTTGACCCGCGGATCTCAAGGCACGGAGGCTCCGATGCTTCCCGTGAAAGATGGCCGGATCAAGTCCGGCCATGACGAAAATGGACTAATTTTACCTGAGATTAACCCTTTTGTAGCGCAAGGCAATCACCGTGCCGGACAGCCGTGGATCAAGTCCGGTCATGATCATGAAGGAGCTCATGTCGGCGCCTACGCCTCGCCTTCCAGGGCTGGAGCGGCGACGATAACCTCCCTTGCTCCCAATGCCCCTCCGCCTTACGCATGCGCGTGCCGGGGCATCTCCTGGTCGGCCATGGGGTGGCGTTCCAGCCGGTCCAGGGCGATGCCGTCGCGGTCGAACAGGTGGCAGGCCCCGGCGGGGATGCCGATGCGGATCTGCTCGCCGGGGCGGACGGTGTCCTCTCCGCCGGTGCGCAGCACGATCGACTGGCCGTCCGCCGTCCTGACATGGCAATAGGTCTCGCCGCCCAGCCGCTCGACCACGAAGACCTTGCCGTCCATCACGGCGTCGCCCCCGCCACTTCCGGGGTCCCCCGCGACCAGATGCTCCGGACGGACGCCCAGCGTGACCGGGGCGCCGGGCGCCAGGCCGGCCGATCGGGCGGGGACCGTCAGGGTGCCGCCGCCCGGAAGCTGGACCGTGGCGCTGTCGCGGTCGATCCCGGTCGCCGCGGTCTCGATGAAGTTCATCTTCGGGCTGCCGATGAAGCCCGCGACGAACAGGTTGCGCGGGTGGTGGTACAGTTCCAGCGGGGAGCCGACCTGCTCCACGTGCCCGGCCCGGAGCACGACGATCTTGTTGGCCAGCGTCATGGCCTCGACTTGGTCGTGGGTGACATAGACCATCGTGGCGTTCAAATCCTCCTTCAGCTTCGCCAGCTCGATCCGCATCTGCACCCGAAGCGCCGCGTCCAGGTTGGACAGCGGCTCGTCGAACAGGAAGACCTTGGGCTCCCGCACGATCGCGCGCCCGATCGCGACCCGCTGGCGCTGGCCGCCGGACAGCTCGCGCGGCTTGCGGGTCAGCAGGTTCTCGATCTGGAGGATGCGGGCCGCCTCCCGCACCTTGGCGTCGATCGCGTCCTTGCCGGAATTGGCCAGCTTCAGGCCGAACGCCATGTTGTCGTACACGGTCATGTGCGGGTAGAGCGCGTAGCTCTGGAACACCATGGAGATGCCGCGCTCCTTGGGCGGCAGGTCGTTGACACGGACGCCGTCGATGGTCATCTCGCCGCTGGTGATGTCCTCCAGCCCCGCGATCAGGCGCAGCAGGGTGGACTTGCCGCAGCCCGAGGGGCCGACGAACACGGTGAACTCGTTGTCCTTGATGTCGAGATCGACACCATGGATGATCTCCAGGCCCCCGAAGGATTTGCGCACGTCGCGCAGCGTGACGTCGGCCATAGGCGGATTACCCTCCCGTCGTGTTATTGTCGGTCCCCGATAGGCGCCCCAGGAAGGCGCCGTGCCCCGGCAGCCGGATCCTCCCTCCGTCCAGGGTGCCGTCAAGCCCATGGCCGGACAGAGCCTCCACCCCGCCCGGCGCCTCGATCGCCGCCGGTTCCCCGCCCAGGTTGAAGGCCGCCAGCACCTCCTCGCCGCCGCCGCTCCGGACGAAGGCGATCACCGGCTCCGGCGCGTCGAGGAAGCGGATGTCGCCGGTCACCAGCGCCGGGTGCTCCCGCCGCCAGCGCAGAAAGCCGCGGGTGAAGTTCAGCACGCTGCCGGGATCGCCGTGCTGGACCGACACCGCGCGGCGCAGATGCTCCTCCGCCACCGGAAGCCAGGGCTCGGCCGTGCCGTCGGTGAATCCTCCGGCCGGATGGTCGTGCCGCCAGGGCATCGGCGTGCGGCAGCCGTCACGGCCCTTGTACCGGGGATAGAACGGCAGGCCGTAGGGGTCCTGGATCTTCCCGTAAGGCACGTCGGCCTCGGGCAGGCCCAGCTCCTCCCCCTCGTACAGGAAGGCGGTGCCGCGGACCGAGCAGAGCAGGGCGACCAGCAGCTTGGCGAAACCGTCGCCGCCCTCTCCCTTGCCCCAGCGGGTGACCGGCCGGATCACGTCGTGGTTGCCGAACGCCCAGGCCGGCCAGCCCCGGCCGGGCTGCCGCTCGAAGGACTCCAGCGCCCCCCGGATCACCCCGGCGCCGAACCGCTCGGTCAGCAGCGTGAAGCCGTAGGCGGTGTGCAGCAGGTCGGGGGAGCCGACATACTCGGCGCTCCGCATGGTGCTGTCGTCGTCATGCACCTCGGCGACGGTCATGGTGCCGGGATAGCGGTCCATCAGGGCGCGCAGCCGGCGCAGGAACGCCAGGTTTTCCGGCCGCGACTTGTCGTAGACGTGCCGCTGCATGCCGTAGGGATTGACCGAGGCGACGCCCTCCAGCGCGCCGGACCCGCTCGGCCGGGGCGGGTTGTCGCGCAGTTCCGGGTCGTGCATGTAGAAGTTGGCGGTATCCAGCCGGAAGCCGTCCACGCCCCGATCCAGCCAGAACCGGCAGGCGTCCAGCACGGCGTCCTGGACCAGGCCGTCATGCAGGTTCAGGTCGGGCTGGCTGGTCAGGAAATTATGCAGGTAATACTGGTTGCGCCGGGGCTCCCACGCCCAGGCGGAGCCGCCGAACACCGACAGCCAGTTGTTCGGCGGGGTCCCGTCCGGCCTGGCGTCCGCCCAGACGTACCAGTCCGCCCGCGGATTGTCGCGCGACTCCCGGCTTTCCAGGAACCACGGGTGCAGGTCGGAGGTGTGGCTGAGCACCATGTCGATGATGACGCGCAGGCCCAGATCGTGGGCGCGGGCCAGCAGATGGTCGAAATCCTCCAGCGTGCCGAACATGGGATCGACGGCGCGGTAGTCCTCCACGTCGTAGCCGAAATCCTTCATCGGCGACTTGAAGAAGGGGCACAGCCAGATCCCGTCCACCCCCAGCCCGGCGACATGGTCCAGCTTCTCGGCGATGCCGCGCAGGTCGCCGATCCCGTCGCCGTCGCTGTCCCTGAAGCTGCGCGGATAGATCTGGTAGATCACCCCGCCGCGCCACCATTCCGTCATGGCCCGTTCCCTCCCCGCATCGCCTCGTCAGCCCTTCACCGCGCCGGCGGTCAGGCCGGAGACGATCTTTCGCTGGAAGATCATGACAAGCACAAGCAACGGCACCGTGACGATCACCGACGCCGCCATGATGTTGCCCCAGGGCAGCTCGAACTGGCTGGTGCCGGTGATCAGCGCGATGGCGACCGGGACGGTGCGCATCTCGTTGGACAGGGTGAAGGACAGGGCGAACAGGAACTCGTTCCAGGCCGCGATGAAGGCGAGCAGGCCGGTGGTGGCGAGCGCCGGCCCCATCAGCGGCAGGAAGACCCGGGTGATCACCACCCAGGAGCTCGCCCCGTCCACGATCGCGGCCTCCTCCAGCTCCTTGGGCAGCTCCCGCATGAAGGTGGTCAGCACCCAGACCGTGAAGGGCAGGGTGAAGATCATGTAGGACAGGATCAGCCCCAGCAGGTTGTTGTAGAGGCCGAGCCACCGGATCAGCTCGAACATGCCGGACAGCACGGCGACCTGCGGGAACATGGAGACGCTGAGCACGACCAGCAGCAGGGTGGTGCGCCCGCGGAACTGGACCCGGCCGAGCGAGTAGGAGGCGGTGACGGCGATGAACAGCGACAGCACGACCACCGACACCGCCACGATGACCGAGTTCAGGATGTTGCGGCCGAACGGCTGCCCCTGGAACACGCCGACATAATTGTCCCAGGCGGGGTTGGACGGCCAGAACTCCACCTGGAACAGCCCGGAGCCCGCCTTCAGCGACGAGACGATCGCCCAGTAGAACGGGAACACCGTGTAGACGACGATGAAGGCGACCAGGACGTAGAACAGCACCCGGCCGACGATCTTGCGGCTGCGCATGGCTCACTTGCCTCCCTGGTCGAAATTCACCTTGCCGACGGTGATGTAGATGACGGTGAAGGCCGCGATGATCAGGAACAGGAAGGTGGAGGCGGCGGAGCCGTAGCCGACGTCCTGGAAATCCACCAGCTGCTGGCGCGCATAGACCGACATGGATGCGGTCGCCCGGCTGTTGCCGGTCAGCACGTACATCAGGTCGAAGATGCGCAGCGCGTCCAGCGTGCGGAAGATGATCGCCACCATCAGCGCCGGCTTGATCAGCGGCAGGGTCACCTTGAAGAAGACCTTGACCGGGTTGATCCCGTCCACCCGGGCGGCCTCGTAGACCTCGCCGGGGAGCAGCTGGAGCGCCGCCAGGATCAGCAGCGTCATGAAGGGCGTGGTCTTCCAGACGTCCACGGCGATGACGGCATACATGGACAGGGCGGGGTCCGCGATCCAGGCGCGCGGCTGGTCGATCAGCCCGAGGAACAGGAAGATCTCGTTGATCACGCCGTAGAGGTCATGGTACATCCAGCCCCACATCTGGGCCGACACCACCGTCGGGATCGCCCACGGGATCAGCATCGCCGCCCGCAGCAGGCCGCGGCCCGGCATGTGCGCGTTCAGCGTCAGCGCGATGATCATGCCCAGCACCGTCTCGATGCTCACCGAAACCACGGCGAAGAATACCGTGTTCCAGACCGCGCGCCACCAGTGCGGGTCGATCGCCAAATAGTAGAAATTCAGCAGGCCGATGAACTCGTGGTATTCGAGGTCGTACAGCGTCGCGTCGGTAAAGGAGAAATAGATCGTCCGCAGCAGCGGCCATCCCGCGACCAGCGCCAAGACCAGGATCATCGGCGCCAGGAACAGCCAGGCCGCCCGGCGGCGGCGGCGGGTCAGCAGGGAGTCCCGGGAGGAAGCGGCTCCGCCGCGCGCCGCAGGATTCGTGGCCCGTCCCGCGTCGTATACGGTCGTCATCCTCGCCTCCTACCACCGGCCGCCGCGGCTGACCCGGTCGAGCGTCCGCTCCAGGTCCGCCAGGCTTGTCTTCGCGTCGGTCTGGCCGGACAGCGTCGCGTGGACCGCGTTCCAGAACTCCGCCGAGACCTGGTTGTAGCGCACGCCGGTCACCCGCGACGGCCGCGCCACCGCGTTGACGAAGACCTCGTACAGGTCTCCGAAGAACGGGTTGGCGGCCAGCACCTCCTCGTCCTTGTACAGGGCGTCGATGGTCGGGTTGAAACCGCCGACCACGGCCCGGCGCTTCTGCTCCTCCAGGCTGGTCAGATAGCGGACGAGGTCGGCCGCGACCTCCGGATGCTGCGAATACTTGGAGACGGCCAGCTGCCAGCCCCCCAGCGTGGCGGTGTGCTTGCCGTCCGGCCCGCCTTTGGGAAGCTGGCCTACCGCCACCTTGCCGCGCACGGGGCTGTCCTCCGCGTTCAGCAGCGGCCAGGCATAGGGCCAGTTGCGCATGAAGACGGCGTTGCCGGACTGGAAGACGCCGCGGCCCTCCTCCTCGCTGTAGTTGATCACGCCCTGCGGCGCTATGTCGTTGACCCAGGAGGCCGCCAGCGTCAGGGCGTCGGCGGCGCGCGGGTTGTTCACCGTGATCTCGCCGTCCTCGTCGACGATCGTCCCGGCGTTGAAGCTGTCCAGCCATTCCAGCGCGTTGACCGTCAGTCCCTCGAACGCGCGGCCCTGGAAGACGAAACCCCACATCCGGTCATTGCCGGCGGCCCGCTCGCCCTCCTGGATGATCCGGGCGGTCTCCGTCATCTCCTGCCATGTGGTCGGCAGCGGCCGGCCGTACTTCTCCAGCAGGTCCTTGCGGTAATAGAACAGGCCGGCGTCGGTGAACCAGGGCATGGCGACCAGCCGGTCGTCGACGATGTCGTTCCTCACGATCGCCTCGAAATGCTGGTCGAGCATCTTCGGGTCGATGTGCTCGCGCAGGTCGATCAGGTGGTTGGCGAGGATGCCGGGCCAGACGACGTCGATCTGGAAGACGTCGATGTCGCCGGATTTCGCGGCCAGCAGCTGCTGGTAGAGGGCCAGCCGCTCGTTGCTGTCGTTCGGGGTGGAGACGAGCTGGACCCGGTGGCCGGTCGCCTTGGCCCAGGCTTCGACGCCGGTCCTGCAGACCTGGAATTCGATGCCGACCGAGCCGCAGGAAATCGAGATGGCGACTTTCCCGGGATCGCCCTGCGCATGGACGGTCCCGGAGAAAACGAGGGCGGACGACAGCGCCGCCGCCGCGACAATTTTCCTCATGGCTCGTCGGACCTCCCTTATGTCACTTTTGCTCCAGGCCTTATTCACCGACCTTTTTCATGCTTCGCGTTAGCGATGTGTTCATTCAAGACACGCTTATGATTTAAGCAGGTGCGGCGATCTCGACCACGGCGGATTACGATCAACTAAGCGATTGACACTCATTCTCAACTGCTCTAACCATTGGAGCATCATCGGCTGGGTTCAAACGATCATGTATGTCTGCATCTGCCACGGATTTACCGAGAAGAAGGTCAAGCAAGCTCTCACCGACGGCGTTTGCTCTGCCGCGGGGTTCTTCACCTGCATGGGGTGCAAGCCGCAGTGCGGGAAATGCGTCCCCTATGTGCGCCAGATGGTGACGGATCATCGCAATACGCTGGCCTGCGCGAATACCTGCTCCGCTTCCGTTCCCGAAGAAGCCGCCATCGCGGCCGAATAGCTCCTCACCGCTCGATCTGCCGCCGGTCCAAGCCGCATCACGGCCGCGCCATGGTGCGCCTCGCGAGCCTATGCAACCCTTGACGGGCGGAAACGTTCCTCCGCGATCCGGTCGGCGGCGATGTTTGTCGGAATCCCTTCCGCATCGGCCCTCTGGAAGATCCTCAGCAACGTATCGTGTATCCGGTCCACATGGGCGAATGCCGCCGCGCGGTCATAGCCCTGGCCGTTCCGGCCGAATTCGTAACTGATGTTTATGACGCCGCCGGCATTGATGACGAAGTCGGGCGCGTAGAGGATGCCGCGCCGGGCCAGCCCGGTTCCGTGGCGGCTCTCGGCGAGCTGGTTGTTGGCCGATCCGGCCACCACCGCGACCTTCAGGCGGGGAAGGGTGTCGTCGTCGATCACCGCGCCCAGCGCGCACGGGGCGAAGACGTCGGCCTCCACGTCGTAGATCTGCTCCGCATCTACCGGAGTGGCCCCGAAGGCCTCGACCGCCCGCTCGACGGTGTCGCGGCGGATGTCGCTGACGGCCAGCCGGGCGCCTTCCCCGGCGAGTTGCCGGCACAGGTCCCAGCCGACATGGCCCAGGCCCTGGACGTTGACCCGGAGCCCGTCCAGGCTGTTGCGCCTCAGCCGGTAATCCGCCGCGGCCCGGATGCCCATGAAGACCCCGCGCGCCGTAGCGGGGGAGGGGTCGCCGCTGCCGTCGCGCAGTCCGGCCACGTGCCGCGTGACGCTCCGGACCGTGGCCATGTCCTCGACCGAGGTCCCGACATCCTCGGCGATGATGTAGCGGCCGGCCAGGCGTTCGACCGCCCTGCCCATGGCGGCCATCAGTTCGGGCGTCTTGTCCGCGCGGGAGTCGCCGATGATCACCGACTTGCCGCCGCCGAAGGGGAGGTCGGCCAGGGCGTTCTTGTAGGTCATGCCGCGGGACAGGCGCAGCACGTCGTGGATGGCGAGATCCTCGCTGGCATAGTTCCACATGCGGCAACCGCCCAGGGCGGGGCCGCGGGCGGTGTCATGGACGGCGATGATCGCCTTCAATCCCGAGTCGGGATCGGATGCGCAAACTACCTGCTCATGTCCGTCGAAGTCCTGCAGTGAGAATACGGCCATACTCAACCTCGTTTTGTGCGATGCAGCAATCTTTGGAGGTGGGCTTGAAGCTTGATCATTACTTTAGTATTGATCCGTTATTGGCTTTCGGCAACGAGTTCTGATCGGCGTCAGAAAAAAGCAGTTAAGTTATTATTGTGATCTGTTGCCAGCCCTAAAGGGACTTGTAACGGTTGGTCCGAGAAACAATCTTGCGGTCAAGAGTCGTCCCTGCCGGCCCCGGGGACCGGAACCGGCGGGCAAGGCGCGGAACAGGCGTGGAATACAGGGGCGCCGGGATGGTTGATATCAGGCGCAACCAAGGCGGCGATCAACGACCGCGGCGCGGGGAGAGGGATGGCCCGGATCATGCAGGTGATGGACCGATGAGGAGTGTAGTTGGGAGGGTCTCATGAAACATCGGAGCAGGGATCGGTTCGAATCGGCTTCGTCGCTTGAAATGAAGGCCTTGACCGAACGACTGGACAATCTGCGCGCCGTCGCCGAGCGGGTGCAGGGTGATCAGAAGTTCCTTCTGGAGCGCTCGCTCGATGAACTGCGCGGTCTGCGCAACCGTTGCCAGGCCCGGCTGGAGGACGCGCGGCGCGCCTCCGAGGATGCTTGGTTTTTGGTCAAGGTGCATGCGGAGGCAGCGCTTGCCCAATTCCGCGCCGGCATCGAGACGATCGAGAACCAGTACCGCCCCATGGCCGCCTGACTTGCCCGCCCCGGACAGGGCCCGCCCCCGGGGTCGGGCCCTGTGCACGGGTAGCTTCCCGCCTCAGGAGCGGGAGAGTTTCCGCTCCAGGAAATCCAGCCTGTCCTGGCCCCAGAACAGTTCCCCGTCCACCACGTAGGTCGGCGCCCCGAACACGCCGGTCGACAGCGCCTGCTCGGTGTAGGTGTCCCTGAGGGCGCGCACCTCGTCCGACTGCGCCCGGTCGATCAGGTCGGGCGAGGCGCCGTGCCGCGACAGGATGTCGGCCAAGGTCTCCGGCGCCGACAGGACGCGGTCCTCGATCCAGACCGCGCGGCCGAACGCGGTGCAGAGCGCCGCCATGTCGGCGCCCGCCCGGTCCGCCGCGATCAGGGTCAGCGCGGCCAGCTCGTCGGGCTGCGGGAAGTTGGACGGCTGCGGGATCAGCGGGACGCCCAGATGCTCCGACCAGCGCTTCAATTCGGTCAGCCGGTAGGCCTGCCGCTGGGGCGCGCGCTTCGGCAGGGGAAGCCCGCCGGACGCCGGAAAGATGCGGCCGAAATCGACCGGCCGGTAGGCGACCTCGGCTCCCGCCGCGCGGGCTATCGCGTGGAACCGCTCCGATCCCAGGAAGACCCAGGGCGAGATGGGCGTGAAGAAATAGTCTATCCGTGGCGCCATGGCGGCGTGTCCCCCTCGTTGGTTATGGTTCTTCGTTCCCGCCGGAGCCCGAGAGCGTGGCGGAGGCGAAGGTATGGAAGCTGGTGGCCGGGACGGCAAGCCCCGCGAGCGTGCCGCCTAGCCGCCCCGCCGCCACGTCCAGGCCGACGATGGCCGGCCCCTCCGGGCCGCGCATTAGCAGGGGCGACCCGCTGTCGCCATGGGTGGCGTCGCAGGTATGCATCAGCAGGCCCGGCGGGGAGGAGCCCGGGCGGGGCGCGCAGCCGTCGTGGATCGACAGCAGATGGGCACGGTCCTGGCCATAGCCGGCGCGGACCAGTTCGACCCCCGACGGCAGCGGCTCCTTCCGGATCGGGACCGGCCTGATGGCCATGGGCTCGGCCAGTTCGAGGATGGCCCAGTCGGCTCCCAGGTTGGCGGCCTCGAACGGGGCGCGGTAATCGTATCCGGCCGCCACGAGGATCCTTCGGCCCACGGAATGCGACAGATAACTGCCACGCCGGTACCCCGCCAGGAAGTGGATGTCGCCGGCGCCGATCAGGCGCCCCGTGCGCCTGTTGAACAGGCAGTGCGCCGCGGTCAGCACGTGGCGCGGACCGATCAGCGTTCCGGTGCAGAACCCGCCGATCGTCCGGTTGACCCGTCCTATCGCGGCCCAAGGCCAGTCCTGATTGTCCAGCGGGGTGCGGTCGTCGCGTCCGAGTATCCCGGGTAAGTGGTCGCGGTCCGCGGCCTCGGCTCCCCCGATCGTGGCGAATGCCAGGATTGCAGCCATTGCGAGCAAGCGAGGCGCCCGCCGGCCGGTCAAACACATTGCTTGCAAACCGCTGCCCGCTCCATTACCCCTATTCGCAGAATATCGAAGAAAATCTCCTTCGGAGGAAAGTTCATGCGTCTCTTCGCTACCGCCATCGCCCTTGCCGGCATTCTCGCCGCCGGAACCGCTTTTGCCAAGCCGGTAACCATCAAGTTCAGCCACGTGGTAGCCGACAGCACGCCCAAAGGCCAGGGCGCGCTGATGTTCCAGAAGCTCGTCAAGGAGCGGCTTGGCGACGACAAGGTCAAGGTGGAGGTCTATCCGAACTCCCAGCTGTTCGGCGACGCGAAGGAGATGGAGGCGCTGGCCCTCGGCGACGTCCAGCTCATCGCCCCCTCGCTGTCCAAGTTCGACAAGTACACCAAGCAGCTCCAGGTCTTCGACCTGCCGTTCCTGTTCGACGACATCGCCGCGGTGGACCGCTTCCAGGCCAGCCCCGAGGGCAAGAAGCTGCTGACCTCGATGGAGAAGAAGGGCTTCATCGGGCTGGCCTACTGGCACAACGGCATGAAGCAGCTTTCGGCCAACAACCCGCTGCGCAAGCCCGAGGACGCCGCCGGCCGCAAGTTCCGCATCCAGGCTTCCGACGTGCTGCTGGAGCAGTTCAAGGCGCTGAACGCCAACCCGCAGAAGATGGCCTTCGCGGAGGTGTACCAGGCGCTCCAGACCGGCGCGATCGACGGGCAGGAAAACACCTGGTCGAACATCTACTCGCAGAAGTTCTACGAGGTCCAGAAGTACATCACCGAGAGCAACCATGGCGCGCTCGACTACATGGTCGTCGCCAACACCGACTTCTGGACCGAACTGCCCACCGACGTCCGGACCGAGCTGGAGAAGATCCTGAACGAGGTGACGGTCGAGGTGAACAAGATGGCCGAGGACCTGAACCAGCGCGACCGGCAGCGGATCGCCGAGAGCGGCAGCTCGGAGATCATCAAGCTCTCCAAGGAGGAGACGGAAGCCTGGCGCAAGGCCATGGCTCCCGTCTGGGCGACCTTCGAGAAGGACATCGGGGCCGACCTGATCAAGGCCGCGAGCGCTTCCAACGCCGCCAAGTGACGTTCCTCCGGGACCCCGGCGACGGGGTCCCGCGGACAAGCCTGAACGGGAAGGCCTAAACGGGAAGAGGGATCGTGACCCGACTGATCAATCATCTGGAGGAGGGCTTCATAGCCCTTCTCCTGGCCGGCATGACGATCCTGACCTTCGCGCAGGTCGTCCTGCGCTACGGGTTCAACTCCGGCATCATCTGGGGCGTCGAGGCGACCAACTACATGTTCGCCTGGATGGTGCTGTTCGGCATCTCCTACGGCGTCCGGGTCCACGCCCATATCGGCATCGACCTGCTGGTCAAGAGCCTTCCCGCCGGCCTGCGCCGCTGGGTCGGCCTCGTCGCGATCGGCTTCTGCCTGCTCTACGCGGGCATCATGGCCTGGGGTTCCTACGGCTATATCAGCCGGCTGATGCGCCTTGGCATCGAGGCGGAGGACATCCCGGTCGAGCGCTGGATGCTCACCGTCATCCTGCCGATCGGCTTCGGGCTGCTGGGCCTTCGGCTCGCCCAGGAGGCTTACGCGATCCTGACGGGCCGGCGCTCGGGCTTCGAACTCGCGGACGAGGCGGCCGACGTCCTGAAGGAACAGGGACTCACCGGCGGCAACCCGGGACTGGACAGGACGTCGCGATGACCACCTTGTTTCTCTTCGTCACGCTGTTCGTCTTCATGCTGCTGGGCATGCCGATCGCGATCTCGCTGGGCCTGTCGTCGCTGCTGACCATCCTGCTGTTCGCCAACGACAGCATGGCCTCGCTGTCACTGAAGTTCTTCCAGACCTTCGAGCAGTACACGCTCCTGGCGATCCCGTTCTTCATCCTGGCGGGGTCCTTCATGACCACGGGCGGCGTCGCCCGGCGCATGATCAATTTCGCCATCGCGGCGGTCGGCCACCTGCACGGCGGCCTCGCGATCGCCTCGGTGCTGGCCTGCATGCTGTTCGCCGCCGTGTCGGGCTCCAGCCCGGCGACCGTGGTCGCGGTCGGCTCGATCGTGATCGCCGGCATGGTGCGGACCGGCTACACCAAGGAGTTCGCGGCCGGCGTCATCTGCAACTCCGGCACGCTGGGCATCCTGATCCCGCCGTCCATCGTGATGGTCGTCTATGCCGCCGCGACCGAAAGCTCGATCGGGCGCCTGTTCATGGCCGGCGTGATCCCCGGGTTGCTGCTCGGCCTGATGCTGATGGGCGCCATCTACGTCGTCGCCCGCTACAAGAACCTGCCGCGCCAGCCGCGCGCCTCGCTGGCCGAACTCGGGCGGGCCGGCAAGGAGGCGATCTGGGGCCTGCTGCTGATCGTCATCATCCTGGGCGGCATCTATGGCGGCGTGTTCACGCCGACGGAGGCGGCGGCGGTCGCCGCGGTCTACGGTTTCGTCGCCGCCCTGTTCATCTACCGCGACATGGGCTTCAAGGACGTGCCCAAGGTCCTGGTGGACAGCGGCCGCGTGACCATCATGCTGCTGTTCATCATCGCCAACGCCTTCCTGTTCGCCCATGTTCTGACGACCGAGCAGATCCCCCAGAACATCGCGCGCAGCATCTCGGAAGCGGGACTGGAGCCCTGGCAATTCCTGATCGTCGTCAACATCATCCTGCTGGTCGCCGGCAACTTCATGGAGCCGTCGGCCATCATCCTGATCCTGGCGCCGATCCTGTTCCCGATCGCGACCCAGCTCGGCATCGATCCGATCCATCTCGGCATCATCATGGTGGTGAACATGGAGATCGGCATGGTGACCCCGCCGGTCGGCCTGAACCTGTTCGTGACGGCCGGCATCACGGACATGAGCATCATGCAGGTGGTCAGGGCGGCGCTGCCCTGGCTGGGCATCCTGTTCGCCTTCCTGATCATCATCACCTACGTGCCGTGGGTGTCGCTGTTCCTGCCCAACTTCCTGTTCGGCCAGGCAGCGGTGCAGTAGGCGCCAGCGGCCGGATCGCGGCGGTCCGGTCGAACCAGACGTAAAGGTCGAACTGGCCGGGCAGGGAGGCCTGGAAATAGTGGTTCTCCCGCTCGGCCGCGGGGCGGTAAACCGCGCCGATCGCCCGCTCCGGCCGGAACCGCCTCAGCTCCTCGACCAGGGTCTCGTTCCGTCCGGGCCGCAGGTCGAGCAGGAAGCGCGGCTTGCCGGCGAGGGCACACAGGTGCTCGTAGCTGTCGGGATGCGCCGGCGGCACCTCCATCACCTCCATCGGGCCGTCCCACCGCGACGCCGCGGCCACCGTCCCGCGGTCGGTCCCGAACCCGACGAGGGCCGCCTCGGTTCCGAACGCCTCGCGGCACAGCATTCCCAGGTTGACCTGTCCCCGGCGGCCCATCTCGGTGGCCGCGCTATTCCCGGCATGGGCATTGTGGGCCCACACCACCGCCTTGGTCCCCGGGCCGCGGGCCTCCATGACCGACCGGAGCGTCTCGAACATGTGGCGATCGCGCAGGTTCCAGCTGTTGGTCGCTCCCATGTACAGCGTGCGGTAATATTCTTCGGCCGAGGCGATCAGGCGGGCGTTCTGCTCCGCGTCCAGCCAGCCTTCGCCGCCGGCGGTCCCGCGCGAGAGCCGCCGGTCGAGCAGGTCGCGGAGCATGTCCACCGCCGCCTTCTCGCAACTGGCGAACCCGCCGGCCAGCGCCGCGCGGCCATAGGTTTCCGGCGCTTGCCGCCACGGCGCCAGGCAGCCGTACCGCTCCCGCGCGACCGCCGCGGCCTCCGGGTCGACCCTGTCCAGATGATCCAGGACGGCGGCGATCGACCCGTCGAGGCCATAAAGGTCCAGGCCATGGAAGCCGACCCGCCGCCGCGAATCCTCGATCCCGTCGTTATGGCGGCGCAGCCAATCGACGAAGCCCGCCACCTCCTCGTTCCGCCACATCCAGTCGGGAAACCGCGAGAAGGCCGCTCCGTCCCGATCGACCGGCGGCCGATCGCGAACATACCGGTCGATCTGCTCGGCGTCGGGCCAGTCGGCTTCGACCGCCACGACGGTGAAGCCGTGCCGGGCGATCAGCCTTTCGGTGATCCGCGCGCGGGCGCGGTGGAATTCGGAGGTGCCGTGGGTCGCCTCGCCCAGCAGCACGACCCTGGCGTCGGCGATCCGGTCGAACGGCCCCCGAACCGCGCGTCGTCCGCATCGGGCAGCGGTTCGGCGGCATCGCGGACCCGTTCCGCCGCGTCGGGGGGCAAGGCCGGGGAGCGGCGCCTCGTCTCGGTGCGGGTCGGTTCCGGCCAGCCATGGGCGCCGATCAGCGGCACGAAGGCGACCCGGCCGAGATCCTCCTGGATGAATTCGTCCTCTCCGGTCCGCCGCTGCCGGATCAGCCGCTGGCCGCCGGCCTCCGCGCCGGCCGGCATGATCATCCGCCCGCCGACCTTCAGCTGGCGGGACAGGGGCTCGGGCAGGCCCGGTCCGCCGGCGGTCACGATGACGGCGTCGAACGGCGCCGCCTCCGGCCAGCCGAGGGTCCCGTCGCCGGCCCGAAGATGGACGCCCGGATAGCCCGCCCGATCGAGCCGCGTCCGGGCGGCCTCCACCAGGGAGGCGTGCCGGTCGATCGAATAGACCTCGCATCCCATCGCCGCCAGCGCGGCCGCCGAGTAGCCGGACCCGGTTCCGATCTCCAGCACCCTGGCGCCGGGAACCAGCCCCGCCGCCTGCATCATCAGGGCGACGACGAAGGGCTGCGAGATCGTCTGGCCCTGCTCGATCGGCAGCGGCGAATCGTCGTAGGCGAGGTCCGCCAGGTACTCGGGGACGAAGAGTTCCCGCGGGACCCGGCCCAGGGCGGCGATCACGCCGGCGTCGTCGATCCCCCGGGGCGCGATGTCGCGTTCCACCATGATCCGGCGCCTTTCAGCGAAATCCGTGCTGCCCATCGTCCAGCCTCCCGGTGATGCACTCCCCCCGTCAAGTCAACATCACGGCGGCGCGGAGTGTTCGGCCAGCTCCTCCGCCGGAATTTCCGGCGCGAACTGTTCCAGCCCGCGCAGCCCTTCCCCGGTCAGGCGATAGCTGCCGCGGCTGACCCGCTCGAACCAGCCGTAGACGTTCCGCTGGAGGATGCCGGCGGCGTTGGGGGCGTCGCCGTCCCGCCGCAGCGCCGCCACGGCCATCGGGCCGTTCGCCTTCAGCAGGGCGGCGCAGCGCAGGGCTTCCTGGCGGTAGGCGGTGACGATCTTGACCTTGCTCGATCCGCCGCGGTTGGGGTCGCCGAGCCGCCGGCCGTGCTCCTTCAGCAGCAGCCGGGCGCGCTTGGCGTTCACCCGCGGGCGGTAGGGAGCCGGCTCGATCACCAGATCCACCTGCCGGCCGGCGCGGGCCGCCGGATCTACCGTCAGCAGCCCCAGCCCCAGCATGCGGCACAGCTTGCGGACATTGCCGTCGTTAGCGTTGGGCCCCGATGCCCGCCGGCCGGTCGGCCGGGGCACCGCGAGGTAGACGCGCTCCGACAGGGCCAGCCGGTCGATTCCCTGGAGGACCAGCGACAGGGAAAACCGCAGCTTCAGCTCTACCAGGACGGGAGGTTCGCCGGCTCGGACGGCGACCAGGTCGCAGCTCCGCACCTCTCCCTTGACGTCGTATCCCTGGGCTTCGAGGAAGGCTTTCACCGGATCGTAGAGTTCGACCTCGGAAGTGATGGGCAAGGCGGCTTTCTCGCTGGCTGCGGGGCTGGCTGGGACGATCGTCCAGACCTTTGCTCCCCGCCGCGGGCCGTGTCAATTCACGCGTGCCTGCAACCTTTCATGACTTCAGGCGTTGCCGGTCGGACCGCGATGTTCATCCGCCGCGAAAGGGTTTAGGCCGAATACCCCCATCCGTCGGATACGCGAGTATGTTATCTGGAACTTTCGGAATCGAATCCCGCCGGAAACAAGGCGGGCAGATCAGCTTCATGATGGACCGTCGAGATCAGAATGCCGGAATCCTCCGCAGAGATTGTGAAATATCTTCCCTATTTGAGGCGCTACGCCCGCGCTCTCCTGGGTTCCCAGGATCGCGGCGACCAATATGTCCGGGTGTGCCTCGAAGCCTATCTTGCCGAGCCCGACCGCATCGATCCTGCCGGCAACATCCGGCTCGAACTGTTCGCCCTATTCCACGAGGTCTGGTCCTTGGTGGACGAGACGTTTCCCGAAGCCGTGCCCGACATCGCCGACGGCAATCCTGACGCCAAGGTGATCCAGGGCGTCGGCCGGCTGCCGCCGCGCCAGCGCCAGGTCCTGCTGCTGATCTCGCTCGAAGGTTTCTCGTTCGACGAGGCCGGCCGCATCCTCAGCGTCACCACGGACGAGATCCGCGACGAGCTGGAGGCGGCCCGGGCCGAACTGGCCAAGCAGACTTCCGTCCGCGTCCTGATCATCGAGGACGAGCCCCTGATCGCCGAGGACATCGCCGGCCTCGTGACCGACATGGGCCACCAGGTATGCGGTTCCGCCGCCCGCGAGGAGGAGGCCCTGCGCCTCGCCCAGGAAACCGCGCCGGAGCTCATCCTGGCCGACATCCAGCTCAAGGGCGGCGACAGCGGCATCAAGGCCGTCCAGAAGATCCTGCGGTCGACCAACCTTCCGGTGATCTTCATCACCGGTTTCCCGGAACGCCTGCTGACCGGCGAGCAGCTGGAGCCGGCCTTCCTGATCGCCAAGCCGTTCCAGCCGGAGGTTCTCCGGACCGCGATCGGCCAGGCGCTGGCGGTGCATCCGCCCCAGAAGATGAACTGACGAGAAGAAGAAAAGATGCCCGACTCTTCCGGCAGCAAGCTCCCGGCTCTCCTGAGCCGGTACCAGGATCGTATCCTGACCGACTGGATCGCAGCCCAATCCGACGTCGGTGTGCTTCGCGCCGATCTGATGCGCGAGGCGGAGATCCGCCGCCAGTCGCGCAGCTTCCTGTCGCATCTGACCGCCGCGACCCAGAACGGGGTCAATTTCGACATCGAGAGCGAGCAGTGGCAGGATGTCCGGGACATGCTGACCGAGGTCACCAATTACCGCGTCGATCACGGCTTCACCCCGACCGAGACCGCCACGTTCATCCTGGCGCTCAAGCAGCCGATCTTCGAATGCCTGCGCGACCAGTACAAGGACGACCCGCAGACCCTGGTCGAGGAGGCCTGGTCGGCGACGGTGCTGCTCGACAAGCTGGGCCTTTATACGAACGACATCTATCTGCGCGGCCGGGAGGAGATCATCCAGCGCCAGCAGCAGGAGATGCTGGAGCTGTCCACCCCGGTGGTGCAGCTTTGGGATCGCATCGTGGCGCTTCCGCTGATCGGCACGCTCGACAGCTCGCGCGCGCAGATCGTGATGGAAAACCTGCTCGAAGCCGTGGTCGAGAGCAAGGCCGAGATCGTGATCATCGACATCACCGGCGTGCCCACGGTCGATACCCTGGTCGCCCAACACCTTCTGAAGACGGCCGCCGCGGCCAAGCTGATGGGGGCGGAATGCATCATCAGCGGCATCCGGCCGCAGATCGCCCAGACCATCGTTCATCTCGGCGTGGAACTGCCGCAGGTCGCCACCAAGGCCGACCTCCAGAGCGCCTTCGCCCATGCGCTGAAACGCACCGGCGTCACCTTCTCGAACCGCTGAGCGGCGGCAGGATCGACATGACCCACTTCCTCGAGCCGAACCGCATCCCGATCTTCCAGATCGGCGACTGCCTGCTCCTGACGATTCAGGTCGATCTGGAGGACAGGATGATCATGACGCTGAAGGACGATCTGGCCGAGCGGATCTCCAAGACCCACGCGAAGGGCGTCCTGATCGACATCTCGGCCCTGGACGTGGTGGACAGCTTCATCGGGCGCATGCTCGCCAACATCTCGGCGATCGCCCGTATCCTGGACGCTTCCACGGTGATCGTCGGCATGCGGCCGGCGGTCGCCATCACGCTGGTGGAACTGGGCATGTCGTTGCAGGGCGTCCGCACCGCCCTGGACGTGGACCGCGGCATGGAGCTGATCCGCCGGGGCGCCGACGGGGAGGCCGCGCGCCTCCATGAGGCCTGATCCGGGGCACGAGGGAGGAGCCGCCGACGGCGAGGTGATCCCGATCCAGACCGGAGCCGACGTCAGCCGGGTCCGGCGGGTGGCCGCGGCCGCCATGGCGACCATCGGAGCCTCGAAGATCGAGACCACCCGCATGGTCACGGCCGCGAGCGAACTGGCGCGCAACACGTTGGATTATGGCGGCGGAGGCGAGATGCGGATCGCCATCGTCGGCCGGATGTCGAGGCGCAAGGTCGAAATGATCTTCAGCGACCGGGGGCCGGGGATCGCCGACATCGCCCTGGCATTGAAGGATGGCTACAGCACGGGCGGCGGCCTCGGGCTTGGATTGAGCGGCGCCAAGCGCCTCTGCAAGGAGTTCGAGATCCGGTCCGCGCCGGGCGAGGGAACCATAGTGAAAGTCGCATCATGGACGGAACGGCCGTAGTTTCGGTCCCAATCCGGGAACAGACCCAGGTCGCCGAGGCACGCCGCAAGGCGGTGCAGCTGGCGTCCCCGGCCGGTCTCGGCGAGCAGGAATGCGCCCGTCTCGCACTGGTCGTGACCGAGGCCGCCACCAACATCCTGCGCCACGGCGGCGGCGGGGAGATCCTGCTGGACGCCAGGTCGTCGGGCACCAGCGGCGAGGTCACCGTGATCGCCCTGGACAGCGGTCCGGGCATGGCCAACGTGCAGGACTGCCTGCGGGACGGCGTCACCAGCGGCGACAGTCCCGGCACCGGGCTGGGCGCGATCCAGCGCCAGTCCGACCATTTCGACGTCTATTCCAAGCCGGGCGGCGGTACCGCGATCTTCTGCGGCGTGCGGGCCGGCGGTGGCCGGTCCGCGCCCGACCTTCCCGGGCTGGAAGTCGGGGCGGTCTGCCTTCCGCGCATCGGGGAGGCGGTGAGCGGCGATACCTGGTCGGTCCGGGTGACCGATCGCGGCGCCACGCTGTTGTTGCTGTGTGACGGCCTCGGCCATGGTCTCGGCGCCGCCGACGCGGCGGATGCCGCCCGGGCGGGGTTCAGGCGGTCGAAGGAGCGGATGCCCGAACCCCTGGTCGAGGATCTGCACCGGGCGTTGCGGGGGACGCGCGGCGCCGCCATCGCCGTGGTGCGGATCGAGCCGGTCGAGCGCCGCATCCTGTTCGCCGGGGTGGGCAATATCGCGGGGTACTTCCGGTCGCGGGAAGGGCAGGTCCGAACGGTGTCGCAAAACGGCGTCGTCGGGCATAATATGTCGAAAGTGAAGGAATACGAGTATGGTTACGGTGGCGATCTGCTGGCGGTTTTCCATTCGGACGGTTTGAGCACTAAATGGGATATCGACAGCTACCCGGGGCTGGCAACAAGACACCCGACGATGATCGCGGCCGTGCTGTACCGCGATTTCAAGCGGGTCCGGGACGACAACCTGATCGTCGTGCTGAAGACCAGAGACCCCTGACCTGGCCCCTCTTCACGGTCCATGTCCGCCATGACCGGGACATCGTCCATGCCCGGCAGCGGGCGCGGCTGGTCGCCGACCGGATGGGCTTCGAGGTCCAGGACCAGACCCGCATAGCCACGGCGGTGTCGGAGGTCTGCCGCAACGCCTATGCCTATGCCAAAGGCGGCAAGGCCGACTTCAAGATCCAGGAGGTCGCCGGGAAGGTGGCCCTGGTGATCGAGGTCGGCGACCGGGGGCCGGGCATCTCCGAGCTGGACGATATCCTGGCCGGCCGCTACCGGTCGCGCACCGGCATGGGGCTGGGCCTGCTCGGCGCCCAACGCCTGATGGACAGGCTGGACATCGAGACGTCCGCGGAAGGGACGATGGTCCGGCTGACCCGGATCCTGTCCAAGCCGCTGGGCATGCCGATCCCGGAGTTCATCAACAAGCTGATGGACGAGCTTGCGCGCCAGCAGCCGCTGGACCCGGTCGAGGAGGTCCAGCGCCAGAACCAGGAGCTGCTGAGCAGCCTGAACGACCTGCGCCAGCGGGAGGAGGAGCTTCTGGAGGCGAACGCGGCGCTCCGCGCCAGCGTCGTCGAGAAGGAAGTGCTGCTGAAGGAGGTCTACCACCGGGTCAAGAACAACCTCCAGATCATCTCCAGCCTGGTCAGCCTGAAGGCGCGCAAGTCCACCAACCCGCTGGTCCGGCAGGAACTGGACGACGTGCGCAGCCGCATCCACTCGCTGAGCATCGTCCACGAGAAGCTCTACCAATCCGACGACCTGGCCCGCGTCGATCTCTCCGGCTATGTCCGGGACCTGTGCGCCCACCTGCGGACCTCCTTCACCGCGCGGGGCGACGGGCCGGAGCTGATGGTCGAGACCGACGACGTGGCGCTGGGGCTCGACATGGCGATCCAGCTCGGCCTGCTGATCAACGAGATCGTGACCAATGCCTTCAAGCACGCCTTCCCCGACGGGGCCCGGGGCGAGATCCGGGTGTCGCTGACCGTCCTGCCGGGCGAGCGCCTCAGGCTCGAGGTCACCGACAACGGCAAGGGCATGCCGGAGGAGGCGACAGACAGCCTCGGCATGAACCTGATCCGCGCCCTGGCGACGCGGGTCGAAGGCGTGCTGGAGATCGAGGGCGCGAACGGCGACGGCGGCACGCGGGTGACCGTGACGATGCCGCTGCACGGGGATTGAGAGCGGAGGGGCGGCCTAGCCGATGGGGGGTGCCCGTTTGCGCCTGCCCCCGCATGAAAAACTGTCATGAGCAGTGGGTAGCTTCCGCCGATCGATAAACCGGAACGGGAGAATCCTGATCATGTCCAAAATTCCCGAGCCCCGGCGGTGGGTCACCCGCCGCTCGTTCCTGTACAACTCGGCGCTGGCCGGCGGCGGTCTGCTGGTCGCGGCGTCGACGGCAGGCCGGGCGCTGGCCCAGGCGGCCCCGGCCATCGTCACCGCCGACAGCCGCCGCATCGCCATGCCCTACGGCGTCCAGTCCGGCGACCTGTCCGGCGGGCGGGCGATCGTCTGGAGCCGGGCCGACCGGCCGGCCCGCATGATCGTGGAGGTCGCCACGACCGAGAGCTTCAGGAACGCCAGGCGCTTCGAAGGTCCGGTCGCCGTCACCGACAGCGACTACACCGCCCGGCTCGACCTGTCCGGGCTGCCGGCCGACCAGCGCGTGTTCTACCGCGTCAGCTTCCAGGACCTGTCCGACCTGAAGAGCTTCAGCGAGCCGGTGACCGGCCAGTTCCGCACCGCCCCGGGCAACGGCCGGGTCCGCTTCGTCTGGTCCGGCGACACGGCCGGGCAGGGATACGGCATCAATCCCGATTTCGGCGGGATGCGGATCTACGAGGCGATGCGCCGGACCGAGCCCCACTTCTTCATCCATTCCGGCGACACGATCTATGCCGACAACCCGATCCCGGAGACCAAGGAACTGCCGGGCGGCGGGGTCTGGAAGAACATCACGACCGAGGCGAAGTCCAAGGTCGCCGAGACGCTGGGCGATTTCCGCGGCGCCCATGCCTATAACCTGATGGACGAGAACCTGCGCCGCTTCAACGCCGAGGTGCCGATGTTCGCCCAGTGGGACGACCACGAGGCGACCAACAACTGGTACTGGGAAAAGCGCATGGACGCGGACCAGCGCTACAAGGAGAAGAGCGCCGCGGTGCTGGCCGCCAACGGAATGCGCGCCTTCCTGGAATACATGCCGATCCGGCACGACCCGGAGAACCGCGACCGGATCTACAACAAATTCTCCTACGGCCCGCATCTCGACGTGTTCCGCATCGACATGCGCAGCTACCGCGGCCCCAACACCGCCAACCTCCAGGAGGAGATGGGACCGGAGACCGCCATCCTGGGTTCCGAACAGATCCGCTGGCTGAAGCAGGCCCTGCTCGCCTCGAACGCGACCTGGAAGGTGATCGCGGCCGACATGCCGATCGGCGTGATCGTGTACGACAACGGCAAGGACAAGACCGGGTCGGAAGCCATCGCCCAGGGCAACGGCCCGGCCCGCGGCCGCGAGCTGGAGATCGCCGACCTGCTGAGCTTCATCCGGCGCAACGGCATCCGCAACACGGTGTGGCTGACCGCCGACGTCCACTACACCGCGGCCCATTATTACGATCCGAACAAGGCGAAGTTCCAGGACTTCGAGCCGTTCTGGGAGTTCGTCTCCGGCCCGCTGAACTCCGGCACCTTCGGTCCCAACGAGCTGGACGACACCTTCGGCCCGCAGCTGATGTTCGTGAAGGCTCCGCCGGACGGCCAGTCCAACCTGGCCCCGTCGGCCGGGATGCAGTTCTTCGGCCAGGTTGACATCGGCGAGGACGGCGTGATGCTGGTGACCCTCAAGGACCTGGACGGGCAGAGCCTCTACACGAAGGAGTTGCTGCCGGCGGCGTGACGACCCAGGCGGGGAGGGGTTGCGTCCCGCGGGGCGGACGGCGGCCTCCTCCGCACGGCCGCCGACGCCTGCCGGCCCGGCGTCGGCAGGCCCTTTCATCGTCCACGGATGGGCACCGATGAGTCGAAATGAAAATCATCTGCGTCCATCTGCGTGTATCTGTGGGCAGATAAAGAAGATCGCTCCTCGGAAACGTCCATAGTCAAATCCAGTTCAGCCCCGGAAGTTCACCCAGCGATAGACTTCGTCGAAATCCAGGCTCAGGTCGATCGTGTCGAGCCTCATGGAGCCGGTGAAGAGATCGGGGTCGTCGGACCACCCGTCCGCACCGCGTCTCCAGCGCTCGGCGACTTTTATCTCCGAGTGGAACAAGGCGACCTCCCGGATGGAAGTCAGCGAGATGTAGCGCGTGATGTTCTCGCGCGTGTCGGCCTCGTTGGTGGACAGGATCTCGTCGACCAGTTCGTACCGGCCGTCATCCCAGTCCAGGAATTCCTCGACAGTCATCAGCCGGTGAGAGAACTGCGCCGTCATCATCGTCCTTTCGATCCGCACCGATGAACGCCGGACAGGATAGCACAGGGTTTCGGGTCATGGGGAAAGCTCCGTCTGGAACGGCCCGCCGGCGTGCCCATGCGCGATGGGAGAGTGTCCAACAAAGACCCGCTAAATGATTAGCATGATCATAAAATAATAATAAATAGTATGTCTCAAGATTGCCCTGCCTGATGGACAAAATACAGATCTATGAAGAAAAACTAATGCCCTGCCTTGGATTTCATCTCCCTGTCACAGATCGTCACTACAAGTCTGGCCTTCGGTCCTGCCGGTCGATGCCGGCGGCGTCCGGAAGTAATCCGGTCCGAGCAGGGACAATTTGCTCGCCGCCGATTTGCACGACAGCCGGCATGCCCCGCCAGGGATGCCGTCCCGCCAAAGCCATCCAGGCCGCCACGACGCGGCCGCAGGCGCCCCCCGCGGGTGTCCGACAAACAGGGTTGAGGAAAGATGACCAGCCAATACCACCGGCTCTCCCAAGGCGCGTTCGCGCAGGATTGGAGCGAGGCCGGCCTGATCGCGAAGAACGACGACTGGTCCGGAGTCCCGTCGATCATGGGGTACCGCGGCGACGACCTGACCTCGGCGACCGGGGCCGATCCGCGTACGGTGATCGGAACATCCGCCGTGTTGGACGTGAATGCCGACCAGACCAATCCCAACACCTTCAACACCGGCGGCGTGACGGAATTCGCGATCGGCGATCCGACCGTGGCGCTCAGCGGGTCGGCAACCGCCGATGCGCCCTACGTCGTGATCCATCTCGATTCGACCGGGCAGGAAAACATCGAGCTGACCTTCACCGCGCGGGACCTGGAAAGCGGCCCCGACGATGCCGTCCAGCAGGTCGCCGTGCAGTACCGCCTCGGCGAAACGGGAAGCTGGACCAATGTCGAGGGCGGCTACCTGGCCGACGCGACCCAGGGACCGAACCTGGGCGGCGCGTCGATCCCCGTGTCGGTGGCGCTCCCGCCGGAAGCCGGCGACCAGCCGCAGCTCCAGGTGAGGGTCATCACGACCAACGCCGTCGGCAATGACGAGTGGGTCGGCATCGACGATATCCGCGTCAGCAGCTCCGATGTGTTCGGCGATGGGGCGACGCAGGTATCGGTCGGCGACGTCACGGTGAACGAGGCGGACGGAACGGCGGTCTTCACCGTCTCGCGTACCGATGCCGCGACGGCCTTCACGGTCGATTACGCGACGCAGGACGGCAGCGCCACGGCCGGCGGCGACTATGCGGCAACCCGGGGCACGCTGACCTTCGAGCAAGGCGGGGAGCTCTCGCGCCAGGTGACCGTGGAGATCGCGGACGACTCCGTGCCCGAACCCGACGAGACCTTCACGCTTTCGCTGTCCGATCCGACCGCGACGGCCGGCGAGGCACGGATCGCCGACGGTTCCGGCACGGCGACCATCGTCGACGACGATGTCGGCATATCCCGGATCTCTCAGGTCCAGGGCGGCGGCACGGCGAGCCCGCTCGTCGGCGGCAGGGTCACCGTCGAGGCCGTCGTGGTCGGCGATTTCCAGAACGGAGATGCCGACCCCCGGCGGGAGATCGGCGGCTTCTACCTTGTGGAGGAAGCGGCCGACCGGGACGCCGACGGCCTCACCTCCGAAGGCATCTTCGTCTACGAAGGGGCAGGCCCCCTCCGCGCCGACGTGAACGAGGGCGACCTCGTCCGGGTGACCGGGACGGTGGCGGAGTTCAATGGCGAGACCCAGCTCACCGTCGCCGGCGCCGCCGACATCCAGGTGGTGTCTGCCGGCGCGGTGGCGGATATCGGCACGCTCGCGGTGGAGATGGACCTGCCGGCCGCCGGCACCACCGGTTCGGCATCGAACGGCTTCCAGCCCGACCTGGAAGCCTATGAAGGCATGCTGGTCACCATCCCGCAGACGCTGGCGGTGACCGAGCAGTTCAACCTGGACCGCTTCAACGAGATCGAGCTTTATGCCGGCGAGGGCGACCGCCTGGCGGGACGCATCGACGAGTCAGCGGACGATCGTCCGTACCAGTTCACCCAGACGAACGAACCGGATGCGGCGGGCTACGCCGATCACCTCCGGCAGCTGGCATCGCGCTCGATCACCTACGACGACGGGCTGAACAGCCAGAACCAGCCGATCGACTTCCTCGACGGTTTCGATCCCGACGACGACGGCGCGGGTCCGACCGCCGCGAACCCGGAAGAGCCCGGCTACGGCACCGCGACGGCGCCGCGCATGGGAGACACGGTCACCGGGCTGACGGGCGTGCTTGGCTTCGGCCCGGCGGGAGCCTACCGCGTCCGGTCGGTCGAGGACGGCGACAATACCTTCATGTCCGTCAACGAGCGCCCATCCGAACCAGACCCGGTCGGCGGCACGCTGCAGGTCGCCAGCTTCAACGTCCTGAACTATTTCACCACCCTGAACGCCGGCGGCAATAGGACGGAGAACGGGTTCGAGCCGCGCGGGGCCAACAGCCCGGCGGAGTTCGAGCGCCAGACCGACAAGCTGGTGACCGCGATCCTGGGGCTCGACGCCGACGTGCTCGGCCTCGTCGAGCTGGAGAACGATTTCATCGAGGGCTCGTCCGGCAATGCGGTCGAATATCTGGTCGGCGAGCTGAACGCGGCGGCCGGGAAGACCCTGTACGACTGGGTGCGCCCCGGGCAGGACTTCGTCGGCGGTGACGCGATCGCCGTCGGCATGATCTACAAGCCGGAAGAGGTCCGGATCGCCCGGGACACCGAAGTGGCGATCCTGGACGATTCCGACGTCAGGCCGGAGCTCCTGGCCGAGAGCACCATCGGCCGCATCTTCAACGGCGAGAACACCAGCCGCGCCGCCCTGGCGGTGAGTTTCGAGGAGCCCGGGACGGGCGAGCAGTTCACCGCGGTCGCCAACCACTTCAAGTCCAAGGGCGGCGCTGGGCAGGGCGAGGACGCCGACCGGGGCGACGGCGCCGGGAGCTGGAACAACCAGCGCCAATTGGCCGCCGAGGCCTTGACCGAGTGGCTGGGCACCAACCCCACGGGCACCGACGACGGCGACCGGATGATCCTCGGCGACCTGAACTCCTATTTCCGGGAGGACCCGATCGATACCTTGAAGGCGGCCGGCTACGAGAACCTTCAGGAGCGGATCGACGATCCGTACTCCTACGTGTTCGACGGCCAGATCGGCTCGCTCGACTACATCCTGGCGAACGGAACCCTGGCGCACCAAGTCACCGGCATCACCGAGTGGCACATCAACGCCGACGAGGCCGACGCGCTCGACTACAACCTCGATTTCGGCCGGGATCCCGATTACTTCGACGGTTCGGTCGCGGCCCGGGTGTCCGACCATGATCCCCTGCTGGCGGGTCTCGACCTGGACAACCCGGCCCGGACGGTGGCCGGCACCAACAAGGCGGATACCTTCCAGGACGCGGCCGGCTTCGCCACCACCTACCGGGCCGGAAACGGCGACGACATGGTCCGCGGACTGGACGGCGCCGACACGCTGCTCGGCGGCAACGGCAAGGACACCCTGTTCGGCGGCTCGGGCAACGACCGGCTCGACGGCGGCACGGGCGACGACCGGCTCGAAGGAGGCGCGGGCGCCGATATCTTCGTGGTGTCCCGGGGCGGCGGCAAGGACACCCTGCTCGACTTCGATGCGGCCGAAGGGGACCGGCTGGAGATCGACGGCGGCCTGCGTCTTCGCGGCGTGACCGAAGTGGACGGCGACGGGACCGGGGGTGCCGACACGACGGTGCTGCAGTTCAACGGCGCCACGGTGGCGCTGGTGGGAGTGACGGGGGTGGACGACTACGGCCAGCTCTTCGCCTGAGCTGACGGCAATATCCTCGCAGGTCGGCGCCGGTCCGCAAGGCCGGCGCCGACGGCATTCCGGAACGTCGGCCTTCGTATCTGCGTCAGGCGATCTCCCGCCACGCCGCGACGAAGCTTTCCGCGCGCCGGGCCAGCTCCGGGACGTCCATGCCGGGGGTGTAGAGGGCGGAGCCCAGGCCGAAGCCGGCGACGCCGGCGTCGCGATAGTCGCGCATGGTCTCGGGGGCGATGCCTCCGACCGGCAGCAGGCGGACGCCGGGCGGCATCACGGCGCGCATGGCCTTGACGATGCGGGGGCTGATCAGCTCGGCCGGGAACAGCTTCAGCGCGTCGGCGCCGGCCTTCAGGGCCGCGAAGGCCTCGGTCGGGGTGGTCACGCCCGGCAGGCAGGCGAGGCCGGCGGACTTGGCGGCGCGGATCAGGTCCGTGTCGCCGTGGGGCATGACCACGATGTCGGCGCCGAGGCCCGCGAGGGTCTTCACCTGGTCGGGGGTCATCACGGTGCCGGCGCCGACGATCGCGTCCTGCGGCAGCAGCCTGCGGATCGCGCCGATGCTGTCGAACGGCTCCGGCGAGTTCAGCGGCACCTCGATCAGGCGGAAGCCGCGGTCGTACAGGGCCTGGGCCGCGGGCTCCGCCTCCCGCGGGGTCAGCCCGCGCAGGATGGCGACCAGCGGCAGGGCGGCGAAGGCGGCGTCCAGGCGCGCCCCGAGGTCCGGGGAGGGCAGGTCCGGGGCGGTTCCGGCCGGCGTCGTGTTCATGGCATGTCGCTCCTGTCGGAGGAAACGGGGGAGGTGACCAGCCCGGCCTCTACGGCGAACTGGAAGAGCCCGCGGGGGGCGGTGTTGTCGAGCAGGGCCGCCGGGACCGTGCCCAGCAGGTCGAGCGCGCGGACATAGCGCCGGCACAGGGCGGCGTCGCCGATCAACAGCAGCGGCGTGTCGCCGGCCAGCGTGTCGCGCATGCGGGCGAGGCCGGAGACCAGCTCGTTGCCGATCAGCAGGCCGGACAGATAGTCCTTCAGCACCTCCGGCGGCAGCCGGCGGGTGAGGCCGAGCGTGCGGACGGCGAAGATCTGGTGGGACAGGTCGCCGGCCAAGCCGTCGCGCGCTGTCCGCACCCCGGCCGCGAAGGCCGCTTCGGCGGCGGACCGGTCGGCGGGAGAGGCCGCGGCATCGTCCAGCATCAGCCGGCCGAGGATCGAGTGGCGCGACAGCACGGCGAACAGCTCGCCGGTCATGTATGTGGCGAACCGGGCGATGCGCCCGTCGGTCACCTGGACCCATTTCGAATGGGTGCCCGGCAGCGCGACGCAGGCCCGGCCGGCGAGGTGGGGATGGTCGGCCAGCGCGCCGGAGATCTGGATCTCCTCCCCGCGCATCACGTCGGGAACGGCGTCGGGCGGGTCGAAGATGACTCCGGGCGCGATCAGCACGCGCACGCCCGACGCGCTCTCCACCGCGACGGCCTTTCCGGCGAGGCTGCCGGTGTCGGCGGGGCAGGGGACATAGGGCGCTTCCGCCCAGCCCTGGGCGCTGCCGACCATGCCGCCGGCCACGGCGGGAAGCTTGCCATGGGTTTTCAGCCACGCGCCGCAGAGATCGGCGAAGGCCTGCTCGAACCCGGGAATGCCGGGGACCGGCAGGCTCTGGATGCCGTGGGCGCTGGAGCGCCGGTCCAGCACCCTGCCGCCCGCGTCCATCAGGTATCCGCGCAGGCTGGAGGTGCCCCAGTCCAGCGCGATCAGGGCGGGGGCATCCGGTTTTTCGGTCACTGGGGTTTCCATCCCAACTCCTTGGAGATCGCGTCCGCGCAGTCGCGGACCGCCGGTCCGAGCTCCCGCATCCTCTGCTCCGGCATGAAGGGAACGGCGCTCGCCACGCTGACCGCCGCGGCCACCTGGTCGCGGACGTCGCGCACGGGGGCGCCCACGCAGCGGATGCCGATCTCGTTCTCTTCCAGGTCGTACGACCAGCCCTGGTCGGCATATTCCGCCAGCCGCCGCCGGAACTCCGGCCAGGGGGCGAGCGGCGGCCGGCCCGGGGCGGCCGAGGCGAACGCGCGGGCGCGTTCGTACAGGTCCGGCCACCGGTCCGGCGGCAATCCCAGCATCAGGCTCTTGCCCAACCCGGTCGAGGCCACCGGCATGGCCAGGCCGACGCGCGAGCGCATTTCCAGCCCGCGGGTGCCGGGGACCTTGTCCAGGTAGAAGACTTCCCCGTCCTCCAGGACGCCGAGATGGACCGTGTCGCCGGTCAGCCGCGCCAGCGCCTCGATATGGGGGCGGGCCATCGCCACCAGGGGCCGATGCTCCAGTGCCCGCATGCCGAGATGGATCAGCTTCGGCCCGAGCAGGTAGCCCTTGTACGGCACATGGTGCAGGTAGCGTTCGGCGACCAGGCTGTTGAGCATGCGGTGCGTGGTGCTGCGCGGCGTGCCGAGCCGTGCCGCGATGCCCTTCACGTCCCCGATGCCCTCCGCGACGCATTCCAGCAGGGCGAGCCCCCTCAGCAGGGTCTGGGTGCCGCTCCCCTGGCGCTTCTCCGGCGCCCGCTCCCCTGTCCGGTCCGATTCCTGGGGCTGTTCCAGGACGGCTGCGTGGTCGCCCTTCATGGTGTTGATCCGCTCCCGCGTTGGCCGGGCGCGATGTTAGGAATCGATACCCGAGTATGTCAAATAGATTGAAAGTGTCCCGCATGTTGGGACGATCCGGCTGGAATTGTAGGTATCTCGCGGTTGTTCAACCCGTCTCGGCCCTTATCTAGGTCTGCGAATCGACGAGACGAGGAGAGACCCCTATGCGATACGTTTCCCCCGCCATCGCGGCCGCCTTCCTTGCGACCACGGCGCTGGCAGGCCTGAACCCGGCGCTGGCCGTCGACGAGACCTTCGAGACCGAGAAGGGCAGGGTTCAGGTGACCACTTTCGCCGATGGCCTGGCCAATCCGTGGGGGCTGGCGTTCCTGCCCGACGGCGCCATGCTGGTGACCGAGAAGAGCGGGAACCTGAGGCATGTCGCGGCCGACGGCACCGTTTCGGAGCCCATCGGCGGCGTTCCCGAGGTGGACAGCCGCGGACAGGGCGGTCTGCTCGACGTGGCGCTCGATCCGCAGTTCGCGCAGAACCGGCTGGTCTATTTCAGCTTTACGGAGCCCGGCGAAGGCGGCAACTCGACCGCCGTGGCGCGGGGCATCCTGAGCCCGGACGCCGGCAGCCTGTCGGAAGTGCAGGTCATCTTCTCGCAGAAGCCGAAGCTGCCCGGCACCAAGCATTTCGGCTCGCGCCTGGTGTTCGACAATCAGGGTTACCTGTTCATCGGGCTGGGCGAGCGGTCGGAGAGGGAGTTCCGCACCCAGGCGCAGGACCTGGACTCCCATCTGGGCAAGGTGATCCGTATCCGGCCGGACGGGTCGGTGCCCGAGGACAATCCGTTCGTCGAGCGGCAGGGCGCGCTGCCGGAAATCTGGTCCTACGGCCACCGCAACATCCAGGGCGCGGCGCTTCATCCGGAAACCGGCGTGCTGTGGGTCAACGAGCACGGCCCCCGCGGAGGCGACGAGATCAATATCCCGGAAGCCGGCAAGAACTACGGCTGGCCGGTGGTGTCGTACGGCGTCGAGTATGACGGCAGCCCGGTCGGCACGGGCAAGCAGCAGGCCGAGGGGATGGAGGATCCGGTGCATCACTGGACCCCGGTGATCGGGTCCTCCGGCATGGCCTTCTATACCGGGTCGGCGTTCCCCGCCTGGCAGGGCAGCGTCTTCAACGGCGGGCTGGCGACGAAGGACGTGGCCCGGCTGGAACTGGACGGCACCCGCGTGACCCACGAGGAACGTCTGTTCGGGGACCTGAACCAGAGGATACGCGCCGTCGAGCAGGGGCCCGACGGCGCGCTGTATCTTCTGACCGACCAGTCCGACGGCGAAATCCTGCGCGTGTATCCCGCGGAGGGCTGATTCCGCTAAAGCTGTACCCGATGCGTTGCGCCATGGCGCAACCTACGATCGTCGGTCCGCATCACCTCCGCCCTGCATCGAGCCGTAGGTTGCCCCCATGGCGCAACACGGGACCCGAGCGGTTCAACCCGGTCGGGTCCCGCTCTAGGCCGCCTTGATCGAGCGCAGGAAGTTTCCGACTTCCCGCTGGAGCGCCGCCGACTGGCCGCTGAGCTGGCCGGCGGTGCTCCGCACGGTGGACACCGACCGGGTGGTCTCCGACGAGGCCGACGTGACGCCCGCGATGTTGACCGCCACTTCCTGGGTGCCGACCGCCGCCTGCTCGACGTTGCGGGCGATCTCCTGGGTCGCGGCCGCCTGTTCCTCCACCGCGGCGGCGATCAGGGAGCAGATCTGGTCCATGTCCGTGATGGTGCCCAGGATATTGCGGATGGCGGCCACCGCGCCCTGGGTCGCCTCCTGGATCTCGTCGACCTGACCCTTGATGTCGCCCGTGGCGCGCGCCGTCTGGGTGGCGAGCTGCTTGACCTCGTTGGCGACAACGGCGAAGCCCTTGCCGGCTTCCCCCGCGCGGGCGGCCTCGATCGTGGCGTTGAGCGCCAGCAGGTTGGTCTGGTTGGCGATGTCGTTGATCAGGCTGACCACTGCGCCGATGCTTTCGGCGGCGCCGGACAGGGTCTGAAGCAGCCCTCCGGTCCGTTCCCCGTCGGCGACCGCGCGGCGCGAGGTGTCGGACGAGCGTGTCACCTGCCGGGTGATCTCCTGGATCGACTTGGACAGCTCCTCCGCCGCGGCGGCGACGGTCTCGACGTTCTGGCTGGCCTGCTCGGCGGCGGCGGCCACGGCGATCGCCTGGCGGCTGGTCTCCTCGGCCGCCGCGGACATCGCCTCGGCGGTGGCGTCCAGATGGCCGGCCTCGCCGCCCACCGCCTCCACGATGTCGACCACGGTGCCGCGGAAGCTCTCGGCGAGCTGGTCCAGCTGCCGGTCGTAGGCCGCCTTGTTCTCCTCGATATAGATGGAGATGGCGAGGTCCATGTCGAGCATCACCGCCTTGTTCAGCGCGGCGAGAAGGTCGGACAGCTTCGCCCGGGCCACTTCCGGCCGCCACCGGGTGCTGAACTTCCGCGTGGCGGCATCGTAGAGGTGGTTGACGGTGAAGGCGTAGCCGCCGACGTACCAGCGGGGTTCCAGCCCGATCCGGCTGTGGGTCAGGCCGATGCGCCTGACCGAGGCGAAATACTCGCTGTCGAACCTGCCGGAAAACAGGTTGAGCCAGTGCTTCAGCTGGGCCGACCGGGCATGCTGGACGCTGCCCTCGCTGGAGAACATCGCCTTGAGTTCGGGGTAGTTCCGGACATGCCGATAGAACCCGTCCAGAGCCGGGGGCAGCAGCTCCTCCAGGTCCGCGGCGAACTCCTTCAAGGTGTCACGTGTCTTCTGGTCGATTTGCAGGAAATCCAAGCGTTGGACTTCATCGCGCTTGCTGTCGGCATCCATCTCGATTCCCCGAGTCCGGAACGTTCTTTTCCAAAATGTGGTAGTACCTAAGGTTCCAACGGATGATGCCCGCAATGAGCGGCAATTTCGATCCATCTTTGGTCATAATCGCCGTATAGAAAAATGCCTAGAAGTAGTTCGGATAATTTCGATCCCAAGAATAACAACAAGTATCCGGTTTGGGATTTCGAACAAGGCTTTTCGTGGGGTCCTGTGACTCTCTACCTGGCTAGTTCTCAGCAGTCGGTGGTGAACCGCCTTATGCTGACAGAAAAGTCACTTGTATTAACGGATGGTAACAAAGGGGCGGCAGCGTCCGAGGGTGGCCTTCGGCCGCCCTGGCTGGCGGGGTCGGCATCCGGACCGCCGCCGTGCTGCGGGTTGACCCGGCCGGTCCGCGGCGAGCATCTTCCGTCCTTTCGACCCGGCGAAGCGCCCGGCGGGTCAAGGCAGAGACCTAGAGCTGGAACGTGACGCCATGGCTGAAGATTCGGATGTCCAGGACCTCCCCGGGGACGCCGACCCGCACCTGATCCACGAGATCGCCCGCCGGCATCCGGACTGCCTGACCCTTGCCGAGGCGGGGATCGCGCGGATGGAGATGGCCGCGGCGTCCGGGCTGACAAGCTTGGGCCTGCCGCTGCCCAAGGGCAAGCGCGACCTGCTGGTCCCGATCGAGCGGCGCGACGCCGTGATGCGCGAGATCCAGGGGCATCTGGACCGGGCGAAACGGCGCAACGAGCTTCTGGCCGCGTCCCGCCGCGCCCTCGACCCGGCCGGGCACGTCTCGCTCCATCCCGGCGACGGGCGCGACCGGGTCCGGCTGGTCATGACCGACGCGCTGCCCTGGACCGGCATGGAGGAGCCGATCCGCTTCGCGGTCTCCCGCCAGATCGACGTGGACGAGTTCGCCGGGCTGGACGAGGCCGGCCCGGGCCATGCGGTATTGCGCGACCGCCTGGTCGCCGACGGGGTCCTGGCCGAGCGGCTGCACGCGGATGCGGCGCGGCTGGCCGAACGGCTCTGGCGATACGCGGACGAGGCCGGCACCGGCGACGACGGCTGGACGTTCGGCTCGCTGTGCGACCGGCTCGGCCGGACGAGCCGCAACCACCAGGACGCCGACGAGATCCTGCGCCGCTGGGACCGGGAGTTCGACGCCTGGCGGCGCGACAGGGCCGAGGCGCGCGGCCGGGCCTTCATCGACCGCCATTTCGACTTCTCCCGCTACGAGCTTCTCTTCCCGGTCGCGCGCGGCATGGGGCGGCGGCTGGTCCTGGTGGTGGGGCCGACCAACTCGGGCAAGACGCACCGCGCGCTGGAGGCCCTGCGGGGGGCCTCTTCGGGCGTCTATCTGGCGCCGCTGCGGCTGCTGGCGCTGGAGGTCATGGACCGGCTGAACCGCGACGGTACGCCGACGACCCTGCTCACCGGCGAGGAGGAGATCAGGACGCCCGACGCCCGGCACGTCGCCTCGACGATCGAGATGATGGACCCGGAACGGCCGGTCGACGTGGCGGTGATCGACGAGGTCCAGATGCTGGCCGATCCCGACCGGGGCTGGGCCTGGACCGCCGCGCTGATCGGCGCTCCCGCCGACACCGTCTATCTGCTGGGAGCGCCCGAGGCGCGCCCGCTGGTCGAGCGGGTGGCCGCGTATCTGGGCGAGCCGCTGGAAGTCGTGGAGCTGCAGCGGAAGGCGCCGCTGTCGATGATCCCGCGGCGCCTGGAATGGACCGACGTGGAGGCCGGGGACGCGCTGATCGCCTTCTCCCGGCGGGATGTCCACCTGATCCGCGACGCGGTGCACACCCAGGGGCTTACGGCCGCCGTCCTCTACGGGGCGCTGGCGCCCGATGTCCGGCGGCTGGAGGCCGAGCGCTTCCTGTCGGGGCTGGCGGACGTGGTCGTCGCGACCGACGCGATCGGCATGGGGCTGAACCTGCCGGTGCGCCGCGTGCTGTTCACCGCCCTGGAGAAGTTCGACGGCACCGCCGTACGCCCGCTGTCGCCGGTGGAGATCCGGCAGATCGCCGGACGGGCGGGGCGCTTCGGCCAGTTCGAGGCCGGCGAGTTCGGCGTGGTCGCCCGCAACACGCCCCAGGCGCTCAAGACGCTGATGGAGCGGACCGACGCCCGCCTGGGGCCGCAGGCCTCGCTCGCCGTCCGGCCGACCCGCGGGATGCTGGCCCGGCTGGCGGAATACAGCGGCGCGACGGAGATGGCGCTTCTGATCGACTGGTTCGCCGCCGCCAGGACGGCGGGGTCGCTGTACCGCATCGGCGACCTGGGGGCGCTCCGCCGCCTGGCGCAGCTGCTCGACGAGCGGTCCCTGGGCTTCCCGGACAAGCTGAGCCTGCTGTTCATCCCGGCCGACCTGGAGAAGGAAGCCGAGATGCGGCTGTTCCGGGCGATCCTCCAGGCCGTCGAGACCGCGGAGCCGATGCCGATCGGCCATGTGGTGCCGGGCCGGATCGAGGGGCTGGACGACCAGGCGCTGGAAGACCTGTCGCGCGCCTGCGACCTGTACTACTGGGCGGCACGGCGGTTCCGGACCCTGTTCCCCGACCGCGACGCCGTGCGCGAGCGCCGCGCCCTGATCGGCAGCCGGCTGGGGGACCTGCTCGCCTCCCGTGCCCGCCGAGAGCGGGAGCCCAAGCAGTCCGCCGGGTCGCCGGGAAAGGCCGGGAAGCCCAAGGCCGGTTTCCGCGGGGCGCCGCGCAAGCGCTTCGGGCCACGGAGGCGGTGACGGGGGCGGCCGTCCACAGGCACGCGCGCCGGCTGTCAACTGTATTCTTCGCGGGGTGGAGATGTTCTGAGGGTGTTGTAAGGACGGCACATGAATACTGATTCTTCATTGAAGCGGTTCCAAGTGAAACCTCAAACTTCTGCTTGACACGGCAAAAGCAAACGAGTGCCTAAAAAATAGGCACAAGGGTCAAGTGGCAGGATTTCGTTGGGGGGAGCCCTCTCGATCCACAGAGTTATCCCCAGAATTTGGGGATGAAAAGTTGGGGTCCGGATCAAGGCCCAAGGGCTGGAATGCAGTCGGTTCGACTATGGCTTTAGGACTATACCAAATGTAGCGAATGGTCGCAGTTCCATTTCGATCCAGGAGATGGTCTCTATCGGCATCTTCCTGGGCGCATCGACGACCGGCTGAGCGCCGGATGCTTGTGTTTCGGATGGCTGCGCCGATGAATAGAGAAAAATAAGAAGTGTATTTTGTATAATGGGTTAACGTTCGGAAGCGGGCACTTCGCGTCCCGCGTGGGCGTCTGGAGGTTACCGGAACTGCCCCAGGCAACGGCCCTGGCTGTCCAGCGCTCCCAGGACGCTGCGCCAGATCTCCCGACCTTCCCGATCCCCGCGGGCGTCGGCATCTTCGATCCGCGCTTCGGCCTGCCGCGCTGCGAGACGGCCGTACCGGCCGATCAGGAGGTTGGCCACCGCCCAGTGTTCATGCTCCACGACCATACGTTCCCCCGTTGCGTCGCCTCGTGGCCGGACGGAACAAGTCTCGTCCGATACCCCTTTTTAACAGCGGAGAACATTCCATTATTCCGCCCACCGGTCAGGTTTTTTCGCGTATGCCTCGCGCGATCGGCCTGTCGGCGGATCGCAACCACGCTAATCGACGGAGCTGTTCCACCCCGATGAGTTGGATCGTCAGAATAATCGTGCTCTCCCTGTTCGTAGGGCTGGCCTTGTCCTTCCTCGACATCGAACCGATGGGCATTCTCCACGACACCTGGGACACCATCCTGGCGGTCTTCGGCCTGTTCGCGGGGGTCGCGGAATGGGCGCTTCCCTATGTCCTGGTCGGGGCGGTCGTGGTGGTTCCCCTGGCACTGGTCGCCGCCCTGCTGCGCTATCTCGGGCGACGCTGAGCGGAGCCGGCGGGAGTGGGAACATGGCTAATTCATGCGTATTGTGACAAACCTGTGATGCCCCGGGTGCGCAGTGTGCGGAGTGACCGGTTATGGTTAATTTATTCCTGCGACCGGAACACGACCCGACCTGCAGTGAGAGCCCATGGCAGGACAAGGTCCGTTCGCATCCTCTACTCATCGCGCATTCGCCTCGGGTGACAGCTTGCTGTCACCTCTTTTTTGTGCCTCTTTCATAGGAGAAGGCAAGCTATCGCCCTATCCTTCGTATGGATTTTCCCGCGCCGGAAAAGAAAAAAGCCAGAGGTCCTTGGGAGAACCTCTGGCTGAAAGGCGATTACAGGGAGGGTTAGAGACAAGAGTGTTTCTATACCAGGGCTCGGGCCGCCTCGTTGATCTAGATCAACAGTCGGGGGCCTTATTGAAGGTTTTCGAAAAAAGCCCGCCGACCCGCCTCTCGTCATGCTTTCGGAAGTCTTAATACATCCCTTGCGGCATTCCTCCGCACTCCTTCGGAACCCTTCCGCCCGCTCCACGCGGCGCAACGCATCGGATCGACCTGATCGGGTACAGCTCTAGTCCCTCGACCCGTACAGCTTCTCCGGGTCCGTCTCGACGTCCAGGATGGTCTCGACCCCTCCCTGGCGGGCGGCCCGGTAGAAACAGCTTCGGCGACCGGTGTGGCAGGCGACCCCGGTCTGGTCGACCAGGACGAGCACGGCGTCGCCGTCGCAGTCGACCCGAAGCTCCTTCAGGTGCTGCACCTGGCCGGACGTCTCGCCCTTGCGCCACAGCTTGCCGCGCGAGCGGGAGAAGTAGCAGACGCGGCCGGTGGCCAGCGTCTCCTCCAGGGCGGCGCGGTTCATCCAGGCCAGCATCAGCACCTCGCCGGTGTCGTGCTGCTGGGCGATGGCGGCGACCAGCCCGTTGGCGTCGAAGCTGACGAGGTCGAGCAGCTCGCGCTTGCCGGTAACCGTGGTCATGCCGCGGCCGCCAGTCGGGCGAGCCCGCGATCCAGGTCGGCGATCAGGTCGTTCGGGTCCTCCAGGCCGGCGTGCAGACGGATCATCGGGCCGTCGGTTCGCCAGCGGGTCGCGGTGCGCAGCTTCTCCGGGTGGATCGGCAGGATCAGGCTCTCGTAGCCGCCCCAGCTGTAGCCCATCCCGAACAGTTCCATGCCGTCGAGGAAGGCGGCGACCGCCGCCGCGGAGCAGGGCTTCAGCTCGATCGCGAACAGGCCGCAGGCGCCGGTGAAGTCGCGCCGCCAGAGCGCGTGGCCGGGGTCGTCGGGCAGGGCGGGGTGGAGCACCCGGGCGACCTCGGGCCGCGCCTGGAGCCAGCGGGCGAGGTCGAGCGCGGTGTCCTGGTGCTGGCGGAGGCGGGCGCCCATGGTCCTCAACCCGCGCAGCCCCAGATAGATGTCGTCCGGTCCGGCGCAGGTGCCGAGCTGCACGGAGTTGCGCTTCAGGCGGTTCCAGACCTCCTCCGTGCCGGCGGTGATCACGCCCAGCATCGCGTCGGAATGGCCGACCATGTATTTCGTCGCGGCGTGGATCGACAGGTCGACGCCGTGGTCGAACGGCTTGAAGAACAGCGGCGTTCCCCAGGTATTGTCGATCATCACGACGGCTCCGGCCTGTTTGGCCGCGGCGGCGATGGCCGGCACGTCCTGCACCTCGAAGGTCAGGGAGCCGGGCGATTCCAGGAACACCACCCGCGTGTTCGGCCGGATCAGCCGCTCGATGGCGGCCCCGGCCAGCGGATCGTAGAACTCCGCCTCGACGCCGAGCCGCTTCAGCATGTCCGAGCAGAACAGCCGGGTCGGCCCGTAGACGCTGTCGGTGACCAGGACATGGTCGCCGGCCGACACGAATGCCAGCAGCGCCGTCGTGATCGCCGCCAGCCCCGACGGCGCGGTCACCGCCTTGAAGCCGCCCTCCAGCCGCGCGACCGTCGCCTCGAACGCCTGGGAGGTGGGCGTGCCGATACGGCCGTAACGGACCCCGTCGAACGAGTGCCCGGCCTCCTCCAGCGCCGCCACGGTGGGGAACAGCACGGTCGAGGCATGGTAGACCGGCGGGTTCACGATGCCGAAATTGGCGTGCGGGTCGTTGCCGGCATGGGTCAGGATGGTGTCTGGACTGGCGTTTTTCATGGCTTCTGCTGAGAAGATGGGCGGTGTCGTCCCCGGCGCGCCGCGGGCGGACGACGGGGCTCTTGACGAAGGCGCAGTCTGTCATTCCCGCGGGCTTCGGCCAACCCCGTTCGCGGACCGGCATCGCGGAACGCGGCGGCGCTATCGATCGAACCGGCCCGGGGGCCGTGACGCGGTCGGGGTCATGCACTTTTGTAGGGGCAGCATCAATCAAAAGCTATTCCAAATGGCTCAAACATTGCTAGAACTTGATCGGGTGGCCGGACTGTTCCGGCCGCACCCAATGCAGGTTCATGCACGTTCGAAGAAAACAGGGTAGGTCCAATGAAAACGAAAATCATTGCCGCGATGGGCACAGCACTGGCGATCGCTCTGGGCAGCGGGGCCGCATTCGCCGGACCGACGCTGAACGCGGTCAAGCAGAAGGGGTTCGTCCAGTGCGGCGTCAACACCGGCCTGCCGGGCTTCTCCAACCCGGACAGCCAGGGCAACTGGACGGGGCTGGACGTGGACGTCTGCCGCGCGGTCGCCGCCGCCATCTTCGGCGATGCCAAGGCCGTCCGCTTCACCCCGCTTTCCGCGCAGCAGCGCTTCACGGCCCTGCAGTCCGGCGAGATCGACATCCTGTCGCGCAACACCACCTGGACGCTGACCCGCGACACTTCGCTCGGCCTGAACTTCGCGCCGACCACCTTCTATGACGGCCAGGGCTTCATGGTCCCGAAGGCACTGGGCGTCTCCAGCGCCGCGGAGCTGAACGGCGCCACCGTCTGCGTGCAGCCCGGCACCACGACCGAGCTGAACCTGGCCGACTATTTCCGCGGCAAGGGCATGCAGTTCCAGCCGGTCGTGATCGAGTCCTTCGACGAGGTCAACGCCGCCTTCTTCTCCGGACGCTGCGACGTCTACACCACCGACGCCTCGGGCATGGCGTCGATCCGCTCGACCCTGGCGCCCAACCCCGACGACTACATCATCCTGCCCGAGCTGATCTCGAAGGAGCCGCTCGGCCCGGCGGTGCGCCACGGCGACGACGAGTTCTTCGACATCGTCAAGTGGACGGTCTACGCCACCGTGGAGGCGGAGGAGAAGGGCATCAACTCGGGCAACGTGGACGAGATGCTGAAGAGCCCGGATCCGACCGTCCAGCGGCTGCTGGGCTCGAACCCCGGCATGGGCCAGGCGCTCGGCCTGGACGAGAAGTGGGCCTACAACGTGATCAAGACCGTCGGCAATTACGGCGAGATCTTCGAGCGCAACGTCGGCGTCAAGACGCCGCTGAAGCTGGAGCGCGGCCCGAATGCCCTGTGGACCAACGGCGGCCTGATGTACGCTCCGCCGATCCGCTGATCCGGCGCGCCGCCGCCCCCGCGAGAACGCGGGACGGCGGCGCCCCGTTTTCTTCCCAGTCAATTCCGCCCGTCTTCCCGGCCCGCCCTCCCCGAGGCCAACCTACAGGCCCTGGGGCCGGGCCGGGCTCCCGTTCAACCGGGAAAGGAGAGATCCTTGGCAATATCGACCAGAGGCCCCGGGAACCTGGCTCCCCAGGCGCCGCGCCGTTCCCTGATCAACGATCCGAACGTCCGGGCGATCTTCTTCCAGATCCTGGTGCTGGGCGGCGTCGTGCTGCTCGGCTGGTACCTGGTGTCCAACGTGCTGGAGAACCTGGCGCGGCAGAACATCGCGACGGGCTTCTCCTTCCTGGACCGCGAGGCGAGCTTCGCCATCGGCGAGGCGATGATCCCCTATTCGCCGGCGAGCAGCTACAGCCAAGCGCTCCTCGTGGGCTTCCTGAACACCATCAAGGTGGCGGTGCTGGGCATCATCCTGGCGACCGTCCTGGGCACCATCATCGGCATCGCGCGGCTGTCGAGCAACTTCCTGGTGGCGAAGCTGGCCTCGATCTATGTCGAGGTGATCCGCAACGTCCCCGTCCTGCTGCAGCTCTTCTTCTGGTACGCCGTGATCAGCGAGAGCCTGCCGCAGCCGCGCCAGGCGCTGAACCCGATACCGGGCGTGTTCCTGAGCAACCGGGGCATGAAGTTCCCGAGCCTGGCCGACGACCCGATCTGGACCTGGGTCGGGCTGGCGCTGGTGGCCGCGATGGTCGGCGTCTGGCTGCTGGCGCGCTGGGCGCGCAAGCGCCAGGAGGCGACCGGGCAGCAGTTCCCGGTGGTGTTCGCCTCGATCGGCCTGCTGCTGGCGCTGCCGCTGCTGACCTGGGTCGTCGGCGGCGCCCCGACCGCGCTCGACGTTCCGGTGCTCCAGGGCTTCAACTTCCGCGGCGGCATCACCATCAGCCCCGAATTCGCGGCCCTGCTGATGGGCCTGGTGATCTACACCGCCGGCTTCATCGCCGAGATCGTCCGAAGCGGCATCCGGGCGGTCAACTGGGGCCAGACCGAGGCGGCCTCCGCCCTGGGGCTGCACCGCGGCGAGGTGCTTCGCCTCGTCGTGCTGCCCCAGGCCCTGCGGATCATCGTGCCGCCGACCACCAGCCAGTACCTGAACCTGACCAAGAACAGCTCGCTCGCGGTCGCGATCGGCTATCCCGACCTGGTCAGCGTCGCCAACACGACCCTGAACCAGACGGGGCAGGCGATCGAGGCGGTGTCGATCATGATGGCGGTCTACCTGACCATCAGCCTGGGCATCTCGCTGTTCATGAACTGGTACAACACCCGCATCGCCCTGGTGGAGCGCTGACATGGCAGACCATATCTCCCTCCAGGGTTCCGGTTCGGTGCCGTCCGACTCCTCCGGTTCCCAGGTCGTCAAGCCGCCGGCGCTGGCGCTCGGCCCGCTCGGCTGGATCCGGGCGAACCTGTTCAACAGCTGGTTCAACTCTCTCCTGACGATCCTGATCCTCTGGCTGGCCTACCAGGTGATCCCGCCGCTGCTCGACTGGCTGTTCTTCAACAGCGTCCTGCCCGGCGAGGGGGTGACCAACCAGACCTGCCGGGCGGCGGGCGGGGCCTGCTGGGCCTTCATCCACGAGAAGTACCGGCTGATCCTGTTCGGGCTTTACCCTTACGACCAGCAGTGGCGGCCGATCGCGTCCATCCTGATCATCGTCGGGATGCTGGCGGTGAGCTGCAACCGCAACTTCTGGCGGCCCTGGCTCGCGGCCGTCTGGGCCGTTGCCGCGGTCGCCGTGGGCGTGCTGATGTGGGGCGGCGTGCTGGGCCTGCCGTTGGTCCGCAACACCCTGTGGGGCGGCCTGCCGCTGACGCTGATCCTGTCGGTGGTCGGGCTGATAGTGGCGTTCCCGCTGTCGATCCTGCTGGCGCTGGGGCGGCGGTCCGACCTGCCGATCGTCAAGTCGATCTGCGTCGCCTACATCGAGCTGATCCGCGGCGTGCCGTTGATCACCGTGCTGTTCATGGCATCGGTGATGTTCCCGCTGTTCCTGCCGACCGGCGTGACCATCGACAAGCTGCTGCGCGCCCAGATCGGCCTGATCCTGTTCGCGTCGGCCTATCTGGCGGAGGTGATCCGCGGCGGCCTCCAGGCGATCCCCAAGGGCCAGTACGAGGCGGCGGACAGCCTGGGCCTGACCTACTGGCAGAAGACCCGCATGATCGTCCTGCCGCAGGCGCTGTCGATCACGATCCCGCCGCTGGTCAACACCTTCATCGGCTTCTTCAAGGATACCTCGCTGGTGATCATCATCGGCCTGTTCGACCTGATGAGCGCGTCGAAGGCGGCGCTGACCGATCCGGCCTGGCGCGGCTTCTACAAGGAGTCGTACCTGTTCGTGGCGGTGATCTATTTCGTCTTCTGCTTCTTCATGTCGAAGTACAGCCAGTGGCTGGAGCAGGAGCTGCACCGCGGCCACAAACGATAAACGCATCTTACAGGGAGACGACACATGAGCGATGCGAGACAAACGGCGGCGCCCCAAGCCGGCAACGACATCGCGGTCCAACTCAGCGACGTGCACAAGTGGTACGGCGAATTCCACGTGCTGAAGGGCATCGACCTGACGGTGGCGCGCGGCGAGCGGATCGTCATCTGCGGCCCGTCCGGCTCCGGCAAGTCCACGCTGATCCGCTGCATCAACCGGCTGGAGGAACACCAGCGCGGCAGCATCGTGGTGGACGGGATCGAGCTGACCAACAACCTGAAGAACATCGACCAGGTGCGCCGCGACGTCGGGATGGTGTTCCAGCACTTCAACCTGTTCCCCCACCTGACGGTGCTGGAGAACTGCACCCTGGCGCCGATCTGGGTCCGCAAGATGCCCAAGGACCAGGCCGAGGCCATGGCCATGAAGTACCTGGAGCGGGTGCGCATTCCCGACCAAGCCCGGAAGTACCCCGGCCAGCTCTCCGGCGGCCAGCAGCAGCGCGTGGCGATCGCCCGCTCGCTGTGCATGAATCCCAAGGTGATGCTGTTCGACGAGCCGACCTCCGCCCTCGACCCCGAGATGATCAAGGAGGTGCTGGACGTCATGATCAGCCTCGCCCAGGAGGGCATGACGATGCTCTGCGTGACCCACGAGATGGGCTTCGCACGCACCGTGGCGAACCGGGTGATCTTCATGGACCGCGGCGAGATCGTGGAGCAGAACGAGCCGCTGGAGTTCTTCAACAATCCGCAGTCGGAGCGGACCAAGCTGTTCCTCAGCCAGATCCTGGCGCATTGAAGGCAGGGCGGCGGCATCCATGCCGCCGCCTCTCGGTTTCGCGGTAGGCTTCATTGCCTGAAGAAGCTACGGTACAATGCGGAGCGTCCGTTCCGATCGAGGCCGACATGCGCACCCTTGAAGATATCCTGACCGAGCTGCGCTCGTTGCAGCCGACCTTGCGCCGCCATTACCCCATTCGTTCCATGGGTGTGTTCGGGTCTTACGCCCGGGGTGAACAGCGCGAAGGAAGCGACCTGGACTTGCTGGTCGAATTGGGCGAGGGAATTGATCTGATCGGTTTCGCGGGACTTCAGATCGAACTCAGCGATGCTCTCGGGATTTCAGTCGACCTCGTGGAACGGGAGGCCTTGCGCCCTCGGTTGGCCGAAGCCGTTCTGGCCGAGGTCGTGCCACTGTGAAGCGCGACGCCATGGTCTGCCTTGGCGACATGCTCGATTACGCGCGTGATATCGAAGTGTTTGTCGCGGGAATTGATCCCCGCGGATTTGCGGATGATCGCAAGACCCAGTACGCGGTATTGAGGGCTCTGGAGGTAATCGGCGAAGCCGCCAAGCGTGTTCCTCCGGAGACGCAAGCAAGATTTCCTGACATTCCCTGGCGTCAGATCATCGGTATGCGGAACGTTATCGCGCATGACTATCTTGGTATCAGCGTACCCCGAATATATGAAACTGCGACCGTGTTCATACCTCGCCTGACCAAGCGTCTTCCCGACCTGATCGCCGAGTTGAATAGCGACTGACGCGGCGCGGGTGGTGCAGGCGGTCAAATCAGGCCGCTGCCCGGAATACGCAGTTCCCTTCGTTCTTATGTTTCCGACGTCCTGATCAGCCTCGCCCAGGAGGGCATGACGATGCTCTGCGTGACCCACGAGATGGGCTTCGCCCGCACCGTGGCGAACCGGGTGATCTTCATGGACCGCGGCGAGATCGTCGAGCAGAACGAGCCGCTGGAGTTCTTCAACAATCCGCAGTCGGAACGGACCAAGCTGTTCCTCAGCCAGATCCTGGCGCATTGAAGGCAGGGCGGCGGCATCCATGCCGCCGCCATTCCGCCGGACGGCCGAGTAGTTTCGCGGGACTTCAGATCGAACTCGGCGATGCTCTCGGGATTTCAGTCGACCTGGTGGAACGGGAGGCCTTGCGCCCTCGGTTGGCGGAAGCCGTTCTGGCCGAGGTCGTGCCCCTGTGAAACGCAACGCCATGGTCCGCCTTGGCGACATGCTCGATTACGCGCGTGACATCGATCGTGTGTCGCAATGGTTCTCGGGACGAAGTCCGAGGGCACCTGTTGTCAGGGTCTCGACTGGCATTTGAACCGGAGACCTCGACATGAGCAAGGGACTGGACGGACATTCCCCGACCGACGTGACCCATCACCTGAAGGGGATCGATTTCCCCGCAGGGAAGGAGGATCTGGTCAAGCACGCGAAGCAGCAGGGTGCCGACGAGAGCGTCGTCGACCTGATCGGCAAGATGCCCGACGGCCGGTACGAGACGATGGCCGACGTCATGAAGGGCGTGGGCAAAGCCGGCTGAACGCTAGAGCTGTACCCGATCAGGTCGATTTGTCCGAGACAGCTGATCCGATGCGTTGCGCCATGGGCGCAACACACGCTCATCGGCCGGCATCGCCTCCGCCCTGCATCGAGCCGTAGGTTGCGCCCATGGCGCAACACCGTGCGGCGACTGGAACGGCCGGCTGCGAGGACCGGAGCGGGTCAACCTGATCGGAGACCGCTCCAACGAAGGACTCTAGGGGAGGACTGGCGATGACGGGGAACCTGGAAGATCGCATCAGGCGGCGCGCCCATGAGATTTGGGAACATGCCGGACAGCCCGACGGCCGCAACGACGAGCATTGGGAACAGGCCTGCCGGGAACTGGCGGCCGAGGATGCCGCGACGGGCCGGGAGTTCGACGGCGAGCCGAACCTGTCGGCCGTTGCTGCCGGACGCACGGAGGCGACCGGATCGCCGCAGGCTCCCCTGTCGCCGGGTGCCGCCAACAGCAGCAGGATGGCCAAGGCCCGGCGGAAGGACGCGACCTGACCCCGGGAAGCGATCAGAGGAGAGGTTCGATGGGTGTCCGAATCCTTGCCATTGCCGGTCTGATCGCGGCCGGCGCCGCCTGTCCGGCGGTGGCGCAGCAGGACAGCTGCCTGGACGAGATACAGCGCCTCGAAGCCGCGTTCGCGCAAGGCGGCGGGCCGGCGGGCGACCAGGCCGGGGCCAGTCCGCAAGGTGGTGGAACGCCCAACGCCGACCGGGCCCAAAGCTCGGCGACCAGCCGCGAGGCGATATCCCGGGATCTGGCACGCTCGGGTGGCACGGTAGCGCCGTCCGGCATCGGCAGCGGCGTCGGCTCCGAGCAGCCCGACCGCGGCGTCGAGCCGATACCCTTGGGGGAGAACCCCGGTCAGCAGCCGGGAACCCGCGCGGGCGCCACCATCACGCCGCAGCAGCGCGACGACATGGCCGCGATGCTGCGCGAAGGCCGCGCCGCCGCCGAGCGGGGCGACACCGGGACCTGCCTGGACAAGGTTCGGCAGGCGCGGCAGACGGCGCGGTCGGCCATGACCGGATCGGGCGGGGGATGAGCGTATTTCAGCCCCAGCCGGTCTTCACCCTCAAGACGAACCCCGACCCGTCGCGACTTAAGGGTTTCACGCCAGCTCCGGATACCCCACCGCCGCGGCCTGCGCCGCCAGGCCGGTGACGACGCGGTAGGCCCGGTCGGGCAGGAAGTCGAAGCCGTCGAGCAGCAGGTCGGCCCGCACCGCCGACAGGCCGGGCGACGCCGCGGCGGCCTGGAGCGCCGCGCGAAGGGCGGCCAGCGTGTCGTCGTCGGTGCCGGCGGCGGTCACCAGCGGCAGGCAGGGCGCCGCCGCGGTTACGGCGAGTACCCGGACGCCCTCGACCAAGGCGGCGCGATGGCGGCTGAGATGGGCGAAGGTGACGCAATCCACCGCCGCGACGTCGGCGCCGCCGTCGGCCACCCGGTTCAGGCTCGCCAGATGGCTGCCGCTGACCGATACCGAGCCGAAGAAGCGGCCGTCCCGGGCCAGGGGGGCGACGGCGGCGCGCAGCATGTTCATGCCGGTATTGCTGTCCCAGCCGTTGATCACGCAGCGGCTGCCGCGCAGTTCGACCAGACGCTGCACCGGGCTGTCCGAGCCGACGACGATGAAACCGCGGTGACGGCTGCCGCTGCACCCCGGCGCCCGGTAGCGGGGCGTCGCCACGACCCTGACCATGCCGCCCAGCCGGGTCACCAGCGGCAGCCCGCAGGTCTGGCTGAGGAGCAGGTCGGGCGCCTGCCACAGGTCGGCCGGCTCGCCGTCGAAGGTCAGCAGGCCAGGCACGCCGCCCAGGCCGGCCCGGTCCATGTGCCCCGCCACGGCATGCCACAGGGCCGCGTGGGCGTCCCGCAGTTCCGGAAGATCATACATCGGCAGGGAGGCCCGCCGGACGGCGAGGGCGGTGGGTGCTGCTTCGGAGCCCGCTCCTCCAGGACTCATGGGCGCCGGCCGATCGGCAGCGGAGCCTGCGCGGCCCGGCCGCGCCGGGATCTCTGCGCCGCCTCCGTCTGTGCCGCAGTCTGCGACGCCTCCAGCGCGTCGAGCGCCACCCAGCACCGGATCATGTGTCCCCCTCCCGCATCGCGCCACGGCGGCGCCTCGCTCCGGCACTTATCATACGCCCGCGGGCACCGGGTTTGGAACGGGCAGCCTTCGGGCCGGTCCGCCGGGCTCGGCGCCGGCCTGTCCAGGCTCACCGCGCGCTCCAGGGCGGCGGCGCCGAGCCGGGGCACAGCCTCGATCAGCGCCTGGGTGTAGGGATGGAAAGGCGGCCGGAACACCCGCTCGGTCGGCCCGACCTCCACCAGCTCGCCCAGATACATCACGCCGATCCGGTCCGACAGGTAGCGGACCACCGCCAGGTCGTGGGAGATGAACAGGTAGGCCGCCTGGCTTTCCCGCTGAAGGTCGAGCAGCAGGTTCAGGATCGACGCCTGGACCGACACGTCCAGGGCGGAGGTCGGCTCGTCCAGGATCACCAAGCGCGGGTCGCCGGCGAAGGCCCGGGCGATGGCGACCCGCTGGCGCTGGCCGCCGGACAGCCGGTCCGGGGTGGCGCCCAGCATCTCCGCCGGAAGCTGCACGTCGCCCAGCAATGCCGCCGAGCGGTCGCGCTTCCGCCGCCCGCCAAGCCCGGCCAGCACCCGCACGGCGCGGCCCAGGATCGAGGCGACGCGCTTGCGCGGGTTCAGCGTCGTGTCCGGCGTCTGGAAGACCATCTGCACGTCGCGGCGCTGCCGCCGGGTGCGCCGGCCGGCCTGTCCCGCCACCCGCTCGCCGGCCAGGGCCACCGTCCCGGCGCTGGGCGGCACCAGCCCGGCGATCACCTTCGCCAGCGTGGACTTGCCGCTGCCGGACTCGCCGACCAGCCCGAAGGTCTCGCCCGGCGCGATCTCCAGGTCGATGTCCTTGAGGATATGGGCGCGTCCATAGCGCCGACCGACGCCGGAAAGGCTGAGCAGGGGTATCCCCTGGATCGGCTCCGGCACCGGCTCCGGCCTGCCGCGGGCGGCGCTGCCGGGCGCCGGGGTCTCGCCGTGGAAGAAGCAGCGGCTCAGGTGGCGGGTGCCGGCGCGCAGCAGGTCGGGATGCTCGACCCGGCAGACCTGGCGGGAGATCAGGCAGCGCGGCTCGTACAGGCAGCCGGTCCCCAGGTCGGCCAGGTCGGGCACGCCTCCGGCGATCCCGGCCAGCCGCCGGTCGCGCTTGCGCACGCCGAAATCGGGGATGCAGTCGAACAGCGCCGCGGTATAGGGATGCCTGGGTCGCTTGAAGACTTCCGAAACCTTGCCCTGCTCGATCAGCTCGCCGGCATACATCACGCCGATGCGGTCGCAGACCTGCTGGACCACGGCCAGGTTGTGGCTGATGAACAGGATGGATGCGTTCATCTCCCCGCGCAGGTCGGCGAACAGGTCCAGGATGTCGGCCTGGACGGTGGCATCCAGCGCCGTCGTCGGCTCGTCCAGGACCAGCAGGGCCGGGTCGGTGGCGAGCGCCATGGCGATCACCGCGCGCTGTTGCATCCCGCCGGAGAGCTGGTAGGGATAGAGGCCCGCGACCCGGTCGGGGTCGGCGATCCGGACCCTGCCCAGGATGGCGCGGGCCGCCTCGGCAGCGTTCCGGCGGTTCATGCCGGCATGCAGGCGGAACACCTCGGCCACCTGCTCGCCGATCTTCAGGGTGGGGTTCAGCGCGCTGCCCGGGTTCTGGTAGACCATGGCGATGCGGCCGCCGCGCACCCGGCGAAGCTCCGCCTCGCCGAGCCTGAACAGGTCGCGGCCCTCGAACAGGACGTGGCCGCCGCTGAGGATGCCGTTCTTCGGCAGGTGGCGCATCACGGCCATGGCGAGCGTGGACTTGCCGCAGCCGGATTCGCCGACCAGCCCGTAGGCCTCGCCGGGCTGTATCACCAGCGAGACGCCGCGGACGGCATCGACGCGGTCGCGCCGGCGCCGGTAGCTGATGGTGACTTGGTCGAGTTCGAGCAGGGGGGCGGATGCGGTCACGGTTCCAGAAATTCCTTAAGCCCGTCGGCGGCCAGCCCGATCGCGACCACCACCCAGGCGATCGCCAGGGCTGGAAACAGGACGGTCCAGGGGGCGGTGGTCAGCAGCGCCTGGTTCTCGCTGACCATCAGGCCCCAGTCGGGGGTCGGCGGCTGGACGCCCAGGCCGAGGAAGCCCAGCGTCGCGGAGGTGAAGACGGCGTAGCCGAGCCGGACAGTCCCCTCGACGACCAGGGGCCCGCGCACGTTGGGCAGAAGCTCCATCGCCATGATGTAGAGGGCGCCCTCGCCGCGGAGCTGGGCCGCCATGACATATTCCTTGCGCGCCTCGACCAGGGCGGCGGCTCGCACGGTGCGGGCGATCAGCGGCGCGAACACCAGCCCGATCACCAGCACCACGTTGCCGGTTCCGGCCCCCAGCAAGGTCAGCGCCAGCATGGCCAGGATGACGATCGGAAAGGCCATGACCGCGTCCAGAACGCGCATCGCCACCTCGTCCACCCAGGACCCGAACCAGGCGGTCGCCAGCCCGATCGCGGCGCCCAGGACCAGCCCCAGCAGCGTCGCCGCCGGCGCGATGGTCAGCACATAGGCCCCGCCATGGATCACCCGGCTCAGGATGTCGCGGCCGAGCTGGTCGGTGCCGAACCAGTGGGCGGCCGACGGCGGCTGGGAGATCGCCAGGAAATCGATGTCGGCGGGCGGGTAGGGGGCGATCCAGGCGGCGCCCAGGGCGGTGACCACCCAGACCAGGATCATCAGCGCCCCCACGGCGAGCGAGACGGTGCCGCGCGGCATCGCGGTCCGGCGCCTTCGGTCAGTGAGCGTTACGGCCATGGCGTACCCGTGGATTCAGCGCGGCATAGAGGAGATCCGCCGCCAGGTTGCCCAGGGCGAACACGAAGGTGATGGCGAGCGAGCAGCCGACCAGCAGCGGGATGTCCTTGTTGGTCGCCGCGAAATGGATCAGGCTGCCGATGCCGGGATACTTGAACAGCGTCTCGACCACCACCAGGCCGCCGACCAGCCAGCCGATCTGGGCGCCGATCACGGTGATGGTCGGCAGCAGCGCGTTGCGCAGCACGTGGCGCCGGATCACGGTCCGCTGCGGCAGTCCCTTCAGCACGGCGGTCCTCGTATAGTCCGACGCCAGCGCCTCGATCATGCTGGCCCGGGTCATGCGGAACAGGTAGGCGAACAGAAGAAGCACCAGGCAGCCGACCGGCAGGACCAAGTGGGCCGCCACTGTCAACGACCCGGCGCCCTCGGGCGGCAGGGCCTGGATCGGCAGCCATCCCAGCCAGATGCCGAACACCAGGATCAGGAAGACGCCGGTGACGAACTCCGGCAGGGCTCCGACCGCCAGCCCGACCACCGACAGCACGCGGTCGAACAACCCGCCCTCCCGCCGCGCCGCGGCCACGCCGGCCGCGACCGCCAGCGGGACCAGCACCGCAAGGCCGCTGCCCGCCAGCAGGAGGGAGCGGCCCAGCCGTTCCGCCACCAGGGGGAGAACGGCGGTGTCGAAGGCGTAGGACCGGCCCCAGTCGCCCCGTGCCACGCCGGAAAGCCACCCGGCGTAGCGGACCGCGAGCGGCCGGTCGGCGCCCAGCTCGGCGTTCAGCCGCTCGACCGCGTCCTGGGGCGCGAACGGCCCCAGGATGATCCGCCCGACGTCGCCGGGCAGCACGTTGGTGATGGCGAAGATCAGGATCGACGCGACCGCCAGCGTCACCAGGACCAGCAGGATGCGGCGCCCGAGGAAGCGGAGCATGCCCGCCTCCTCAGGCGTCCAGCCAGGTCTCGGCCATGTCGAGATAGTTGGACATGCTGCCGGTCAGGCCCTTCACGCCGGTGCGCGCCGCCCGCAGGTTCTTGTTGAAATAGGCGATGACCGCCGGGACCTCGTCGTTGAGGATCGCCGCCATCTCCGACCCCAGCTTGCCGCGCTGCGCCTCGTCCGGCTCCGCCTCGAACCGGGCGAGCAGGGCGTCGAACGCCTCGTTCTTCCAGTGGGCGGCGTTCCACTCGGCATCGCCGCGGAAAGACTGCGCCAGGATCTGCGCCGCGACCGGCCGGCTGGTCCAATCGGTCAGGCCGAAGCTGACCTCGGTCCAATGGTTGTAATATAGGTTGGTCGGCTCTACCTTCAGGTTCACCTTGATCCCGGCCGGCGCCAGCATCTGCTGGGCCAGGGCCGCGTATTGGGGCAGTTCCAGGTACTGGTGGGTATAAAGGTCGATCGGGAAGCCCTGGGGATATCCCGCGTCGGCCAGCAGCTGGCGCGCCTGGGCGATGTCGGCCTGGCGCTGCGCCAGCTCGATCTTCTCCGGATATATGGGCGCGATCGGATGGTCGTTGGCGATGTCGGCCAGGCCGCCCAGCAGGCCCCGCACCATGGCCGGGCGGTCGAAGCAGAGGGCGACCGCCTGGCGGACCCGCTTGTCGTCGAACGGCTTCATGTCGGTCCGCATGCACAGCTGCCGGTGGTCGGCGGCGTCGGCCTGGATCAGGGTGATGTTGGTGTCGTTCCGGATGCCCTGTGCATCGATGTAGCTGAGCTGCTGGACCACCTGGACGTCGCCGGACTGGAGCGCCAGCACCATCGGCTGCGGCGATTCGAAGGTCTGGATCTCCAGCCGGTCCAGGTAAGGCTTGGGCTGGTCCCAATAGTCGGCGTTGCGCTCGAACTTCGCCCCTTCCTGCGGCCGGTAGGAGACCAGCCTGAACGGCCCGGTGCCGATCGGTTTCTCGGCGAAGTTGCCGGCATAATCGGCCGGCAGGATCACGCAATTGTAGGTGTGGGTGAAGTAGGGGAAGGTCCCGATCGGCCGGTCGAGCGTGAAGCGCACGGTGTGGTCGTCCACCTTGGCGACGCCCTCCTTCTTCAGGAACGGCATGGCGCCGGCGGCCGGCGAGGCGTTGGCCGGATCGACCAGCCGCTGGAAGGTGGCGACCACGTCGTCGGCGGTCAGGGGCCGCCCGTCGTGGAACTTGACCCCCCGGCGCAGCGCGAAGGTCCAGACCTTGCCGCCCTCGCTCGGCTCCCACGAGGTCGCCAGCACCGGGCGCAGCGTCAGGTCGGGTTCGGCATAGACCAGGTATTCCGCGACCTGCTGGACGATCGCGATGCCGCCCGAGCTGTTCAGCCGGACCGGGTCGATCGAGGTGGCGGCCGGCACCGCGATCTTGAGCGAGCCGCCGCGCCGCGGCGTGCCCTGGGCGGAGGCCGGGACCGGCCAAGCCGCCGCTCCGCCGAGGCCGAACGCGACCCCCAGGGCCAGCGACGACGCTCCGGCGAGGAACTGGCGGCGGGTGGCGCCTTCGGCCTTCGGGCCCGGCGGGGTGGTGGCGGGAAAGCTCCCATCGGTGCGCTTTTCCATGGTTCTGGTGCCTCCAGTTCTTGGGCGCGCACGTCGCGCGGCGCCGGTCTTCCGCGGTGTTCAGGGCCGGGGACCTGCCAGGACAGGGACCCGTCGGTCAAGTTTCTTACAGGCTGCCGGGGCAGCGCCGAAGGAGCAATATGGCACCGTAGCCGTGTTATTCGGATAAAATGGTGACAATAAACGCCGGGGGCCGGATTTGGTTGCCGGCGTAACCCGACCGGTCGGGCCGGGCGCCGATGGTTCCAGGTGAAAGCCCTTAACGCTTCCTTATCGGTCGCCGGGTCAAGCTGGTCCCGACGCTGTTTGCATTCCGGGACCCCTGCGACCTGATGGCGACCGCCGCCCAAGCCACCGCCCCTGGATCCGGCCCCGCCGGCCGCGACGTCGAACCCGTCTCGCTGGCCGGGCGATTCGAGATACAGCCCGGAAACCCGCTGCCCGCCCTGGACGGGCCGGCCGGCAAGGCCTATGCCGTGCGCGCGCTCCGCGACCGCAGGATGGATGTCTTCGCGATCGTCGCGACGTCGGGCGTGCCCGCCCGCATGGACCTGCTGTCCGGCATCCGCGGCGTCGAGCATGTCGCCCTGATGCGCATGGTCGAATGGGCCGTGGTCGATTGGCCGCTCGACGGGCTGAAGCGGACCGTCTTCATCCTGGAAAATCCCGGCGGGCGCCGGCTGATGAACAGCCTGAACGACACCCGGGAGCAGATGACGGAGGAGCAGATCACCCGCGCGGTGATCCAGCCGCTCGCCTCGGCGCTCCGCGAACTGTCCAGCCGGGGCATCGTCCACGGCGACATCCGCCCGACCAACATCTTCCTGCGCGACCAGGGCACGGCGGGCGTGATGCTGGGCGAATGCGTCTCGACGGCGACCTCCTTCGGGCAGGCGCCGCTGTTCCTCACGATCGAGCGCGGCATGGCGCAGCCGTCGGGGCGGGGGACCGGGACCACCGCCGACGACCTCTACGCGCTGGGCGTCACCGTCCTGCTGCTGTTCCTGGGCCGCAACCCCGTGCGCCACCTGGACGACGAGGCGATGCTTCAGGCCAAGATGGACCGCGGGACCTATCCGGCGCTGGTCGGCACGGCCCGGCTGTCGCTCAACCTGATGGAGCCGCTGCGCGGGCTGCTGGCCGACGACCCCAAGATGCGCTGGACCCTGAACGACCTGGATCTCTGGCTGAGCGGCCGGCGGCTGAGTCCCAAGCAGCCGCAGGTGCCGCGCAAGGCGGCGCGGCCGTTCGAGTTCTCCGGGGCGAGCTACTGGCACTGCCGCGGGCTGGCCCGGGTCTTCGCCAGGAATCCGGCCGCGGCCGTCCCGGTGATCGAGAACGGCGACCTGGACCGCTGGCTGCGCCGCAGCCTGGGCGACGAGGCGCGCGCCGAGGCGGTGGCCACGGCGGTCGATTCGGCCGGCGTCAACAAGGGCGGCAACTTCGAGGAGCGGCTGGTCGCCCGGGTCTGCATCGCGCTCGATCCGCCCGCGCCCATCCGGTACAAGCAGAAGGCGGTCATGATCGACGGCTTCGGCAGCGCCATGGCCGAGGCCTTCGCCCGCAACGATGGCTACCAGGCGCTGGGCGAGGCGATCTCCGCCCAGCTGCCGATGTTCTGGGTCGGCATGCAGACGGAGTTCAAGGCCGAGTACGTGCCCCTCAGCCAGACCTTCGACGCGCTGCGCACCCTGCTGGAGCGGCTCGGCTCCGGCTACGGCATCGAGCGGGTGCTGTACGAGCTGAACCCGATGCAGCCCTGCTTCAGCCCGATGGTCCGCAACCACATGGTGACCAGCGGCAACGAGCTGCTGACCGCGCTGGAGGAGGTGGCGTCCCGGCCCGGCCGCCCGCGCGAGCCGATCGACCGCCACGTCGCGGCCTTCCTGATCGCGCGCTACCGCAAGCTGGACGAGCGGCTGATCGCGCTGACCACGCCCAGCGGCGAGACGCTGCGCCGCATCTCGGCCATGGTCAACGTGCTGGCCGAGGTGCAGAAGCGCTACGGCCCGGCCAGCCTGCCGAACCTGTGCGGCTGGATGATCGACCTGATCGGCCCGGCGATCGACCGCTTCCACAGCCGGGCGCATCGGGCCAAGCTGCGCGGCGAGGCGGCGCGCACGGCGGCCGAGGGGAACCTGCTGGGCTTGCTGAAACTGATCGACGACCCGGCGGCGATCCGCAAGGACGAGATCGAGTTCGCTCGGGCGCGGCGTGAGTTCCAGATCGCCGGCCGCGAGGTCGAGAAGCTGAAGCGGGAGATCGCGAACCGCACGGAGATCGCCGAGAGCTCCGGCCGCCAGGCGGCGGCGGTGGTGTCCAGCCTGGTCGCCACCGTGGCCCTGGTCGGCATCGGCGTCTACATGGTCATGCTGCGATGAGCCGGGGAGGCGGCAAGAGGGGCAAGGGCAACTCCAGCGGCATGGTCACCGCTCTGGTGATCCTGTTCCCGGCGGGGCTGATCTTCCTGCCCAGCACGATCCTGCTGGCGGTCGGCATGATCCCGACCGCGGTCGCCTATGTCGTGGACCGCGACCCGGACAAGACGGCGCCCATGACCGTGGGGGCGCTGAACTTCGTCGGGGTTGTCGCCTTCCTCATCGGCCTCTGGCAGGGCGGGCATACCATGGGGGCGCTGTCCAAGGTGATGTCGGACCCCTTCTCCTGGCTGGTGATGTACGGCGCCGCCGGGATGGGCTGGGCGCTCTATTACGGGATTCCGCCCGCGGTGGCGGGCTGGATCACGCTCCGCGCCGAGAACCGCATCGCCAAGAGGCTCGGCGAGCAGCAGGAACTGATCGCGGAATGGGGGCCGGAAGTCAGCGGCATCGTCGAGGAGGGGAAGCCGGAGGAGTAGAGCGGCCGGCCCCTACTGGGCCAGCCGCTGCTCGATCGCCGCGTTCTTGATGTTCTTCTGGAGCTTCTCGAACGCCCGGACCTCGATCTGGCGCACACGCTCGCGGCTGATGCCGTAGTGCTGCGACAGGTCCTCCAGCGTGGTCGGCTCGTCCCGGAGGCGCCGCTCGGTCAGGATATGCCGCTCGCGCTCGTTCAGGTTGGTCATGGCGCTCTTCAGCAGGGCGCGGCGCTTGGTCAGCTCCTCCCGCTCGGCCAGGTGGATCTCCTGGGTGTCCTTCTCGTCCACCAGCCAGTCCTGCCACTCGCCCTCGCTGTCGGCGCGCAGCGGCGCGTTCAGCGAATGGTCGGGGCTGGCCAGGCGGCGGTTCATGTTGACCACGTCCTGTTCCGGCACGTCGAGCTTGGTCGCGATCTGGGTCACGTGCTCCGGCGACAGGTCGCCCTCGTCGATCGCCTGCATCTGGCCCTTCAGCTTGCGCAGGTTGAAGAACAGCTTCTTCTGCGCGGCCGTCGTGCCCATCTTGACCAGCGACCAGCTGTGCAGGATGTATTCCTGGATGGCGGCGCGGATCCACCACATGGCGTAGGTCGCCAGCCGGAAGCCGCGGTCCGGGTCGAACCGCTTGACCGCCTGCATCATGCCGACATTGCCTTCCGAGATGAGCTCGGACAGCGGCAGGCCGTAGCCCCGGTAGCCCATGGCGATCTTCGCGACCAGCCGCAGATGGCTGGTCACCAGCTTGTGGGCGGCCTCGGTGTCGCCGTGCTCCCGCCAGGACTTGGCGAGCATGAACTCCTGCTGCGGCTCCAGCATGGGGAACTTGCGGATTTCCTGAAGGTAACGGGCCAGATTGCCTTCGGAACTGATCACCGGAACGCTGGGAGTGTTCGACATTTGCTAGCCCCTCTCTTCGGGCGGTGGTTTTTCGTGCCTGAGTAACCTTGGTCCCCGACCGCCGCGGGGACCGACCCATCCGGGGCTCGGCCTTTGCAGCCATAATACCCCACTTCGCAGCTCGGGTATAGTTTTAAATCGATTCCAAGCTGCCTATTAACCTTTGGATGTCCAAAGGTAATTCGGATTCGAACTGCATCGGCCGGGCGTCGCGCGGGTGGTTGAACCGCAGCGCCACGGCGTGCAGGGCCTGTCTATCCAGGGCAACAACCGCGTCCCGGACCGGTTCCGGGAGTCCGCGGGCCCTGGCGGACGCGGCCCCGGGTCCGATTCCCCTGGATGCGCCTCTGATACCATTTTTACGGACACCATAAACCGGATCGCCGATCAAGGGATGTCCAACATGGGTCATATGCACCCTTATTTGATGTGTCCGCCCGGTCGCCAGGGTGCATTCCACGAGCGACGCCCAGGTTCCGAACGCCTTCAGCACGCGGTAGCGTGTCAGGGCGGGCTTGCCGCCGGCGACGACCGCCATCTTCTTGCGGTCCGACGGGCTGCGCCCGATGTCGCCGGTGATCTCGCCCCGGGCGGGGGAGGGGACTCCGGCCACGACCGCGTGGTAGGTGCGGCTGAGCGACCGGTCGGCGAACTGTGCGGCGAGGCCGCCATGCGCCAGGTCGTTCTTGGCCACCACCATCAGCCCGCTGGTCTCCTTGTCGAGCCGGTGGACGATGCCGGGCCGGCGCACGCCGCCGATGCCGGACAGCCGGTCGCCGCAGTGCCACAGCAGGGCGTTGACCAGCGTCCCGTCGGCGTTGCCCGCGGCCGGATGGACCACCATGCCGGCGGGCTTGTCGATCACCAGCAGGTCGTCGTCCTCGTAGGCGACGGCGAGCGGGATTTCCTGGGGGACGGGAAGCGCCGGCTCCGGCTCGGGCACCAGGACGTCGAAGGTCTGGCCGGGTTTGACCCGCAATGACGCGTCGGCTATCGTCCGGCCGAGACTCGAAACCCGACCCTGGTCGATCAGCGAGCGGATACGGGTGCGCGACAGGCCGTCGAGCCCGCAGGCCAGAAGCTTGTCCAGCCGCTCGCCCCGGTCGGCCTCGGCCGCGGTGAAGCTGAACGGCTCGCCCTCCGGATCGGCTTCGCCGTCCGGGTCTTCCATCTCGTCCTCTTCGTCAGCCGTCATCTTCAACAGACTGGACCTCGATCGTGCGGGCACTCAAAGCCATCCTCGTCATCATGGGCCTCTTCATCGCCGCGGGGTTCATCTTCATCGGCTATGAGGTCTACAACCGCATGACCGATCCCGAACGCCGGGCCGAGCCGGGCGCTCCGCCACCTCCGCCGCCGGGCGGCATCGCGGAAACCGCCCTGGGCCTGCCCGAGGGCGCCACCATCGAAACCGTGGTGCCGTCCGGCAGCCGGGTCGTCTTCAACGTGCGCCTGCCCGGCGGGCAGGGCGACCGCCTCTACGTCCTGGACCCCCGGAACGGTGCCGTGACCGCGACCGTCACGACCGGCCCGGCCGGCGGAACAAGTCCCGAATATGCCCGGCCAACCGCCCCGCGCCAATGATGCCCATCACACCCCGTTATACTGTATCATTCCAGCATACAGTCGATCTTGCCCGCAACACCGGATCAGAGTCCCGTGAACTTCACCAGTGACAACGTGACCGGCGCCGCGCCGGAAATCCTCGAAGCCCTCGTCGCCGCCTCTAGCGGCCCGACGCCGTCCTATGGCGAGGACCCGCTGACCGCCCGCGTCTCCGAGAAGCTGTCCGCCCTGTTCGACCACGAGGTTGCGGCCTTCCCCGTGGCGACCGGCTCGGCCGCCAACGCCCTGGCCCTGGCAGCATTGGCGCCGCCGTACGGCGCGGTCTACTGCCACGAAATGTCCCACGTCAACACCGACGAATGCGGCGCCCCGGAGATGTTCACCGCCGGCGCCAAGCTGGTGGGACTGCCCGGCGCCGGCGGCAAGATCGAGCCCGCGACCCTGCGCGCCACCCTGGAGAAGGCGGGTGCCGGCGTCGTCCACCATGTCCAGCCGGCGGCGGTGACGCTGACCCAGGCGACCGAGTCCGGCACGGTCTATACCCCCGCCGAGGTCGCGGCCCTGTCCGAGGTGGCGCGGTCCCACGGCCTGCCGGTCCACATGGACGGCGCCCGCTTCGCCAACGCCGTGGCGCGGCTGGGCTGCTCCCCCGCCGACCTGACCTGGCGCGCCGGCGTGGACGTGCTGTCGTTCGGCGCCACCAAGAACGGCGCCCTGGCCGCCGAGGCCGTGGTCTTCTTCAAGCCGGAGCTGGCCCGAAGCTTCGCCTTCCGCCGCAAGCGCGCCGGCCACCTGTTCAGCAAGATGCGCTTCCTGTCGGCCCAGCTCGACGCCTATCTGGAAGGCGGCCTCTGGCTGCGCCTCGCGGCCCACGCCAACGCCATGGCCGACCGCCTCGCCGCCGGCCTCGCGGCACTCCCCGGCGCCGACCTGCGTGACCCGGTGGAAGCCAACGAGATCTTCATCAGCCTGCCCGAGCCGGTCACCGCCGGCCTGCTGGAGCGGGGCTACCGTTTCTACCGCTGGGACGGCCCGGTGGTGCGGCTGGTGACGGCCTGGAACACCTCGGCCGAGGACGTGGACCGCATGATCGCCGACGCGCGGGCGCTGGCGAAATCTTGAACGGCGAAAGCTCGATGGCGAAAACTTGAACGCGCGATGAAATAGCCCTTGCGGGAGGCCGGCACGTTGGCTATACAGCCGGCCTCTCGCCCAGCGATGTCCCCATCGTCTAGAGGCCTAGGACACCGCCCTCTCACGGCGGTAACAGGGGTTCGAATCCCCTTGGGGACGCCATCTTATCAAGCACTTAGCTGCGACTTCTTATTTGTACGGCAAATATACGACATAGATTTGGTCGTGCCGTCACTGTTCGGCTAGGTGCATGCTTGTTTGTAATCGGCTATCTTGTCGCCAGCGGGCATGAACCAGTACCGCCGTGCTCTCTCAACGATCCTTCTTGCGGCTGCGTGCCAACATGAATGGCTTTCTCAACGTCGAGCCTACGACCGAGAATCGATGGCGAGCAATCATCCTGTTCGGGCGGAACACGGCTTCGTTCAAGTTCGCGCTGGGTGAAGCGCTCCTCAGCGCTGGCACCGCACCGGGCGACCTGATCCGACTAGGGCCTGTTGACATTCGAGTTCGATAAGGGGTTCGCACCCCTGCTGAAATCTGATTCAAGGCTCCCGAAAGGAAGGTGGTCATGGATCGGATCGTATTGCGCGATGATCAGTGGGAGCGGATCGCCCCGCTTGTTCCGGGAAAGGTCGGAGATCCAGGGCGCTCAGGGGCCAACAACCGACGCTTTGTCGAGGCGGTTCTCTGGATTGCTCGTGTTAGAGCGCCATGGCGCGATCTTCCTGAGGGTTACGGGAACTGGAACTCGGTCTTTCAGCGCTTTCGTCGCTGGGCCAAGGGCGGCGTGTTCGAGAAGATCTTCGGCGCCTTATCGGCTGATGCCGACTTCGAGTACGTGATCGTTGATGGAAGCATCGTCCGGGTGCATCAGCACGGGACCGGCGCAAAATGGGGACCCAGAAAACAGGCTATCGGGCGTTCCCGCGGTGGCTTGACGACCAAGATCGTCGCTCTGGTCGATGCGCTGGGCAATCTCGTACGCTTCGTCCTGCTGCCGGGGCAGCGGCACGATAGCGTGGGTGTCGCCCCGCTTCTGAAAGATCTCGACGTCGCCGCCCTGCGGGCGGACAAGGCTTTCGATGGCGACGCCCTGCGCGCCGATCTGAACGACCGTGGCGCGGTGGCCGTGATCCCGCCAAAGAGCAACCGGGCCACCGACATACCCTGCGACTTCGAGATGTATAAGTGGCGCCATCTCGTCGAGAACTTTTTCTGCAAAATCAAGGGATTCCGCCGCATCGCCACCCGCTACGACAAAACCGACACGAGCTTCGCGGCGATGATCCATCTCGTCGGATCAGTCCTCGCAACCCGATGAATGTCAACAGGCCCTAGACGAACTTGCGCTTCCCTACGCCAAGGCCCTTTGCCACCACCTACAGAATGCCCCGAAGCAGATCACGACGTCCGAGGGCCAATTCCTCAAGGCATGTGTCGCCTGGACTGAAGGCGTGGTTGACGACGAGGCGCTCCGTGACATGACCGTGCGCCTCGGCTTCAACAACGTCATTGATGCCTTCCACAACATCGGTGGGGAACTCGGGGTCCGGTTCTTTATAGATGAACGACGGGAGAGCAAGGGGATCAGGCTTACAGATGATTTCCGGCGCCTCGCTGCCGATCGCCAAGCCGGTGATCTCGTGGAGGAGGTCGAGGCTCGATGGCGTCTCGTTGAAACGGCGTGGGAACTCGGCGTTGCGGTGCCGCTGGTCAGCTACGATCCCGACTGGCTTGACTTCGGTGCCGACCTGCGGGGGCGCCGTGTGACCGTCACATCAGCTCGCGGCGCGTTGAACGGCTATCAGAAGGGCCGCTGCTTCTACTGCTTCGGTTCCATCAGCATCTTGCCCGGTTCGATCGAGCTGGCGGACATCGACCACTTCATTCCCCATGTGCTGGGCGCCTGGCTGCCCGGCAACATCAATGGAGTCTGGAACCTCGTGCTGGCTTGCCGCGGCTGCAACAGGGGCGGGATGGGTAAATCAGACCGGGTGCCATCTGCCCGGCTTCTTGACCGCATCCATGCCCGAAACGAGTTCCTTATCGGCAGCCATCACCCGCTTCGCGAGACGTTGATTGCGCAGACTGGACCGACCAAGTGCGGTCGAGCATCTTTCCTAAGGCTCGTTCATATGGAGGCAATGACGTTGCGGGTGGCGGATTGGTATCCGGTGCATAAAGCGATGGCGGCTTTCTGATGTCGTCGGTGGGGTACTACGACGAGAACGCTGACCGATTTTTCCGAGATACGGTCACCGCAGACATGACTGCCCTTCAGCACCGCTTTGCGAAGCTTCTTCCGGTAGGCGGCCGCGTGCTCGACGCCGGCTGCGGATCTGGCCGGGATGCGAAGGCGTTTGCCGCGATGTGCTTTGACGTGGTGGCGTTCGACGCGTCCGCTGAGATGGTCAGGAGAGCTCAGATCCACACAGGGCTCGAAGTCCTCCAAATGACCTTCGCCGAGGTGTTTTGGCAAGGGGAGTTCGACGGAATCTGGGCCAGCGCGTCACTCTTGCACGTGCCCAGAACGCAGATGGTGGAGATCTGCCGCCGCCTACGAGACGCGCTCGTGCCGAGCGGTGTACTCTATTTCTCGTTCAAGCACGGCACCTCGGAGCGATTCGTGGACGGTCGGACTTTCATCGACATGGATGAGTCCTTTGTGCCCGACCTCGTCGCCCAGGTCACCGACCTTTCAATGATCGAGTTGTGGATGACAGCGGATGTGCGCCCTAGGCGTGATGCGGAAGCTTGGGTGAGCTGTTTGGCCCAGCGCAATGCATGAGGTTTACGAGTACGGCTAGGTTCTTCGGACGCCGCTCATCGGATCCAAATCTTCTACTGCAGCCTGCGATACCAACGGCGAGAACAAGTCGACGCTGATTGATGGCCTCGAGCAGTTCGTGATTAAGCCTGCCTTGCGCGAGGTCAACGCCTTCAGCAGCTATCACGTGCAGCTGGAACGGGTCCTTGTAGGCAAGCGGGTAGAGAGGGTTATTCTCACCTGGGTCGGCAAGGAGAACGCCGAACTCAAGGAGACCTACAAGCTCATCGGCGGGCACTCCGCAGTCAGGGCAGCGGCGTACCGGGGGCGGAAGACGGAGGTGATCCAGACACCCTCGCAAGCGGAACCGTCCGTCAGGAAGCTGGACGGGGATGATGCCCCCTTCAGCGGCTTGGACGAGTTGCCGCTATGAACGGTGAACACCAGCGGGAGCAGCTGGATAAGGCCAAGGCGGGCCTGCAGGAAGGGGGCAAATCCATCACCCCTGGCCGCGTGGTGGCGGCGCTGGCGTTCGGGTTTTGGAAGGCCATGCTCAACAAGCAGTACGAAAACCTTTGACAAACCGTCTTGCACAAGGCAACCCGGCGGAAAGACGGCAAGGAGGTGACGCGCAAAGCGCTGGCAGAGGGCCGTGAGGTGATGTCACTTCCGCCGCGTGAAATTCTGGATCGTGCCGTGAAAGCTTACCGTCAGTGGAAGGTCGCACAGTCAGAGCGTGTGAGTTTTTGCGATTTCAGCCTGAATTGACTTAGCGGATTTGGACCGCGTGGCGTGTCGATGACGCCCATCGGCGGACGCGGAACCTTCATTCCAAACGATATTCGGTGGGTGGTTGGGCGCTCCTTCTCCTGGCTTGCTCGCTACCACCGATTGAATACCATCTTTGAGTGGACAAAGGAGCACCTCATCTCTTCATCGAGATCGCCTTCATCTCGATCCTCTCCCAGCAGCTGGCGCGGCTTACAACCAAGGAAATCAGCGCATGACGTCTATAAACAGGTTCTTATGCTATCCTGGCGGATAAGGGTGGCATGCAAAAGGCGTGGAGCCTATTCGGCGCGCAACTGGATGAGCTGATGAACGAGATGAATGTGGGATTGGTGCCGTGAGCGGTGAAAATTCCGATCTCTTGGTAACGTTGGGCGAAGTTGCTTATGAAGCTGTCGATCAATCTGGCCCTAACGGTGATTTCATATATGTAGATATCGGCAGCATCGATCGGGAAACCAAGAGAATCGTCAATGCCAAGACGCTTCCGGCTGCCGACGCACCTACTCGGGCTAAGCAGGTACTCCGCGCCGGCGACGTCCTAGCAGGACGCGGAAAAACGGGCCTTCGCAGCGCTCTTGCCTCCGCTGAGGCTTGAAGAGGGCGCTTAGGACGCCCGTTTTGGACGAGATGGAGCGGTTTGCCTCGATCCGGGGCTCCCGGCGCCGCCGTTCAGGCGAACTCCGGGCGTGGTTATGCCGCAGCCAGCAGCTTGGGCAGGCGGATCAGGTTGTAGGCCGCGGCGGTCAGCGTGAACATCCAACCGACACGGGCCGTGCCGCGATGACGCGTTTTGCGCAAGCCGGCTCCCTTGATCCAGCCGAACACCTCTTCGATCCGCTTGCGGATACGCAGGCTGACGGCGTAGCCGGGGTGGCGGGTGGTCCGGCCGTCGATCGCCGAGCGTCGGTTGTTCGTGTTCTGGGCGACGTGCGGGGCCGCGCCCAACTCGCGCATGTTCGCCACGAAATCCCTGGTGTCGTAGGCCTTGTCGGCCCCGACCGTGATGCGGTGGCGGCCCGGAATGGCCTCGACCATGGCCACCGCCGCCTCGCGCTCGGCCAAGCCGGTGGCCGCCGTCAGCCGGACATCCACCACCAGGGCGTGGCGGTTCTCCATCAGCGCATGGCCCATGAAGGCCAGCTTCGCCGGCTGCCCGTTGCCCTTGCGGTACAGCCGCGCCTCGGGATCGGTAGTCGAGGCGTGGGTCTCGTTGGAGCGCTTCTCGCCATGGAAGTCGCGTTCGCCGTTGCGTCCCGGCCCCGGCGGCTCGCCGCTGCCGTCCTTGGGCCGGAAGCTCTTCACCGAGGCCCACGCTTCAATCAGCGTGCCGTCCACCGAGAAATGCTCGTCCGACAGCAGCGTTTTGACCCGCGGCTGATCCAGCACGGTGGCCAGGAACTTGGCCGCCACATCGCCGGCCAGCAGCCGTTCACGGTTCTTGGTGAACACCGTCACGTCCCACACCGGCGCGTCCATCGACAGGCCGACGAACCAGCGGAACAGCAGGTTGTAATCGAGCTGTTCCATCAGCTGACGCTCCGAGCGCACCGAGTAGAAGGCCTGCAGCAGCAGCGCCCGCAGCAGCTTCTCCGGCGGGATCGATGGTCGCCCAATCCTGGAGTACAGCCCCTCGAAGGCCGGCGACATCACCTCCAGCGCCTCGTCCACGATGGCCCGGATCGGCCGCAACGGATGGCTCGCCGGAACCCGCGCTTCACAGCTCAGGTAGCTGAACAGACCCTCGCTGCGTTCGTCCAATCCCCGCATCGTCCCCTCGCCGGCCGCAGTCTCCACCACCGTAGAGAATCACGACCGGCAGGCCGTGCACAGCCCTTTTTCCGCAGCCTGCTAGAGCATCCTCCTCATCTGCCTGAAAGTTGGAACAGGATCTACGTCGGCAGGGTCGCAGGGTTGGCAGGGCAGGGCACTCATGCACTTCGGGCTGTGTACCTCAAGAAGCACGCCAGCTGGAAAGTGCTAAAGAGGTGGCTTTCAGACGTAAGCGGCGGCAAGTGCTGGTACTGCGAGGCAAAGCACACCCGCGCGCCCCTCGACGTGGACCACTTTCGACCCAAACTTGGAATTACCGTCGATGGAAGCAAGCTGGCGGGTGACACTGGCTATTACTGGATCGCCTATGAATGGTGGAATTTCCGGCTTTCGTGCCAGCGTTGCAATAGGCCTGAAACTGATGTTGGCGGCACGGTGCATGGAAAGGCGGAGGAATTTCCCCTTCAGGATGAGGGTGCCCGTTGCACCGTGCCAGGAGCGTCCTTAGCTACTGAAGTCCCTCGATTGCTGGACCCTTGCATCGAAGAAGATTGCCACCTTTTAGCCCACGGTATTGACGGTGAGGTAAAGCCCGCGGCGCCGGCTGGGACATGGGAATTCGAGCGGGCTCAGTATACGATCAAGCAACTCGGCTTCAATGCTTTCAACTCACCTGAGAGCAAAAAGAAATGCTGGCGTCTTTTGGATGATCTTATTCGTCTTGCCGGCAATCATCCTGACGTGGCCGCCCAAATAGAACTTCACATGTCTCGGCATCATGAATATTCGAGCTTTTTCCGGTCGGCCATCGGGACACACCGGGACAAACCATGGGTGGATGCACTGCTATGAACACAAGCGCCCTTGTCCAGAAAATCTGGAACTTCTGCCACACCCTGCGTGACGACGGAGTGAGCTATGGCGATTATCTGGAACAGCTGACTTATCTGCTGTTCCTGAAGCTGGCGCACGAATATGCGGGAGCGCCCTATTACCGCGATACCCAGGTCCCCGAAGGCTATGACTGGGCCAGCCTGCGAACCAAGACGGGTGAGCCGCTGGAGGCGCATTATCTCGCTACGCTGCACAAGCTGAGCCAAGAGCAGGGCATGCTTGGAGCAATTTTCTTTAAGGCGCAGAACAAGATACAAGATCCGGCAAAGCTATCCCGCCTTGTGCAGCTGATCGATGCTGAAAGCTGGATCAGCCTTGCTGCCGACACGAAAGGCGACCTATACGAGGGCTTGCTCCAAAAGAATGCGGAAGACACCAAAAGCGGTGCGGGCCAGTATTTTACGCCGCGAGCCCTGATCGAGGCTGTGGTGGCCTGCGTCCGTCCTAAGCCGATGAAGATCATAGCTGACCCGGCCTGCGGCACGGGTGGGTTCTTCCTTGGGGCTTATGCTTGGCTTACTCGCTCAGGAGCCAAACTCGACAAGCGCCAGAAGGAATTCCTCCGTGACAAGACATTCCACGGCAACGAGATCGTTCCTAGTACACGCCGCATGTGCCTGATGAATTTGTTCCTGCATAATATTGGGGAACTGGACGGTGAGCCGTCGGTAGATCGGTCCGATGCTCTGATTTCCGAACCGAAGCGCAAGGTGGATTATGTGCTCGCCAACCCGCCCTTCGGGAAAAAGAGCAGCATGACTTTCACCAATGGCGAGGGTGAGGAAGACAAAGATGCTTTGACCTATGAACGGCAGGATTTCTGGGAAACCACATCGAACAAGCAGCTGAATTTTCTGCAACACATCGTTAGCATGCTGAAGGTTGACGGTAAGGCGGCCGTGGTGCTCCCGGACAACGTGCTGTTCGAAGGCGGAGCCGGAGAGAAAATCCGCCGTAAGCTCCTAGAAAACTGTGACGTGCATACGGTCCTGCGCCTGCCTACCGGTATCTTCTATGCGCAAGGGGTGAAGGCAAATGTCGTATTTTTCGATGCAAAGCCTAAAGACGGTCATGTCCATACGAAAAACGTGTGGTTCTATGACCTGCGCACGAACATGCATTTCACGCTAAAAACTAGGACTCTGAAGCTGGATGATCTGAAGGACTTTATTGCCTGCTACAACCCTGAGAACCGGCATGAACGAAGCGAGACGGAGCGCTTCAGGAAATTCAGCTATGCAGAGCTTGTCGCGCGGGACAAGGCTAGTCTCGACATCTTTTGGATTAAGGATTACAGCCTGCAGAACCTCGATGATCTTCCCGCACCTGACGTCTTGCAACAGGAGATTATTGAGCATCTCGAGGCTGCGTTGACTTCGTTTAGGGATGTGGCCGCAGGATTGCGGTAAATGGGGTGCATTCCGGATCCTTGCAGATTTTTACGGTAAGACGGGGTCTTTCGAGCTGATTTCGGCAGATCTCTGGCCGTTTCCGCTCCGGCTGCCCAGATATGGCGTGTTGACATGGCGTACAACGCAAATTGATCGGGATAGGGGGACACCTCACGGTGCCGCCCTTCCCACACCATCGGGCATACGGGTCACGCACCACGGCGGTTCGACCGGGTTAATTCGCCAGGGCCATACCGTGCCCGATCAGCAATGCGATGGCGAAAGCGAATGCTCCAGGCAGCGATCGGCTTGTTGAAGGCTTCCTTCATCTCCCCCTCCCCCTCCTGTTCGCCTCTCTCTCTCTCTCTCTCTCTCTCTCTCTCTCTCTCTCTCTCTCTCTCTCTCTCTCTCTCTCTCTCTCTCCTACTCGGCCGCCACGGCAATCTTGGCGTAAGCGTCCGGGCAAAGCCGGCTGTTCACAGGAAACATGATATGGGAAGAGCGGGCTTTCGGAGGCTCCACTGGAGTCCATACGGAGGCTCACAAGGATGCAGCGTGTCGAGATCGTCACCGGGCGGGAGCGCCGCCGGCGGTGGAGCCTGGAGGAGAAAGCGCGTCTGGCCGGGGAGGCATTTGCGCCTGGGGCGATCGTCTCGCATGTGGCGCGGCGCCACGGCGTTGCCGAGAGCTGCCTTTACGCTTGGCGCAAGCAGCTGCACGGCGGGGGAATCGGGGACGGGCGCAGCGGGTGCGGCACGGCGCTGTTGATCCCGGTCATGCTCGATGCTCCGCCGGGGCAGGAACCGGAGCCGCGGTCCGCGGGCATGGCAGCGCGGGCATCGGTCACTTTCTCCGACGGGACGCGCCTGGAGGTCGGAGCCGATTACCCGGCCGGCGCGCTCCAGGCCCTGGTCGCCGCCCTGAGGAGCCGGTCATGATCGCGGTGCCGCAGGGCATGAAGGTCTGGCTGGCGGCCGGGCCGGTAGACATGAGGAAGGGTTTCGACGGGCTGAGCGCCATCGTCCAGGAGCAGTTGGACAAGGACCCGTTCTCCGGCCATCTCTTCGTCTTCCGGGGCCGGCGCGGGGATTTGCTGAAGGTTCTGGCCTGGGACGGGCAAGGGCTGTGCCTCTTTTCCAAGCGGCTGGAGAGGGGCCGGTTCGTCTGGCCCAGCCCGGCCGCCGTGCAGGTCCGCCTGTCGCCGGCGGAACTGGCGATGCTGCTCGAGGGGATCGACTGGCGCGCCCTGCGCCGGACCGACGAGCCGGCGCCGAGCCGGGCGGCGTGAGGACGTGCGGCGCCATGACTCAGGGCGGTCCGCGGCCGGTCCTCCTACACTGGCGCCATGCTGAACACCCCGGCCTCTCCCTTGCCAGACGACGTGACGGCGCTCCGGACCCTGGTCGCGGAGTTGAACGTCCGGCTGGCCGAGCGGGACCAGGCGGTCACGGCGCGCGATCACATCATCGAGACCCTCAAGGCGCAGTTGGCCACGCTGCGGCGGCGCCACTTCGGGCAAAGCTCGGAGCGCCTGGCCGACCAGCTCGAACTGCAGATCGAGGAGTTGGAGCAGTGCCAGGGCGCGACGGCGGTCCCGGCGGCGGCCCCGGTGGCGGAAGATCCCGGGTCCGGGAAGGCCGGGGCGGAGCGGGCGCGTCCGGTCCGCCGGCCGCTGCCGGCGAACCTGCCCCGTGAAGAGGAGGTGCTGGCGCCCCCCTACGCCAGATGCCCAAGCTGCCAGGTGGACCTGCACCGGATCGGCGAGGACGTGTCGGTGTAAGTGCCGGGTGAATACTGGTCCATCCGCATTCCCGGTGCAGGGCGAGTGCGCCAGAGGGTGAGGATAACCATATGAGGGGAAACGCTTTTCCCCCGAGAGTGCCGTCTTCTCCGTGTCCAGTTCGTTGCTGTCCCTGCTGCCCGCCGGTCTCGCGGTTGAGCGGGTCGTCGTCCGCCCTGATCGTGTTGTCGTCGCCGTTCGTGCTCGCGCCGCCACGGCGTCCTGTCCCTTGTGCCGGCGCCACTCGCGTCGCGTCCACAGCCGCTACATCCGGCATCTTGGGGATCTCCCCTGGCAGGGGAGGATCGGCCATCTCGAGCTTCAGGTCCGTCGCTTTCGCTGCTCCGCCCCAAGATGCCCGCGCCGGATCTTCGCCGAGCGCCTGCCGGAGGTGGCCCTGCCGAGGGTTCGGCGGACCGTCCGCCTCGCCGAGGCGCAACGCCGCATCGCCCTACATGCCGGAGGCGAGTCGGGCGCCCGCCTAGCGGACCGCCTCGCCATGCCGGTCAGCGGCGACACCCTGCTGCGCCTGATCCGGGCGGCTCCCCTCCCGGTGGCACCGACCCCGCGCGTCGTCGGCATCGATGATTGGGCTTGGCGGCGTGGCCGGCGCTACGGCACCCTCATCGTCGATCTGGAGCGCAGCCGCCCCATCGACCTGCTGCCCGATCGCGACGGAGAAACAGTTGCCGCCTGGCTGAAGGCACACCCCGGCGTGGAGATCGTTGCCCGAGACCGGGCCGGTGCCTATGCCGACGGCGCCCGGACCGGAGCTCCGGACGCGGTCCAGGTGGCTGACCGTTGGCATCTTCTGCGCAATCTCGGCGACGCCCTGGCCGGCGTTCTCGACCGGCATCACCGGGCCATCCGCACTGCGACCAAGGCAGCCACGGCGGTGACGACGGTTCCGGTTCCCAACGCTCCGCCGGAGCCCCGGCCTCTGCCCCGCAGCCAGCAGCGCACGCTGGACAAGCGGGCGGCGCGGCAGGCCCGTTTCGAGGAAGTCGCAGCACTGCACGCCCGCGGCTGGTCGCAGAGTGCTATCTCCCGCAGCACTGGCCTGGACCGCGCCACGATCCGGACATGGTTGCGGGCGGGCCGGCCTCCGTCGTGGAGCAAACCGGCTTATGGGAGCACAATCGACCGCCATGCCGAGTACCTGCGGCAACGCTGGGCCGAGGGCTGCACCAACACCGCCCGGCTGTGGCGGGAAATCCGCGACCGGGGCTATTCGGGCCGACCCAAGACCGTGCAGGAATGGGTTCGGCGCCGGCTGCGGGGCACCGGTGCCGGGCCTGCCGACCTGGAGTCGTCTACGACCGCCTGGAAGGCGCCCTCCGGCCGGCGCGCGGCGTGGCTGGTGGTGGCCGATGCCAACGAGATCGACGAGACCGCAGGGAAGTTCGTCGAGGCCCTGCTCGCCGGATCGCCGGACTTGGCCGTGGTGATCGCGCTGGCGCGGGAGTTTCGCGCGATGGTCCGAGAGAGGCGGGCCGACGGATTGGATCCGTGGCTCGCGGCAGCGCAGGGAACGGCGCTGACCGGGTTTGCCGGCGGCTTGAAACGGGACTTGGCGGCGGTCCGGGCCGGGTTGTCGCTGTCGTGGAGCAGCGGCCCGGTGGAAGGTCAGGTCAGTCGACTCAAGACGATCAAGCGTACCATGTGCGGGCGGGCCGGCTTCGACCTGCTGCGCTATCGGGTTCTGGAGGCCGCATGACATCGGAGAAAATATGACGTGGAAATGCACTTGCCGCTTGTGCACCGGGAATGCGGATGGACCAAGCTTCATCCGCCCTTTACAGTCGGAGGTGCTGGAGGTCGTGCCGGCCCGGCTGCGGGTACGCCGCTACGTGCGGCCGGTGATGGCCTGCCGGTGCTGCGGCGACATCAGCCAGGCGGCCCCGCCGCCGCTGCCGATCCCCAAGAGCAACGCGGCTCCCAGCCTGCTGGCCGACATTGCGCTGGCCAAGTACGACGACCACCTGCCCGCATACCGGCAGGCCGAGCGCTTCGCGCGCGAGGGCATCGAGCTGCCGCGCTCGACGTTGAGCGAATGGCTCGGCCGCACCGCGGTGCTGCTGGAGCCGCTGACCGACGCCGTCGCCTCCCATGTGTTCGAGGCGGCCAAGCTGCATGCGGATGACACGCCGGTGAAGGTGCTGGCGCCAGGCGCCGGCAAGACCCGGACCGGGCGGCTGTGGGTCTATGCCCGCGACGACCGCGCCGGCGGCGACGCCACGGCGCCGGCCGTGCTGTACCGCTACTCGCCCGACCGCAAGGGCGAACACCCGCAGGGCCATCTGGCGGGCTGGCGCGGCAGCCTGCAGGCCGACGGCTATGCCGGCTTCTTCGCGCTCTACAAGGGCTCGGCCGCCACCCCGGCCGAGGTCGTGGAGATTGCCTGCTGGGCGCACGTCCGGCGCAAGGTGTTCGACATCTGGAAGGCCGACAAGGGGCCGGCGGCCAAGGACATCCTGGACCGCATCGGCCAGCTCTACGCGGTCGAGGACAAGGTGCGCGGCAAGCCGCCGGACCAGCGCGCCGCCGTCCGCAGGGCCGAAGCCGCGCCGCTGGTCGCCGACCTGCGAACGGTTCTGGACGGCCTGCTGCGCAAGATCTCGGGCAAGTCGCCCCTGGCCGGGGCGATCCGCTACGCGGTCGCGCGCTGGACCGAACTGACCCGGTACATCGAGGATGGCCGGCTGGAAATCGACAACAACATCGCCGAGCGCGCGATGCGCACCATCGCGGTCGGCCGCAAGAACTGGCTGTTCGCCGGCTCCGATTCCGGCGGTGAGACGGCCGCCGCGTTCTATACGCTCATCGAAACCGCCAAGCTCAACGGCCACAATCCGCGTGTCTGGCTTACCCGTGTCCTGGAAACCATCGGCCGCGATCAGGCTTTGACCGACTACGGCGCCCTGCTTCCCTGGGTCATGCCGCCGGAGCCCGCAAACGCCTGAAGCCCACCGGCAGGGGCGTTCCGCGTACGCTTACATCTTGGCCTCACCACCGGCCAAGCTAATTGTCGCTCAACAATCGGCGCACAATCCCCGAGGGATTTGCTGGACCATAAGATGACATCATCGTATAGTCTCTGTATATACAGACGGAGGATAAGATGCGTACCGAAGTCTCTCGCTGGGGTAACAGCCTCGCGGTGCGCCTGCCGAAGCAGGTGCTTGAACAGGCCGGGCTGTCTGAAGGCGCAGCGGTGGAACTGGTCGTGGAGGCGGGTACCGTGATTCTTCATCCGGCGAAACCTCGCTACGACTTGGAAGAGTTGATTGCCGGCATCACCCCGGAAAACCTGCCCGAAAGCTTTGATGATGCCCCAGTGGGGCGCGAGCTGCTTTGATGGCCGCGCCAAACCGTGGCGACTTGGTTTGGATCGACTTCACGCCCAACGCCGGGCATGAGCAAGCGGGGCGGCGGCCCGCACTGGTCTTGTCGCCCAGGGAGTACCATCAGCGAACCTCCTTCGTTATCGTCTGCCCGGTCACGGGAACGATCAAGGGTTATCCGTTCGAAGTGGTCCTGCCCGGGGGTCTGCCCATCTCCGGTGCGATATTGGCCGATCAAGTCAAGAGCATCGACCGACACGCCCGCCGCATCGAGTTCGCCGCGAAGGTACCTGACAGGATCGTCCAGGAGGTACAGGCCCGAATCGCGCCGCTGCTGGGCCTGACCTGATTTCCAACTCCTTCGGTCGCGGCCACCCGCCGCCCCTCATCCCACCGCTAAGGCGCGGGAATCCGCCGCAGGACATCGTCATATGGGGCGAGGTCGAGGAAGGCCGTCACCTCCACCGCCTTCCCGTCCTGCATGCGCAGGATCCAGGCGTAGCGGTTGTTGTAATCCCTGCCGTCGCGGGCGACGGCGCTGCCTTCCCAGTGGGCGATCACATGGTCGCCGTCGGCCCAGATGGTCGAGGACGTCGGCCGCACCGGAGTGGAAAGCCGGGAAGTGAAAGGCAGGACGGCCTCCTTCACGAAGGTCTCGCGACCCCGGAACACCCCGGCGCTCGGGCCGGATCCCTCGATCCTCCATACGACGGTCTCGGCGAGCACATCATCGAAGAAGGATGTTCCGCCCGCCGCCCAGCGGTCGAAGGCTTCCGTCACGACGCGCCTGTTGTGGTTTTCCGCCGTGCCCGTTCCTGTGCCGGCGATCACCGCGCTCGACCCGAGGGCCGAGACCATCGCGAAGGACACGCACCATGCCAGTGTGGGATATGCCTTGGGGTTCATGGCTTCTTGCTCCTTGTTTTGTTTGCTCCGGGTGCCAGGTCAGACGCGCCGACCGACGGACGCGCCGCCGAAGATGAGCTGCCGGACCATGGGCCGGCCGACGAAGCGGGCGGGGAAGATCGGCTCAGGCGCGCTCGCCCGGTCGAGCCGTTCGATATGCTCGGGCGACAGCGCCAGGTCGAGGGCGCCCAGGTTGTCCTCCGCCTGCGCGACCGTGCGCGCCCCCAGGATGGGCGAGGTGACCGCCGGATTGGCGAGCGTCCAGGCGATGGCCACCTGGGACGGGGTCGCCCCGATCTCGTCGGCGACGGCCCGGACCGTTTCGGCGATCCCGATCGACCGCGCGGTGAGGTGCCCGGACGAGGCGATCACCCCCTTGCGGGTCGGCGCCACGGCAGCGTCGCCCGAGTCCGCGACGTCCGATCGGGCGTATTTGCCGGTCAGCACGCCGCCGCCCAGCGGCGACCAGGGAAGCACGCCCATGCCCAGCGCCGCCGCCATGGGGATCAGCTCATGCTCGACCGTGCGCTCGACCAGGCTGTATTCGATCTGGAGCGCCACGAAAGGCGACCAGCCGCGCAGGTCGGCGATCGCCTGCATCTGGGCGACGCGCCAGGCCGGCGTATTGCAGATGCCGGCATAGTGGATCTTGCCTGACCGGACGAGGTCGTCCAGCCCGCGCATCACCTCCTCGGGCCCCGTCGTCATGTCCCAGGCATGCAGGTACAGCAGGTCGATGCGGTCGGTGCCGAGCTGCCGCAGGCTCTGCTCCACCGAGCGCACCATATTGAGCCGGTGGTTGCCGCCCGCGTTCGGGTTACCCGGCTCCCGCGCCATGGTGAACTTGGTCGCGAGCACGATGCGCTCGCGCTTGTCCTTGATGAACTCGCCCGTGATCCGCTCGGAGGCGCCGTCCGTATAGTTCACCGCCGTATCGACGAAGTTGCCGCCGCGATCGACATACAGGTCGAAGATCCGGCGGGCTTCCCCCGCGTCGGAGCCCCAGCCCCAGTCCTGGCCGAAGGTCATGGTGCCGAGCGCCAGCGGCGACACGCGAAGCCCGGAGCGGCCGAGAAGGCGATAGCTGTCCAGGGAGGTCATCGTCCCCGTCTCCATGGTTCCCGTCTTCATGGTCCAAAGTCTCCATGTTTCGTCGGGAACACAGGTATACCGGGCCGATCCGTGGGACAATTCGCCCAATGCTGACCAGCTTGGTAAGCGCCGCTAACCGATGACCACAGATCTGAACCTCGTTTCCGTGTTCCTCGCGGTCGCCGACGCGGGAAGCTTCCGCGCCGCCGCGGATCGCATCGGCGTGACCCGGCCCGCCGTCAGCCAGGCGATCCGGCGCCTGGAGGACCGGCTGGGCGTCGCCCTGGTCCAGCGGACGACGCGCAGCGTCAGCCTGACCGAGGCCGGCGCGCAGCTCTACCGGCGCGTGGCACCGGCCATCGCCGAGGTCGGGACGGCGCTCGATGCCGCCCGGGACCGCGAGGCGAAGCCGACGGGGCTGCTGCGGCTCGCGGTCTCCTCGATCGCCGAGCGGTTCATCTCCGGCCCGCTGCTCGCGGGGTTCAGCGAGGCCCATCCCGGCGTGCAGCTCGACGTGACCGTGACGGACGAGGAGTTCGACATCGTCGCGGAAGGCTACGATGCCGGCGTCCGGCTCGGCGAGGTCATCGAGCAGGACATGATCGCGGTGCCGGTCTCGGGCGACCAGCGCCAGCTCGTGGTGGCCGCGCCGTCGTACCTGGAGCGCTTCGGCGCGCCGTCCCATCCGACCGAGCTTCCCCGGCACGCCTGCATCGGCTGGCGCTCCGCCCCGGAGGTGGCGCCCTACCGCTGGGAATTCGAGGAGGATGGCCGGGAGTTCGACGTGGCGGTCGACCCCAGGATCACGACCAACGACATGTGGCTCATGATCCGGACCGCCTGCGCCGGGGGCGGCCTGACCTTCGGCATGGAGGAGACGTTCCGGCCCTATCTCGACCGGGGGGAACTGGTGCCGGTGCTGGAGGAATACTGCCCGCCGTTCCCGGGCTTCTTCCTCTACTTCGCGGACCGCCGGAACCTCCCGCCCAAGCTGCGAGCCCTGATCGACCACGTCCGCTACCGCGGCGCCTGACGGCACGCCGAAGGCAGGTTCCCCGGCTTCACGCCATCTCGGGCACCGGCGTCACCACGGGAGCGCCGGCCAGGAACGCCGCGACGTTGGCGGCGACCAGGCCCTGCATCGCCTCGTGGGCCTCGTGGGTGCCGCCCCCGATATGCGGGGTCAGAACAGCGTGCGGGATGGCCCTCAGGGCGTCGGGTACCGCGGGTTCGTGCTCGAACACGTCGAGCCCTGCGCCGCCCAGCTCGCCCGACCGGAGCAGGTCGATCAGCGCCTCCTGGTCCACGATCGACCCGCGCGCGATGTTGACCACGATGCCGTCCGGACCCAGCGCCTTCATCACCTCCCGGCCGACACGGTGACGGTTTCCGGCATCCGCCCGCGCCGCGATCATCAGCACGTCGGCCCAGTCCGCCAGCGATTCCAGCGTGTCATGGAAGGCGTACGGCACGTCGGGCTTGCGCGACCGGTTGTGATAGGCCACCTCCGCCTCGAACGCCGCGGCGCGGGCGGCGATCCGCCGGCCGATCGCGCCGAAGCCGAACACGCCGATCCTGCGCCCGGTCAGCCCGCGCACCAGCGGCATGCGCGCCGCGGAATGGCCGCTCCACAGCCCGTCGCGGACGAACCTGTCGGCCAGGGCGATCCGCCGGCCTGCCGCCAGCAGCAGCGCCATCGCGTGGTCCGCGACCGCCGGGGCGTTGGCCGCCGGGCTGTGCGTGACCATGATCCCGCGCTTGCGCGCCTCCTCCAGGTCGACGCCCTCGTAGCCGGTGCCGTAGCAGCAGATCAGGCCGAGCGAGGGCAGGCGGGCCATGACCTCCGCGTCGGTCCTCAAGGTTCCCATGGTGACCAGCACGCGGACGGCCGCCGCGTCGCCGGGCGAAAGGGCGGCCCCGGTCGGCGGGTCGAACGGGCCCGCCACCCTGCAGCGGGGTCCGTTCCCGGCGATCCCGGTGATCCTGTCCTTGAGTTCGGCGGGAAACGAAGCGGCGAGGAGTATGATGGTGCTCATCCCGGGACGTTAGACGACGCTCCGGGGCGGCGCAACGGGTCTGCCCGGGTCCGGGCCGGCCCAGGGGCGGCCCAGGGGCGAAAGATCAGGTGAAATAGACGCAGATCCGCTTGCCCTCGACGACCTGCACCGTCATGGGGAGATCATAGACGGCCTCCAGCACCTCCTCGCGGATGACCGCCTCGGGCGGTCCCTGGAACAGCACCGCGCCGTCGCGCATGGCGACGATGTGGTCCGAATAGCAGGACGCGAAATTGATGTCGTGGAGGACCAGCACGATCGTCTTGCCCATCTCGTCGGCGAAGCGCCGGACCTGCTTCATCATGGAAACGGCATGCCGCATGTCCAGATTGTTGAGCGGCTCGTCCAGCAGGACATAGTCGGTGTCCTGGCACAGCACCATCGCGACGAAGGCGCGCTGCCGCTGCCCTCCGGAAAGCTGGTCCAGGAAGCGCCCGGACAACGCGCCGAGGCCGAGATGGTCGATCGCCCGCTCCACATGCGCGCGGTCGGCCTCGGTCAGGCGGCCCTTCGAATAGGGATAGCGCCCGAACTCCACCAGGTCGCGGACCGTCAGCCGCGAGGCGATATGGTTGTCCTGGCGCAGGATGGAGAGACGCTGCGCCAGGACGGCGCTCGGCGTCCGGGTCACGTCCAGCCCGTCGACCGTCACCGTGCCGGCGGACATGGGCAGCAGGCGGCTGATCATGGACAGCAGCGTCGATTTCCCCGCCCCGTTCGGGCCGATGATGGAGATGACGCCGCCCGCCGGCAGGCGCAGCGACACGTCCCTGACCACGACGGTGCCGTCATAGCGCTTGGTGACGTCCTTCGCCTCGATCATCGGGCCTTCCCCTGTACGACTAGGCTGATGAACACGATTCCTCCCAGGAACTCGATGATGATCCGAAGGTTGGTGTCGAAGGCGAAGATCCGTTCCAGGATCGTCTGCCCGCCGACCAGGGCGATGACCGCGAGCAGCACGGCGGCCGGAAGCACGAAGCGGTGCTTGCCCGACGGGACCGCCAGATAGGCCAGGTTCGCCACCAGCAGCCCGAAGAAGGTGATCGGTCCGACCAGCGCCGTCGATACCGACACCAGCACCGCCACCAGCACCAGGACGATCGTCACCATCCGCCGATGGTCGACCCCCAGGCCGATCGACCGCTCCCGCCCCAGGGCCAGCACGTCGAAACTGTGCATGATGCGCCACGCGACCAGCGACACCGCGGCGACCAGGAGGGCGGCCGTCGCCAGCAGGTCGCTTTCGACCGAGTTGAAGCTCGCGAAGAACCGGTCCTGGAGGAAGGCGAACTCGGCCGGATCGATCAGCCGCTGGAGGAAGTTCGCCAAGCTCCGGAAGAAGATGCCGAAGACGATTCCGACCAGGATCAGCAGGTGCAGGTCGCGCCGGCTCCTGGAGAAGATCGCGCCGTAGAGGACGACGGAGAAGGCCACCATCACCGCGACCTCCCCGCCGAAGCGCAGCCGGTGGTCGATCATCGCCACGTTGGTCGATCCGAGCAGGAACACGGCGCAGCTCTGGATCAGCACGTAGAGGGAATCGAAGCCCATGATGGCCGGCGTCAGGATGCGGTTGCCGGTCACCGTCTGGAACAGCACCGTGGAGACGGCGACGGCATAGGCGACCAGCACCATCACGGCGACCTTGGTCCCGCGGAAGGGCAGGACGAAATCCCAGTTTCCCCGCACGCCGAGGGTCATGAAGGCGGCGATGGCCGCCAGCGCGGCGAAGGAAAGGAGCAGCAGCGCCTGCCGCGGGGTCGGCATCCCGGGCCTAACCATCGGAGGCGCCCTTCCTGAGCAGGAGATAGAGGAACAGCGCGCTCCCGACGACGCCGACGATCGTGCCCACCGGGATCTCGTAGGGGTGGCGCACGGTCCGGCCGATCAGGTCGCAGACCAGGACGAACGCGGCGCTGCCCAGCGCCACCCAGGGGACCGCGCGGCGCGCGTTGTCGCCCACGGCCATGCTGACCAGGTTCGGCACGATCAGCCCCAGGAAGGGGATGGTCCCCACCGTCGCGACGACCACGGCCGTGCTCATGGAGACGATGACCAGCCCGAAGGACAGGGCCCGCCGGTAGTTCATTCCCAGGTTGGTCGTGAAGTCCCGGCCCATGCCGGCCACCGTGAAGCGGTCGGCCGCCAGATAGGCGGCGGCGGTCAGGGCGAAGGCGATCCACAGCAGTTCGTAGCGGCCGCGCAGGACGCCGGAGAAGTCGCCCGTGGTCCAGGCGTTCAGCGATTGCAGCAGGTCGTAGCGGTACGCGAAGAAGGTCGTGACGGAGTCGAAGATCCCGCCGAGCATCAGGCCGATGAGCGGCACCAGGAGGGCCGAGCGCAGGGGGATGCGGCTCAGGATGAACAGGAACAGGGCCGTGCCGGCCAGGGCGCACAGGGCCGCGACCGTCATCTTGCCGATCAGGTCGATGCCGGGCGCCAGCAGCGTCGCGATCAGGATGCCCAGGCTCGCGGATTCCACCGTCCCGGCGGTGCCGGGCTCGACGAAGTGGTTTCGCACGATCAGCTGCATGATCAGGCCGCTGACGCCCATCGCCATCCCGGACAGGATCACGGCGACGGTGCGGGGGATGCGGCTGGCCAGCAGCACCCGCACGGCCTCGCTCTCCGGCCCGGCGGCGAGCAGCGTGGCCGGCGACAGGGGAGTGGCTCCCACGAACAGGCTGAGGACGGCCAGCAGGCCGACGCCGGCCGCGGCGAGGAGGAATTTCGTCATGGAAGTCCGATGGAGCGGGTTGGGGGCGGCCGGTGCCCGGAGCCGGTCAGCCGCTCTTCGCGAAGGCTTGGGACAGCTGGTCGACCATGGCCTGGAGCGAGATCAGCCCGCCGCCGACCAGATACCAGTTCACCGCGTCCAGATAGACGACGTTGTCCTGCTTCCAGGCCTTGGTCTGGGCCACCAGCTCGTTGCCGAGCACGGCTCCGGAGGAGTTCCCCGACCCGATCGCCGCATCGCGGTCGATCACGAACAGCCAGTCGGGGTTCGCCGCCAGGATGAACTCGGAGGAGATCGACTGGCCGTGCAGCGAGGCCTGGAGGTTCTCCTCCGCAGGCTTCACGGCGAACACGTCGTGCAGGATGCCGAACCGCGATCCCGGGCCGTAGGCGCTCATCTTGGCCCCCGTGGTCAGGACCAGCAACCCTTCGCCGATGCCCGACGCGGTGGCGCGCAGGTCCTCGATCGAGCGGCGGATCGTCGCCAGCTTGCTCTCCGCCTCCGTCTCCTTGCCGAAGATGCGGCCGAGCTGCTCGACGTTGCGGGTGACGCTGCCCATGTAGTCGCCCGTATCGACCGTCATGTCGATGGTCGGCGCGATCCGGGCCAGTTCCCTGTACTTGGTCGACGAGCGTCCGCCGACGACGATCAGGTCGGGAGCGAGGGCGTTGACCGCCTCGTAGTCCGGTTCGAACAGCGTCCCGACCTTCGCGTGGTCGTCGGACCGGTATTTGGACAGATACTCCGGCAGCAGTCCGCCCGGCACCCCGTCGATCTCGACGCCCAGCGCGTCGAGGGTGTCGAGGGACGCCAGGTCGAAGACGACGATCCGCTCGGGGTTGCGGGGAACGGACGTCCTGCCCTGCGCGTGGGTGATCTCGATCCGCTCCTGGGCCGAAGCCGGCACGGCCTGCGCCAGCGCGACGACCGCGGCGGCAACCGATAGGATCTTCGCGAACCCCGCCAATGTCGGCGCTATCGGGCGATATGCCATCCTCTTGTCCTTCCATGCTGGGCCCCTGCCGGGCGGTGATCTCGGGCGGTGATCCGCCGAAGCTGCTCCGATATCGCGAATGCGAAACATTCTCATATTGCTCTTTTGGGCGGGACGCAAGCCGTTAGGGCTGTTCCCGATTAGGTCGCTCCGCCCGAGACAGCCGATCCGACGCGTTGCGCCATGGATGCAACCGACGACCGTCGGCCCGCATCGCATCGAGCCGTAGGTTGCGCCCATGGCGCAACACGATGCGTCGAGTGAACCGGAGCGGTTCAACCTGATCGGGCACATCTTCAGAATGTCCAGATCGCCGACCGGTCGATGTCGGTTCAGGCGCGCCCGTCCGGTCAGCGCCATGGCGACCTCCAACTCGGTCTGCAGGATGGCGCCGCCGACGGACAGGGCGTGCAGGACCGGCTCGCCGACCATCACGGCGGAAGCGCCCAGGGCGAGGGCCTTGAGGATGTCGGTTCCCCGTCGGATGCCCCCGTCCATCAGCACCGGCACGCGCCCGGCAGTTTCATCGGCCACCGGCAGGGTGTCCAGCCTCCGCCCGCCATGGTTGAAGACGATGATGCCGCGCGCGCCCGAGGGTGATCAGGGAGAATAGGTCGTGCAAGGCCGGGGTGGTGCGCAGGACTGCGAGATGGGACCACTGCCGCTGGGTTTCGACGCCGAGGTGGCGGCAAACCCCGGCCAGCGTGACCTCGACCCGCCGACACTCCAGTTCATCGCCGCCGAAGACTTCTTCTGGATCAATGCTTGAGGTCTGCCAATCTCCCGAAACCTGCGAATTCCAGCTCAGAAGCACCACCGCATCTGCACCGTCCGCTCCACCACGGCCGCGGCCCGGATCACGCTCGCCTCGTCGAATGCGGCTCCCGCGATCTGGAATCCGATGGGAAGGCCGTTTCGGTCGTAGCCGCAGGGCAGGCTGATGGCCGGCAGGCCGAGCAGGTTCCAGGGATAGGTGAACCTCCAGGAGGTTTCGAGCACGCTCTCGCGCCTGCCGTCGAGCTCGACCTCCCGCTGGCCCGAGAGCCAGGCCGTGATCGGCATCGTCGGGCCGACGACGACGTCCACCCCGGCGAACACCCGGAGGAACTTCTCCGCCAGCATCGTCCGGTACCGCTCCGCCTGGAGGTAATCGGATGCGGTGACGAGGCGTCCCATCTCCACCAGCAGGCGGACATCGTCCCGATAGGCGGATGTCCTGCCCGCCGCCAGGTGATGGACATGGTAGGCGGTCGAGGACGCCAGCTCGATCGCGAAGATGGCTCCCAGGCCATAGGCCAGCTCCGGCACCCGGAACTCGACCACCTCGGCGCCGCCGGCGGCGAGCCGGGAGATCGTCGCTTCGACGGCGGCGCCGACCTCGTCGTCCAGCGCCTCGAAGAAATGGTTGCGGCAGACGCCGACCCGCAGTCCGGCGGCGCCGGCTTCGCGTGCCGACGGGACGATCGGGTGCAGCGCGGTCGGCGGTTCGTCGGCGGAGCCGGCATCATCGGGGTCGTGACCGGACAGGACGTCGACCAGCAGGGCGGCGTCGGCGACGCTGCGCGTCAGCGGACCGGCATGGTCCAGGGACCAGCTGTGGGGAACGATGCCGGACCGTCCGATCCGCCCGAAGGTCGGCTTGATGCCGACGGTGCCGCAAAGGCTTGCCGGAATCCGGATCGACCCGCCGGTGTCGGACCCGAGCGCCGCCATGGCGAAACCCGCCGTGACGGCGACCCCCGAACCGCCGCTGGAGCCGCCGGGAACCCGGTCCGGATCGAACGGGTTGCGGGCCGGCGGAGTCTCCATGCCCCAGGCGAATTCATGCATCCGGGTCTTGCCGAGCAGGATGGCGCCGGCCTCGCGCAGCTTGCGGACCGCCGCCCCCTCCGTCCTGGGAAACTCGATCGTGGCTTCGGTGCCCGCCCGCGTCGGCATGTCCGCGGTCAGGTAATTGTCCTTGATCGCGAGGGGAATGCCGTGGAGCGGGCCCAGGATCCTCCCCTCCCTGGCCGCCGCGGCAAGGCTTTCCGCCTGGTCGAGGGCGTCGGCCGCGACATGGACGAAGGCGTTCAGATCGCCGTCCTTCGCCGCGATCCGATCCAGATAGGCGGCCGTGAGCCCGACGGGGGAGAGCTCCCCGGCCCTGATCGCCTCCGCGGCTTCCCCGATCGGCCGGTGCATGGCTTCTTCGACGCGCATCAGGAGGATTCCTTCTTCCGCAGCGGACGGAACACGACGGCGGGGTGGTGGTCGCCCAGGTCCAGGCCGCGCAGCTTCCCGATCTCGGCGGCGACGACCTTGTACGCCTCGCGGATCTCGGCGTCCCGCTCCGACGCGACCAGGCTCCCGGGGTCCGATGCGTGTCCGGTCATGACGTCTTTTCCTCCTCCGCTGCTCATGGCTCGGCGCTCCCTCCACCCGCCGGCCGGTCCGGCGGCGACAGCAGCAGGAGATCCATCACCTCGGGCGGGAACGCGCTGCCGCCCTCCCGCTTGGGCATCCCGGCGATGAAGGGAAGCAGCTGCGCCTTGGCGATCCCGAAGGTCCGGCGCAGGCGAGGGATCGGGTCGGGGTCCTCGTCGACCCGCACGTCGAGCTTGGCGTAGGCTTCGGCGCCGAACACGACCAGGGCGGCGGACTGTCGGCCGCGCTTGTCGCCGCCCGCCGCCTGCGCCGCCTCCAGGCAGGCCATCAGCCGGTCTTCCAGCGGCTGCCCCGCGGTCTCCCGGAACGTCCCGGCCATGGCGGAAAGCACCTCGCCGCCCGTCAGCATGTTGCCCTGCACCGCGAAATCCCGGCCGTCGACCTCGCCGTGCCAGGGCGTGCAATCGCCTCCGGTCCAGGACGCCGAGCCGCCGGAAGCGTCCACGACCCCGACCTGGCGCAGATTCGCCTCCGCATCCTCGGCCAGCGCGCCGTCCAGCGCGGACCGGGCGTCGCTGCCGGCCTGCATGGCGTCCAGGATCCGGACGGCCAGATAGGGGTTGACCCAGGACTGGGTGCTGACGGCCCCGACGCCGGGGCGGACGAACGGGCAGATCGAGCCGACGGCCGGGACCGCCGACGCGACGGCGACCCCCAGCTCGCCCGTCGACGCGCAGCGGGCGACGATGGAGAAGGTATTCGCCTCGATACTCATGATTGGCTCCTCCGCATCAGATGCGCAAATGCTGCTCCAGGGCCGCGGCCGTGTCGGCGTGCGCCACGTCGCCTTCCTCCACGATCTCGCCGATCTTCAGGATCGCGTAGCGGTCGGCGACCGACAGGGCGAAGGGCAGGTTCTGCTCGACCAGCAGGACGGTCACGCCGTTCCGCTCCTTGGTCGAGCGCAGGACCTGCGCCATCCGGTCCACCATGGACGGCTGGAGGCCCTCGGAAATCTCGTCGATCAGCATGATCCGCGGCCGGGAGACGAGGCTGCGCGACAGCAGCAGCATCTTCTGCTCGCCGCCGCTCAGCGTTCCCGCCCGCTGCTTGAACCGCTTGGCGATCACCGGGAAGGCCGCCTCGACCTCGTCCATCCGTTCGCCGAGGAGGCGGTCCTCGGTCACCCCCAGCCGAAGGTTCTCCTCGACGGTGAGATCCTGGAAGATCGCGTATTCCTGCGGCGTGTAGGCCAGCGCCTCGCGGGCGTTGAGGTGCGGCGCGCGGTTCGCGATCTCGTGCCCGTCCAGGCGGATGGTGCCGGTCCTGGCCCGGACGAAGCCCATGATGGTCTTCAGCAGCGTCGACTTGCCCATCCCGTTCTTGCCGAGCACGACCAGGATCTCGCCCGGTGCGATCGAGAACGAGACGTCGCGGATCACCGTCGCGGCGCCGTATCCGCTGCTCAGGCCGGCGATCTCCAGCCGGCTCCGGCCGGCGGTTTGGGTATCCGTTCCGCTCACGGTGCGGCCTCCAGTTCCTGACCGGCATAGACGGCCTTGACGAGATCGGACGAGACGACCTCCTCGACGGTGCCGTCGAGCAGCAGCTTGCCCTGGTGCAGGACGACGATGCGGTTGGAAATCTCCCGGACGAAATCGAGGTCGTGCTCGATCAGGAAGATGCAAAGGTCGTATTCCTCGACCAGCCGGGTCAGGACATGCCCGATCGCGACCCGCTCGGGCCGGGTCAGGCCGGCCGTCGGCTCGTCCAGCAGCAGGACGCGCGGCTCGGTGGCGAGGACCATCGCGAGTTCGAGCCCGCGCTTCATGCCGTGCGACAGGTAGCGCGTCTCGACGCCCAGCTTGTGGTCGAGGCCGGTGGCCGCCAGGATCTCCAGCGCCGGATCGGGAAGGGCCACCGTCTCGCTGCGATGGAGCCGGCTGGCTCCGTCGATGCGGTAGCGGGCGAGCCTGAGACACTCGCCGACGGTCAGGCTGTCGAACAGGCTGGTGTTCTGGAAGCTGCGCCCGACACCGAGCCCGACGATCTTCTGCGGAGAACTCCGCCCGATCTCGGTCCCGGCGATCGCGACGGTGCCGCCCGTGCGCTCCGTGCCGTTGCTGATGCAGCGCATCAGGGTCGTCTTGCCGGCGCCGTTCGGACCGACGATGCTGAGCAGCTGGCCCGCGATGCCCTCGACCTGGATGCCGTCCAGCACGGTCAGGCTGCCGTACCGGCAGGTCAGGCCGTCGATCCGGATCGGGGCGGCGGAGGCGCCCGCCGCGGCCGGGTGCCCCTTGGCGGAGGGGACGAGCCTGATGCCGGTTCCCCGCGCCGTCTCCCCGTCGGCGGAGCCGCGCCTGCGATACCGGCGCCACGCGCCCGTCACCAGGGATGCCACGCCGTTCGGCAGCAGGATGATGACGACCACGAAGGTGACGCCGACGATGAAGTTCCAGAGGAACGGCAGGTTGCCCGACAGGTAGGATGACGTGACATCGATGCCGATGGCGCCCAGGATCGGGCCGATGAGCGTCCCGCGCCCGCCCAGCGCCACCCAGATCAGGGATTCCGTGCCCAGGAGGAAGCCGGCGAGTTCGGGCGCCACCACGTTGGAGAAGGCCGCGTAGCCGAAGCCGGCCACGGCCGCGATGCCGGCGCAGGCGACGAAGAGGCCGGTCTTGATGCGCGAGACCGGGATGCCGAGATAGGCGCAGCGGTCCTCGTTCTCCCGGATCGCCACCAGGATGCGGCCGTAGTCGCTGCGGACGAACAGCCACGCCACGGCGCCGACCGCGACCAGGAAGGTGCCGGCGATCCAGAACCAGGTGTCGATCGACCAGTAATAGGTCGGAAACCCGGACAGGCCGCTGCTCGACCCGGTGAAGCGGCCGCCGGAGAAGATGACCTGCACCAGCACGATCGGCAGGGCCAGCGTGACGATCGAGGAATAGAGGGGCGAGGCCCCGTGGTAGAACGAGAGCAGGCCCGTCGCCCAAGCCGTGACCATCGCGACGGCGATGCCGGCGGCCAGCGCGCCGATCGCCCACCAGGGGCCGAAGCCCCAGTGGGTGAAGACCAGCGCGCAGGCATAGGCTCCGATGCCGAAGAAGGCCGATTGCCCGAAGGTCAGGACGCCCGCATAGCCCCAGACCAGGTCCACCGTCAGCGCCAGGGCCGCGAGGAACAGCGCGCGGGTGAGGATATTCGTCATGTAGGTGCCGAGATAGAGCGGCGCCGTACCGATGATGATCAGGGCGATGGCTGCGCCCACGGCCGTGCGCAGGATCTGGCGCCTCGACCGCCCGGTCGCGTCCGGAATTGCTTCAGCCACGGGAGAGTCCTTGAGGTTTGATGCGCAGGATGACGGCGGCGAGCACGACGATCGTGATGCCGCCGAGGATCGGGCTGACGAAGGTGCTGACGAGCACCTGGGCGCCGCCGAGCACCAGGGAGGCCAGGGCCAGGCCGGGGACCGCGACGCCGGAAACGAGCACGAGCATGAACGAGTTGACCAGCCAGGGCAGGCCCATGTTGGGATCGACCGACAGCAGCGGCGTGATCAGGGCGCCCGCCGCGCAGGCCAGCGCCGCGCCGAGCCCGAACGTCACGGCACGCACCTTGACGCTGTCGATGCCGAGCCCCCGCGCGAGGTTCTCGTTCATGATCACCGCGCGGGCATTGAGGCCGAAGCGGGTGAGGTAGAGCAGCGCCGTCAGCAGGAGGCCCAGGACGACGGCGACCGCGATCAGGATCAGCCTCCAGGACGAGTAGGCGGTTCCGAGCAGGTCGATGGTTCCCGAGATCGGGCTTTGGGCGAACTGCACCTCCCGCCCGAAGCCGAAGACGATGACCTGTGCGATGATGATCCCGAGTCCCCAGGTCGCCAGGATCGCGTCCAGCGGCCTGGAATAGAGCGGCCGGACCACCAGCCGTTCGACCACGATCCCGAGGACGAAGCCGAAGGCCGCGGCGGCCGGTATGGTCAGCCAGGGGCTGAAACCGTGGGCGGTGACGACATGGGCGGTGTAGCCGCCCACGGTCAGGAAGGCGCCATGGGCGAAGTTGATCAGCTTCATGACGCCGAGGATGATCATCAGTCCGGTGGCCACGATGAAAAGCATCGAGGCCGTGGTCAGGATGTCGAGCAGGAGGACTGCCATCCGGTTTCCGTTCTTGGCCGTGCTGGAAGCGGGGCGGGCGGCCGGTCGGCGGCGCCCGGCCCGATGGAACGATGGATCAGAGGTTCGGGCACTGCTGGCCGGGATCGACGTTCTCGAAGGTCTTGATGACCTCGACGCTGCCGCCGTCCTTGACCTGGCCCAGATACATCGTCAGCGCGGTATGGTGCTGCTTGTCCATCCGGATGGTTCCGCGCGGTCCGGTGAACGACACTTCGGGCAGGGCCTCGACGACTTCCTCCGGATCGGTCGACCCGGCCTTCTCGACGGCGGCCTTGTAGAGATAGATCGCCTCGTACTGCGGCACGGAGAGATCGTTCGGGGTCTTCAGCTCGCCGCCGAACTTCTTCTGCATCGCATCCAGGAACTTCTTGTTCTCGGCGCTGTCGATGCCGGTCATGTAGGACTGCGAGATGAACATGCCTGTGGCGTCGGCGCCCATCGTCTTGGCGGTGCCCTCGTCGACGGCGAGGTTGCCGTAGGGGATCGTGACGCCCGCGTTGCGCAGCTGCTTGGTCAGGGTGACGTTGGGCGCACCGCCGGCCGTGGAGGTGATCAGGGCGTCGGGGTTCTTGGAGCGCAGGTCGCTGATGATCGGAGTCCAGTCGGAACCGTCCATCGGCAGGTATTCCTCACCCAGGACCCGGCCGCCCTTCTCTTCGATGTATTGCCGCGTGAACTCGAGCATGCCGCGCCCGAAATTGTAGTCGCTGCCGATCAGGTAGAAGGTCTTCGCGTTCAGCGTGTCGCTGAAATGGTCGACGATCGGCTTGACCTGCTGGTCCGGAACCCAGGCGGGGACGAACATCCAGGGGCTGCACGAGCGCCCTTCGTAAAACGACGTGTAGATGTAGGGCTTGCCCGCCCGGTTGACGATGGGAAGACCGGCGTTGCGGGCGGCGCTCGTCTCCATCGAGATCAGGACGTCCACGTCGTCCTGGAACACCAACGAGTTGAAGGCGCGTTGCGCACCCTGCGCGCCGCTGCCGTCGTCGGCGACGACCAGCTCGACCTGCCGGCCGAGAATGCCGCCCGCCGCGTTTATCTCCTCCGCGGCCAGCTGGCTCGACTGCACGACCGAGGGCGCCACCACGCTGTTCGCGCCGCTCAGGCCGACCGGGATGCCGATCTTGACCGTCTCCTGTGCGACGGCGCCGTTCATCAAGGCGCCCAGCAGCGCGAGGCTTCCGATCCATTGAAGCGTCTTCATGGTTCATTCCCTGTTTTGGACGAGGTTCATTGAGCGAAATTCGTTGGGCGCGGCTGTCGTCAGTACCAGCCGGGCCGAGCCGCCGTGCCGAGCATTTCCGGATAGAGGTCGGTTCGCCGATCCCGCATGACCTGGTTGAAGTCGTTCCAGGTGCGCTGGCGCCGTGCCGCTGAAAGATTGCAGATGCCGGTCACCATCGCGGGGTCGGAGACGCTGGCGGGGCCGGCGATCGGCCAGCCGTTGGGATTGATGATCAGGCTCTGCCCGATGAACGGTTGGCCGCGTTCGGTCCCGATCCGGTCGCAGGCCGCGACGAACATCGAGTTGCTGTGGGCGGCCGCCATGCAAAGGATGTTGGCCATGGCCGGCGCGTTGGCGGGCTGCTCCGCCATGGGAACCCAGTTGGTAGGCACACAAACTAGATCCGCACCCTGAAGGGCCAGGAGCCGCCACGCCTCGGGGAACCAGCCGTCATAGCAGATCAGGACGCCGATCCTGCCGAACGGCGTGTGGAACACCGGGAACCCCAGGTCTCCGCGCTCGAAGTAGAGCGCCTCCGCATTCCACAGATGGTTCTTCCGATAGGTGCCGATCACGCCCTTGGGCCCGATCACGACCGCGCTGTTGTAGAGGCGATCATCCTGCCGCTCGAGGAAGCCGGCAACGACATGGAGGTCGTGGTCGGCCGCCGCCTTCGCCCAGGCGGCGATGGATCTCCCGGTTTCGACGGTTTCCGAAAGCTCGTAGGCCTCCTTGCGGGAGCCGAGCACATAGCCCGAATTGCAAAGCTCGGGAAGAACCACCAGTTTCGAGCCCTGTGCCGCGGCATCGCGGATCAGGGAAATGCTGGTCTCGACGTTTCGCTCCAGTTCGCCGATACGCGGCTCGAACTGCAGGCACGAAATCTGGATTTCCGCTTCACCTGTCATGTGCACTCCACCCTACCGATCAGAACGCCCGGCGGCAGGCTGGTCGCCAAAGGCCTGGGTCGTTGGACAGCTGGTATTACCAGCGCGTTAACTATGTTTCATTTCCAATACAGAATACAGAAGTATGATCAAGAAAAATGGCGCGGAAACGCGCACAAATTCCGTAGACGCCTATTCGGTAGACGTTATGCATAAGGTTTGATCACGCTTTGCCGCGAAATGGGGCCTTCCCGCCTCTGCCCATCAGCTGCATGGCAGGCTTGGCGATTCCGCCGGTTGACAGGATTCCCGGCCCGGCGCAGACAGATCGGATGACCCAGCGCTCCGCCCTCATCACGCCTGTCCTCCTCGCCGGCAGCCTTGTGGTGCTGGTCGGGTTCGCCATCCGCGCCTCCTTCGGCGTCTTTCAGCTTCCCATCGCGATGGAGTTCAACTGGCCTCGCGCCGAGTTCTCGCTCGCTATCGCGATCCAGAATCTCGCCTGGGGCTTCGGCCAGCCGCTCTTCGGCGCGCTGGCCGAGAAGATCGGCGACCGCAAGGCGATCATCCTCGGCGCCCTGGCCTACGCGCTGGGCCTCGTGCTCTCGGCGGGCGCCACCCTGCCGATCCAGCATCACCTGTACGAGGTGCTGGTGGGGCTGGGCATCGCGGGCACGGGCTTCGGCGTGGTGCTGGCCGTCGTCGGCCGGGCCTCGTCGGATGAGAACCGCTCCATGTCGCTCGCCATCGTGACCGCCGCCGGGTCCGCCGGGCAGGTGGTCGGGCCGCCTCTGGCCGAGGGACTGCTGGCGCTGATGCCGTGGCAGGGCGTGTTCCTGGCCTTCGCGGCGCTGATCCTGGCGGTGCTGCTGGTGCTGCCCTGGATGCGCTCGCCCGCTCCCGTCTCCCGGACGGAGCTCCAGCAGAGCATGGGGACGGTGGTGCTGGGCGCGTTGCGCGACCCCAGCTTCGCGCTGATCTTCCTGGGGTTCTTCTCCTGCGGCTACCAGCTCGCCTTCATCACCGCCCATTTCCCGGCCTTCGTGGCCGAGGTGTGCGGGCCGATCATGCTGGGCAGCGTCCTGCACGCGATGGGGATCACGACGACCGGCGCGCTGGGGGCCGTCGCGATCTCGATCATCGGGCTGGGCAACATCGCGGGAACGCTGGCGGCGGGCTGGGCCGGCAAGCGCTACACCAAGAAATACCTGCTGGCCGGGATCTACACGGGCCGCACCCTGGCCTCGGCCTGGTTCATCCTGACGCCGATGACGCCCACCACGGTGCTGGTGTTCTCGGCGGTGATGGGCAGCCTGTGGCTGGCCACCGTGCCCCTCACCTCGGGCCTGGTCGCCCATCTCTACGGGCTGCGCTACATGGGCACGCTCTACGGCATCGTGTTCCTGAGCCACCAGCTGGGCAGCTTCATGGGCGTCTGGCTCGGCGGCCGGCTCTACGACGCCTACGGCAGCTACGATGCCGTGTGGTGGATCGGCGTCGGCATCGGCGCCTTCAGCGCCCTCGTCCACCTGCCGATCCGGGAAACCGCGCGTCCCCTGGTGGCGGTCCCGGCCGAGTGAGCCTGTGGAGTGGATCTTGGATCACCGGGACCCGGATTCCAGGACGACCGCGCAGGAGGCAAGTCGCGACGCCGGGGAAAGCCGCCGGCCACGAGGTCTCGGGGTGCGGTATGGTCCATAAGAAAGCCCCGTCGCATCGCCGCGACGGGGCTTTTAGTCTGAAGCGTCTCATTGGGCCGGCCGCCGCCGCGATCCGGCTGCGCAATACATAGCATCCCGCCAGTTCGTATGCCGGTCATCTTCCGGGACCCTTCCGGAGTGACCGGAAATGGCCGGCCGCGCGACAGGTGGTTTCCAAAGGAGAAACCATCGCCCATTCACGGGGGCGTGCGCACGGCGCACCGCCGCTATTCCTTGAGCGGCTGTTCCAGGTTGATCCGGCTCGGCAGGGGATCGAGCTGGTCGCGGTACTTGGCGTCGGCCCGCGCGGCATAGGGCTTTGAGGTCGGCGACATCAGCGTCTCGAAGCTGAGCGCGCAAATGCGCATGCCGGGACGCAGCGCCAGCGGCAGGCGGCCGCAGTTGAAGAATTCCAGCGTGATGCGGCCGTTCCAGCCCGGATCGATCGTGTGCGCCGTCGCATGCACCATAAGGCCCAGCCGCGCCAGGCTGCTGCGCCCGTCGAGGCGTCCGGCGATGTCGTTCGGCAGCAGGATGCGCTGTACGGTGATGCCCAGCACCAGTTCGCCGGGATGCAGGAAGAACGACTCCCCGGCGGGGATCGTCACCCGGTCCATCAGCTTGTCCGGCACTTGGCTGGGATGCCCCACGGGCGGCGCGAGGTCCACGAAGGCCGCCTTGCCGGGCGGAAACACCTGGAAAGTGTCCCCCAGCTGGAGATCGACCGACATGGCGCCGATCTGGCTTTCCGTCGGCAAAGGGTCGATCTGGATGCGTCCCTCGGCGAGGTATCGGTGAATATCTACGTCTGAGAGTTTCATGCCTTCCGAACCTCCTGCCGGGACCGCAAACGCAATGCCTCCGGTCGCTGCCACGGCGTTCTCTATAGCCCGATCGATGCCCCTCGACAAGGAACACGCCGGAGCGGGGCGTGGTGCCCGGGAGGAGCCCCGTCCCCACGGACCGCCCGGCGACTGCCGACTCGATCAGAGGATGCTTTTCCAGTAGAGCGTTCTTCTTTTTATCGTCATGACCGGGCTTGACCCACGGCTGTCCGGCACGGCGATTGCTGATCAACCCCAAGCTGATGATCAGGATACTTCATCTTCCCTTTATCGTCATGCCCGGACTTGATCCACGGCTGTCCGGCACAGCGATTGCTCATCAACCCCAAGCTGATGCTCGGGGCATTTCATCTTCCCTTTATCGTCATGCCCGGACTTGATCCGGGCATCTCCAGCCACGGAGCCCCGGTGAGACCTGTGAGACGATGGCCGGATCAAGTCCGGCCATGACGAAAAAAGGGGTAGTTTCGCCTTGAGTTCAGGCTTGTGAGCAGTGCGCAAAAACCGTGCCGGACAGCCACGCCCTTGACCTGCGGAACTCCATGCCTCAAGGCTTCCGCCGAACCCCGCCCTGATAAGAAGGATGCAGTCCGGTCCATGTCCCATACCTTGGAAGCGAGGGCGACCGCCACTCCGGCCGTCATTCCCGGCGATCCGCCCGCATCCGGCGGGACCTCCGCCCCGGTCGCGGCCTTCCGGGAGATCGTCGCCGCCCACGGGGAGCGGACGCGCGGCCTGAGGGACACCGTATCGTCCCTCTTCGTGGAGAACCGGGACCTCTCGGACTATGCCGCGGACGGCGGGCCGCTGCCCGACCTCGTCCTGGTCGGCGACAATCCCGGCCGCAGGGAGTGGGAGAATTCCGTCTATCTCTGCGCGGCGGGGCGCGCCGGACGGATGGCCCACGCCTTCTTCGACGGGATCTACGGCCCGGGATCTTTCCGGTCCAAGGTCATGGTGCTGAACAAGAGCTCCTACCATACGCCGCGCACCGCGGGGCTGACGCAGACCCTGAGGGACGGCGTCGTCGATAGCGCGGTCGATCGGGCCATTCGCCACGACCAGGAGGAGAACGCCCGTCTGATCGCCGGGATCGTGGCGCTGCTCGGCATCCCGGTCGTGACCATCGGCATGGAGAGCGGCGGCGCGACGTTCCGGGACTTCCGCCGGACCCTGGAGTCCCGCTACCGGTCCCTGGGGGAGCCGCCGGCCCGCTTCCAGGGGCGGAGCCTTCCGTCCCCCTTCCGCAAGGTGCCCCACTTCTCGCTGTCGAAGATCTTCTGCCGGAACAGCGATCCGCGATGGAACGCTTCCCTGGACCGGTTCCTCGGCGCCTGGGAAGGCCGGACGCCGGGGCTGAGGACCGGCAACGGCAACGTGTCTTCCAAGATCCTCCTGGAGAGCAGGGACAGGGCCATGCTCTCCGACTATCTCTCGACGGTGATCATGGAAGCGGGCGATAAGGTTGATTTCGGGTTTCCCCCAAAGATGGGATGACAGGCCCGGATCGGTGTGTACAAGTGCGGTATGCGTCACGTCGTCCTTCTCCTCGCCTTCCTGCTCGCCGCCTGTCAGACCCAGCCCGGCGCGGTCCATCCCCGGATGCCGCAGATGGTGGTCCCCGTCGATCCGCAGGAACCGCCCCAGCCGAGGGACGCAACCCTCCAGCAAGGGATCGAGGTCGGCGAGATAGCGCTGCAAGGCAGCGCCGCGGGGCAGATCGCCGGCGTCGGCGCGATCTCCTCCACCGATCTGCGGGAGGCGCTGATCAACACGCTGGCCAGCCGCGGGCTTCTGGCCGCGAGCCGCCCGGCCTATCGGCTCGACATGGCGATCTCCGGCGCGCGGACGCCGGCCATACCGGGACCGTTCGAGACGGAAATCGGCATCACCGCCGTTTATGTCCTGAGGGATGCCGGGACCGGGGCCGAAGTCTGGCGCGCCGACATGGATACCAGCGCCCAGCGGAAAGTCACCGCCGGTTTGCCGGAGCCCGTGCTGATGGAGCGGGACGCGCTGGAAGAGGCGATCCGCGACAACATCGCCCGGATGCTGGAACTCCTCTACCGCCGCTGAAGCCCCGTCCATTCTCCCCGCCGATCGCGCAAGGAACGATCTCGCGAGAAAGGTGTCGATGATCGCGCGCCGGGGCGATATGTAGGCGGGATGAACACGGACGCCGATTTCGAAATCTTCCTGGTGACATTTCCCGGCCTGGAGCCCGTCCTCTGCGCGGAGGCGCAGGCAAAGGGCTTCAGGGAACCCATGGCCGTCAAGGGCGGCGTGACGGTCAGGGGCGGCTGGCCCGAGGTGTGGCGGGCGAACCTGGAAATCCGCGGTGCCAGCCGCGTCCTCGCGCGCATCGGCGCCTTCCGGGCCTTCCACCTCGCCCAGCTCGACAAGCGGGCGCGCCGGCTGGCCTGGGGAGACGTCCTTCGGCCGGACGTGCCCGTCCGCGTCGAGGCGTCCTGCAAGGGCTCCCGCATCTATCACGCCGGCGCCGCCGCGCAGCGGATCGCGACCGCGATCCGGGAGGAACTCGGCGCCCCCGTTTCCGCCGAGGCCGAGATCCAGGTCAAGGCGCGGATCGACGACGACCTCTGCACCGTCAGCATCGACACGTCGGGCGAATCCCTGCACAAGCGGAACCACAAGGAGGCCGTCAACAAGGCGCCGATGCGGGAATCGCTGGCCTCCCTCTTCCTGCGCCAATGCGGCTACGACGGCGCCGAGCCGGTCGTCGATCCCATGTGCGGGTCGGGCACCTTTGTCATCGAGGCGGCGGAGATCGCCGCCGGCCTCCACCCCGGCCGGTCGCGGCGCTTCGCTTTCGAAATGCTCGCGGGCTTCGACGAGGCGGCCTGGCAGCGCCTGCGCGGGACCGGCGGCGGAACCAGGCCCGACCTCCGGTTCCACGGCAGCGACCGCGACGCGGGGGCCGTCGCCATGAGCCGCGCCAACGCGGAGCGGGCGGGCGTCGCCGACCTGACGGAGTTCCGGCACCACGCGATCAGCGACCTGGCACCGCCCGCCGGTCCTCCCGGCCTCGTCATCGTCAATCCGCCCTACGGCAACCGGATCGGGGACAGCAAGAGCCTGTACCCTCTCTACGGCGCCCTCGGGCAGACGCTTCTCGCGCGTTTCTCCGGTTGGAGGGTCGGGCTGGTGACCAGCGACCCGTCGCTGGCCAGGACGACCCTGCTGCCCTTCGAACCGCCGTCCGCCCCGGTGTCGAACGGAGGGGTGCGGGTGACCCTGTTCAGGACCGGCCCCCTGCCGTGAGGATGGCCTGATCCTGGCATACTAAATATTGAATACCAATACGGAAGTCGATTTTCCTGGATCGACTTCGCTGCATTGCAAAATAATTAACGCTTCATCATGATCATCATGTCGAAGCTCGGTGACGGGCAAGCCGGTTGCCGACCCCGATGGTCATCTTGAAGGAAGCGTTTCATGGCCGATCCCCGTGAAGTCTTTGCGATCGTCACCCAGGGCTCTCTCAAGGGGCAGCAAGTCTATGTCTGCTCGACCCTCGAAGACGGCATGTGCATCTGCAACATCGGCCAGGACGAAGCGGGTGAAACCAGATACACCCAGCTTCCGAAGCAGCATCTTCGCGTGGCGAGGGCGCGCCCCATGGTTCGCGCCCTCGTCGCCCAGGCGACAGGCCCGGTCCCTCGCGGCCCGGCCCATAGCGGCGCGACCGCCCGTCCGCTCCGCGACTGGACCTGGATCCATCCGCTGCTGACCCCGGCCGTGTGATCCGGAAGCCGGGCCGGCGTCAGCGGGCCGGCACCTCGGATTCCCCCAGGTCCCAGTACAGCCCCGCCATCATCGCCAGGCCTTCCCGGGCGATCGCCACCGGCAGGTGCTCGTTCGGCGCATGCTGCGAGCAGGCCGGGTAGGAGTGCGGGACCCAGACGGTCCGCATGCCGAGGATCTCGGAGAAGGTGTCGTTCGGCAGCGACCCGCCCAGGTTCGGCAGGATCGCCGGCTTCTTCCCCGTCGTCCGGGCGATCGAGTCCACCGCCCAGGTCACCCAGGGGTCTTCGGGGTCCAGGCGCGTCGCCCGGAAGATCTCCTCGCGCGACAGTTCCGCCCGGACCATCGGGAAGCCGTGACGGTCCAGGTGCCGGCGCACGGCGGGAAGCACCGCCTGCGCATCGACCCCCACGACGAAGCGGAGCTGGAGGCGCGCCCAGGCCCGCGGCGGGATCGCGTTGACCGGCGTCTTCGGATTGCCGGTCTCGTAGGCCAGCACCTCCAGCGAGCACCAGCCGAACACCCGCTCCGCCGGGGTCAGGCCCGGCTCGCCCCACCAGGGCTCCACGGCGGGACCGTCCGGCCCTCCGTCCACCTCGCAGTCGGCGAGCGCCCGGCGCACGCTCGCGGGCACCTCGGCCGGCACCAGCTCGGGCACGCGGATCTGGCCGGTCGGGCCGACCAGGCTGGCGATGGCGTGGGCGAGCTGGATGCCCGGGTTGGACAGCAGCCCGCCCCAGTTGCCGGAATGATGCCCGCCGTCCCGCGCGTCGATCCACAGGTCGAAGGTGACGCCCCCGCGGGAGCCGAGGAAGACGGTCGGCCGCTCCGCCGACAGCCGCGGCCCGTCGGAGGCGATCAGCACGTCGGCGGCCAGCCGGTCCCGGTGCTCGGCGCAGACCTCCCGCAGGCCCGGCGAGCCGGTCTCCTCGCCCATCTCGATCAGGTACTTGGCGTTGAAGCCCAGCTTGCCCCGGGTCTCCAGCACCGCCTTCAGGCCGCCCAGGTTGATCGAGTGCTGTCCCTTGTTGTCGACGACGCCGCGCCCGTACCAGCGGTCGCCCACCTCGCGCATCTCCCAGGGCGACAGCCCCTCGCTCCAGCCGTCGTCCAGGCCCCGGATCACGTCGCCGTGGCCGTAGCCCAGCACGGTCGGCCGCGACCTGTCCTCGATCCGCTCGGCGATCAGGAACGGTCCCCCGGCGCGCGCGTGCCGGACGGTGTCGCAGGTGAAGCCCAGGGCTTCGAGCGCCGGCCGCATCTCCCCCTCGACATAGGCGTCGAGCAGGGGCGTCCGCTCCGGGTCCTGGCTCTCCGTCCGCAGCGCGACGCGGCGGGCGAGGTCCGTGCGGAAGGCGCCGGAATCGAAATAGTCTGTCGCACGGGCGATGGCGGCGTCGCGGCTCATGACGGGCGGTTTCCCTGGTTGTTGGTGGTGGCGGTGTCGTTGTAGTCCGGATCGTGCAGGTGGCAGGCGACGAGGCCCGCCGGGTGCTGCCCCAGCGCGCGCGGCACGACGGTCGGGCAGGGGCCGAAGGCGTTGGGGCAGCGCGGGTGGAAGACGCAGCCCGGCGGCGGGTTCAGCGGGTCGGGGAAGGCCAGGCCCAGCCCCGTCTCGGGAATGCCCAGCCCCGGCTCCGGCGTCAGGATCGAGGCCAGCAGCGCCCTCGTGTAGGGGTGACGCGGGTTCGCGAACAGCTCGGCCGTCTCCGCCAGCTCCACGACACGGCCCAGATACATCACGGCGACCCGGGTGGCGATGTGCTCGACGACCGCCAGGTTGTGGCTGATGAAGACGTAGGTGAGGTTCAGCTCGCGCCGCAGGTCCAGCAGCAGGTTCAGGATCTGCGACTGGACGGAGACGTCGAGCGCCGAGGTCGGCTCGTCGCAGACCACGATCTCCGGCTTCATCACCAGGGCCCGCGCGATGGCGACGCGCTGGCGCTGGCCGCCCGACAATTCGCTGGGAAAGCGGTCGGCGAAGCGCGCCGGCAGGCCGACCAGGTCCATCATCTCCAGCGCCCGCCGCCGCCGCTCGGCCGAGGTGCCGATGCCGTGGACGTCGAGCGGGAACGACACGATGGAGGCGATCCGCCGCCGCGGGTTCAGCGAGGAATAGGGGTCCTGGAACACCGGCTGCACCTGGCGCGCCACCGCCCGGCGGTCCAGCGTCGAAAGCTCCTGCCCCTGGAAGCTGATCGTCCCGGTCGAGGGCGGCAGCAGGCCCAGCAGGATGCGGGCCAGGGTGGACTTGCCGCAGCCGGACTCGCCGACGATCCCCAGCACCTCGCCCTTGCGGATGGTCAGGTCGATGCCGTTGACCGCGTGCAGCGTGCGCTTCCGGTTGAACAGGCCGGCGCCGACCTTGAACGAGCGGGTAACCCCCCGCGCCTCGATCAGGGGAATGTCCATCATCGCGGTCATGCGTCCTCCAGGATGCAGCGCCAGGCATGGTCGCCCCGGGTCTTCACGGGCGGGGCCTCGGCGCAGACGGGCCGGGCGTGGGGGCAGCGGTCGCGGAACGGGCAGCCCTCGATCCCGCCGACCAGCGACGGCACCACGCCGGGGATCACGCCCAGCCGCTCGCCGGGCCTGGTCCGGCCCGGCAGCGGGATGCAGTCCATCAGCCCTTGGGTATAGGGATGGCGCGGGCGGGCGAAGATCTCCGCCGCCGTGCCGTTCTCCACCACCTCGCCGGCATACATCACGGCGACCCGGTCGGCGATGCGGCCGACCACGCCCAGGTCATGGGTGATCAGGACCAGGGCGATGCCCAGTTCGCGCTGCAATTCGGCGAGGAGCCGCAGGATCTGCGCCTGGATCGTCACGTCCAGCGCCGTCGTCGGCTCGTCGGCGATCACCAGGTCGGGGCCGCACATCAGCGCCATGGCGATCATGATGCGCTGCCTCAGCCCGCCGGAGAGCTGGTGCGGATATTGGCCCAGCCGGTCGCCGGCCGCGGCGATGCCGACCTTCTCCAGCAGGTGGACCGCCCGCTCGCGGGCCTCCGCGGCACCCGCCTTCTTATGCCGGCGATAGCCCTCGGTCAGCTGGTCGCCGATCGTGTAGGCCGGGTTCAGCGCCGTCATGGGTTCCTGGAAGATCATCGCCATGCGGTTGCCGCGCAGCGCGTTGACCGCTCCCTTGCCGCTGCGGGCGAGATCGACCCCGTCGAACGCCAGCCGCGAGACGCGCCGGGTCGCCGCCCGGGGCAGCAGGTCCATGATCGCGAGCGAGGTGACCGACTTGCCGCAGCCGGATTCGCCGACCAGGCACAGCGTCTCGCCGCGCCCGACGGAGAACGACACGTCGCGAACGGCTTTCAGGGTTCCCCCGGCGGTCCTGATATCGACCGACAGGTTCTCTACCTCCAGGATGGGGCGTTCCACGGTCATGGTCAGCCCCGTCCTTCCGGCGCCACGACGTCGCGCAGCCCGTCGCCCGCCAGGTTGATCGACAGCACCAGCAGCGCCAGCAGCGTTCCGGGTATCGCGATCAGCCAGAACGAGAAGAACATGTAGGTCTTCGCCTCCGAGATCATCAGGCCCCAGGACGGCAGCGGCGGCTGCACGCCCAGGCCGAGGAAGGACAGCGCCGCCTCCAGCAGGATGGCGCTCGCCGCCTCCAGCGTGGCGACGACGATCAGCTGGGGGAACACGTTGGGCAGGATCTCGCCCAGGATGATCCGCGGCGTCGAGGCGCCGGCCGCCTCCGCCGCCGTCACGTAGTCGAGCGCCCGGGCCTGCTGGGTGGCGCTCCGCATCACCACCGCGAAGCGGTCCCACTTCAGGAAGCCCAGCACCAGGATCACCACCGGCAGCGAGCCGCCGACCATGGCGACCACGGCCAGCGCCACCAGGATCACCGGCATGGCGAGCCGGGTCGTGATCAGGAAGGTCACGATCAGGTCGGCCTTGCCGCCGAAATAGCCCGCCAGCAGCCCCATGGTCGTGCCGATCAGGCCGGAGATGACCATCACCGACAGGCCGATCAGCAGCGAGATCCGGGCGCCGTAGAGCAGGCGGGAGAGATAGTCGCGGCCCAGGTTGTCGGTGCCGAGCAGGTGTTCCCAGCTGCCCTTGGCGTACCAGAACGGCGGGACCATGCGCTGCGACAGGTTCTGGGCATAGGGGTCGTGCGGCGCCAGCACCGGCGCCAGCAGGGCCACCGCGACGATCACCAGCAGCAGCCCGACGCCGAAGACGAAGCTCTTCTGGCCGAACATGCGCCGGCGCAGCCGGGCGCCGGCGCTCAGCTCGGCCACGGCGGCGACACTGGACGGGGCGGAGGCGGCGGGGGGAAATGCTGTTCCGGTCATGGCTCAGGCCACCCGGATCCGCGGATCGAGCCAGGCATTGGCGATGTCTCCCAGGAGCGTGAGCAGCACGTAGATCACCGACAGCATCACCACCACGGCCTGGATCACCGGGAAGTCCTTGTGGGTGATGCTCTGGTATGCCAGGAATCCCAGCCCATCCAGGGCGAAGATGGTCTCGATCACCACCGACCCGCCGAGCAGGTATCCCAGCTGCACGGCGGACAGGGCGACCACCGGCACGATGGCGTTGCGCAGCGCGTGCTTGAAAACGACCATGCGGGTCGGCAGGCCCTTGGCGCGCGCCGTCCGCACATAGTCGGCCGACAGCACCTCGACCATGCCGGCCCGGACCAGCCGCATGAAGGCGGGCGCCGCATAATATCCCAGCGCCACCGTCGGCATCACGAAATGCAGCCAGGTCCCGGAGCCGGAAACCGGCAGCCAGCGGTAGGTGATCGAGAACAGCATGACCAGCAGCAGCGCGAAGAAGAAGTTCGGCATCGCCTGCCCGAACACGGCGATCGCCAGCGCCGCCCGGTCGATCCAGCTGTTGGCGAAGACCGCCGCCAGCACGCCCAGCGGCACCGCGACCAGCAGCGCGAAGCCCAGCGACAGCAGGCCCAGCATCAGCGTCACCGGCGCCTTGGCGAGCACCAGGTCGACCACGTCGGTCTTGAAATAGAGCGACTGCCCGAAGTCGCCGCCCAGCGTCTGCCCCAGCCAGACCAGGTACTGCACCGCCAGCGGCCGGTCCAGCCCATAGGCCTGCCGGATCGCCTCGATATCCACGTCCCGCGCCCCTTCGCCGGCGATCGCGATGGCGGCGTCGCCCGAGGTGCGCAGCAGGACGAAGGAGATGACCGAGACCGTGAGCGCTACGAGCAGCGCGAGGCCGAGCCTCTTGAGGATGAAGAGTGCCACGTCGAGGTCCTTTTCTGCGAAAGCCGGGCGGGGCCCCGTCCGGTCCTGAGCCGGCGCCCCGCCCGAAGGAGGGGCCTCAGTTCCAGGTCATCTCCCAGAAGCGCGGCATCTCGTCGGCGTAAGCCTTGAACTCCAGGTCCTTGGCCGCGACGTAGTAGACGGGAAGCGAGTAGAGCGGCACCGCGTAGGCCCGCTCGGCGATCAGCGCCAGCGCCTTGCCGTACGCTTCCTTCCGCGTCTCCGGATCGACGCTGGTGTCGCCCTTCTGCAGCAGGTCGCGCACTTCCGGGTCCCGCGTGACGTCGTCGCTCTCGAACTTGAAATAGACCGGGGTCGAGGCCGACACGTCGTTGACCGAGAACGAGCCCCAGGTCTGGTGCGTCAGCATGGCCTTGTTGCTTCGGATCTGCTCCCGCATGGCCGCGTATTGCAGGAAGTTCAGGTTCGCCTTGATCCCGGCGGCCTGGAGGTAGCCGATCATGGCCTCGGTCTGGTTGCGCTCCCGGTAGGCCACGATGTTCAGCTCGATCCCGTTGGGGAACCCGGCCTCCGCCAGCAGCTGCCGCGACTTCGCCGGATCGTATTCGTAGCGCGGCGCGCCCTCGTCGGTGCAGCCGAACTGCTCGGGGAAGCAGATCGTGTGGATCACCCGCGATCCGGCGCCGACGATCTCCTTGACCATGGTCTCGCGGTCGATCGCGTGGAGGATCGCCCGGCGCACCCGTTCGTCCTTCAGGGCCGGGGACGGCGTGCCCTCCAGCGTGTTCATCTGCATGAAGACGATGCGCATCGTCTCGCCGCTGACGACCTTCAGGTGCGGAACCATCTCGATCTGCTCGGCCTGGTCCTTGGGCACGTGCATGATCAGGTCGACGCCCTCGGACAGCACCTCGGCCATCTGGGTCTGGCGGTCCGGGATGAACCGGATCTCGACCGTCTCGATCGGCCCCTGCTTCTTGGGAGAATCCTGGAAGTAATCCGGGTTCTTCTCCAGCGTGATCGACTTGCCCATCTCGTGCGCGGCCACGCGGAACGGGCCGGTGCCGACCGGCTTCCGGTTCTGCCCCTGCGGGCCGACTTCGGCGTAATATTCGTTGGGGTGCATGACCACCGGGCCGGACAGGTACTCGATCGCGGCCGGGAAGACCTGCTTGGTCGTCACCCGGACCTTGTACTTGTCCAGCTTCTCCGCCTTCTCGATCCAGGCGACGTTCTGCTGGGTCGTGACTCCGCTTTCCGGCTTGGAAACGAAGTTCAGCGTATAGACCACGTCGTCGGCGTCGAATTCCTCGCCGTTGTGGAACTTGACGCCCTCGCGCAGGTCGAATTCCAGCGTGCGGTCGTCCACCTGCCGCCAGGCCTTGGCGAGCTGCCCCTTGTACTCGCCCGTATCGGGGTCGCGGTAGACCAGCGTGTCCCAGACATGCTGGCCGATGATGACGCCGATCCGGACATTGTTGAAGAAGGGATCTACGCTCTCCGGAGCCTGGTCGTAGGCGAGGTGGACGCTGTTGTCGGATTTCCCGGCTAGGGCCGGCTGGGTGAGCAGGCCGGTGCCCGCCAGAAGGGCCGCCGCGAGCAGGCCGTTGCGCACCTTTCCAGTGCTCTTTTTCATCTTCGGTCTCCCTCCGTTGCTTGCTGTGCGCATGCCGATGAAGTCTCCCCGGGACGTTTTCCGTCCGTAGCCTTTTCGGGTCGCCGCGAGATTGCGTATTGCAGGGCGATACCGATTTGTGATCATTTAATACCGTATATTGATTGCGGGCAACCCCAATAATCGGCCCTTCGGAGGATCCATGGCGCGGGACGCATTGCTGGTGCAGTCGGTGGAGAAGGCGTTGCGCGTCCTCCAGGCGTTCGACGGCGGGACCCGTTTCCTCGGGCTGACGGAGATCGCGGCCCGCTGCGGCGTGGACAAGAGTGCCGCCCAGCGCTTCGCCCACACGCTCCATCTCGCGGGATACCTGGAGAAATGCCCGGAAACGCGGCGCTACGGCCTGGGCAAGCGGCTGCTGGAGGTGACCTACAACTATCTCCGCTCCAACCCGCTGATCGAGGCGGCGACGCCCGCGCTGATCGAGCTGCGGCGCTTTACCGGGCAGCACATCAAGCTGTCGCTGTTCGACGACACCAGCGTGATCTACGCGATCCGCCAGCAGAGCGAGCGGGAGTATTTCGCGGCCTCGCTGGTCGGCCGCCGGGTGCCGACCTTCTGCACCGCGGGCGGCCGGGCGATCCTGGCGGAGCTGGAGCCCGCCCGCGCGGCCGACATCGTTGCGCGTTCCGACCTGTCCCCGCTGACGCCCAAGACCCTGGTGGACCCGAAACTCCTCCTGGAGGAGATCGCCGCCGTCCGGCGCCAGGGCTACGCGGTCGCGGCGGAGCAGGTGCTTCTGGGCGAGGTGGTGATCGGCGCCGCCGTGATCGACTCCGGCGGCAACCCGGTCGCGGCGGTCCATATCGCGGGCTCGCTGGCGGAATGGACGCCGGAGGAATACGCCCGCAAATTCGCCGGCCCGGCGATCGAGACGGCCCAGGCGCTCAGCCGGGCCACCGTGAAACGAATCAGGGAAGCATCATGAAGGACGCGAACGAACACGAGATCCGGGCCTGGCTGGCCGAGCGGGAACCCGCCATGCTGGCGCTGCTGGCCGAGCTGGTGAACATCGACAGCGGCTCCTACGACAAGCCCGGCGTGGACTCGGTCGGCGCGCGGCTGGAGCAATTCTTCGAGTCCGCCGGGATCGCCGTCCAGACCGAGCCGGTCGCGGAGCGCGGCGACGTGATGCGCATGGCCACGGCTCCCGACCCTGCCGGCCCCGATCATGCCGCCCCGGCCTTCCTGCTGATGGGCCACCGCGACACCGTGTTCCCCAAGGGCGAGGCGTCCCGCCGGCCCTTCCGCATCGACGGCGGCCGGGCCTACGGGCCCGGCGTCGCCGACATGAAGGGCGGGCTGGTCATGAACGCCTTCGTCATGGCGGCCTTCAAGCGGTTCGCGCCCGGCGTCCCGCTGGTCGCCCTGATGACCGGGGACGAGGAGATCGGCTCGCTCGCCTCCCGGCCCTTCATCGAGCGGGAAGCCCGGAAGGCCCGCGCGGTCTTCAACGCCGAGCCGGGGCGCGTGTCCGGCAACGTGGTCACCGGGCGCAAGGGCGGGCTGCACTTCACCTTCGAGGTGACGGGGAAGGCGGCCCATTCCGGGGTCAACTTCACCGACGGCGCCAGCGCGATCGGCGAGATGGCGCACAAGATCCTGGCCCTGCACGGCCTGACCCGCGTGCCCGAGGGCATCACCGTGAATGTCGGCCTGGCCGGCGGCGGCCAGTCCCACAACACCACGGCCCCCCACGCCCGGGGCGAGATCGACACCCGCTACGTGACCAACGACCAGCGCGACCATCTCGTCGCCTCGGTGGAGCGGATCATGGCGGAGGTCCAGGTGCCCGGCACCCGCTCGCGCGCGACCCTGCTGAGCGAGTTCCTGCCGCTGGTGCCGACGCCCGCGAGCGAGGCGGTGACCGGCGCCTATCTCGCCGTCGCGGCCGAGCTGGGCCACCCGATCTCGGGCGAGTTCACCGGCGGCTGCGCCGATTCCGGCTTCACCGCCAGCCTGGGAGCGCCCACCCTGTGCGGCACGGGTCCGGTCGGCGGCAAGGCCCATACCGCCGACGAGTATATCGAGGTTCCCTCCCTGCTCGCCCGCGCCCAGATCCTTGCCACGACCGTTCTGAGGATGGCCCGCCCCGCCTGACCCGGAGGGGAAGTCCGGAACCGCAAGCCGAGCAGGAGTGTGCCCGACATGCCCGCAGCAAGCCCCCCGATCGCGCTCGCCCTGGCGCTTGGCCTTTCCGCCGCCCTGGCGGTCGGCGGGTGCGCGGTCTCGGCGCCGGACGCCTCCCCGGTCCCGGGAGTGCCGACGCTCGCCCCGATGCTCCGCGAGGTGACGCCCGGCGTCGTCAACGTCGCGGTGACGGGCCGCGCGCAGGCCCTGAACCCGCTGCTCAACGACCCCTTCTTCCGGCGCTTCTTCGATCTGCCCGACTTGCCGCTGCCGCAACGCCCACCGCAGCCGCCGCGCCGGACCTTCTCCAGCGGCTCCGGCGTGATCGTCGATGCCGGGCGGGGCTATGTGCTGACCAACAGCCACGTGGTCGCGGAGGCCGAGTCGATCGAGGTCACCACCAAGGACAACCGCCGCTTCGAGGCCCGGCTGGTCGGGCGGGACCCCGGAACCGACATCGCCGTGCTTCGGATCGTGCCGGGCGACGGCTCCCAGGGCGGTCCCCAGGGCGGCTCCCTGGGAGACCTCCAGGCCGTGCCGTTCGGCGACAGCGCCGCGCTGGAGGTCGGCGACTACGTCGTCGCCATCGGCAACCCGTTCGGCCTGGGCCAGACGGTCACCTCGGGCATCGTCAGCGCGCTCGGCCGCGGCGGCCTGCGGGTCGAGGGATACGAGGACTTCATCCAGACCGACGCCTCGATCAACCCCGGCAATTCCGGCGGCGCGCTGGTCGATCTCCAGGGTCGCTTGGTCGGGATCAACACTGCCATCCTGGCGCCCAGCGGCGGCAATGTCGGCATCGGCTTCGCCGTGCCCGCCAACATGGCGAGGACCGTGATGGACCAGATCATCCGGTACGGCGAGGTCCGGCGCGGCCGGATCGGGATCTCCGTCCAGGACCTGACGCCCGACATCGCGGCGGCCCTCGGCACCCGCTCGACATCAGGCGCCATCATCGCCGCGGTCGAAACCGGCTCCCCCGCCGACCGCGCCGGCCTGAGGCGCGGCGACGTGGTGATCGCCATCGACGGGGCGGAAGTCCGCAGCGCCACCCAGGTCCGCAACCATGTCGGCCTCAAGCGCGTCGGCGACCCGGTGACTCTCACCGTGGAGCGCAACGGCGCCCGCGACACCCTGACCGCCCGGATCGAGGAGGAGCCGAAGCCCCCCGGCGGCTGATCGACACCCGGCCGGGTTGCATCGTAGGTCGGCCTTGGCCGAAGGCCGACGCCGACGCCCTTTCCGGAGCGTCGATGCAGGGTGTCGGCGTTCGCCCTGGCGGGCGAAGGACGACCCACGCGGAGCGAAAGAAGTTCAAGCAACTCGCGAGGCACAGAGTCCCCAAATCGGCAACCCTCCTGTAGGAGTTGGAAACCGACGTACCGGCATGCAAGGCATTCCGGAGGCAGCATCTTACCAAGATGCATTCGATGAACTTGATCAATGCAGCAAGGCTTGGTGATCGGGAAGAGGCTCGCCGTCCAGCATCATCCACGCGGGCAATCACGGCATCCTCGCGCCAACGCAGCGTATCTTGCCGACTGTTCGTTATGGTGTATCTCGCCATATGGTTATTGAAGCCATAGGAAAATCCTGATAGAAGTTCAAGGATGAGCAAGGCGCGCCCCTTGATCGACCGCAAGGTCATCTATGACGACGGTGGGATCCTTCAAATCCGGATCTGGTCGGTGCCGTCGCCGGTCATGGCCAGCCGGCACAAATACAAATACAGCCTGTTTTATGGCCGCGATGGTGTGCGGCTGGTCGGTTACGACAATGAGCGGGGCAAGGGCGATCACAAACACATCCGCGAAGATGAATTGTCTTATCCATTCACGGATCTCGACAGGATGATTGATGATTTCATGGCCGATGTGACTGCGATACGGGAGGGAAAGCTGTGAGCACGCTGGAGATTCATGTCGGGGTCGATCTCGCGCGGGAGGCTGGCTCGATCAAGGATGCGCTACGCCGGCATGAAGCTGGGGAAGCGGTTCAAGAGGCTCATATCACTTTCGAGTCCTGGGAGGGACTGACGCAGGTTCTGACCAGCAAGCGTCTGGAAATCCTGCGGCATCTTCACCGCAACCCGGAAACCAGCATCCGGAGCCTGTCGAAGGCGCTCAACCGTGACTACAAGAATGTCCATCAGGATGTCACGGCGCTGATCTCGGCCGGTCTGATCGATGATCATGACGGGTTGCGCGCCGAGTACGACTCTATCGAGATGAAGATGGCACTTTGAGAGTGGATCAGGCCGGACCTTGCCCGAGGGCGGGTTGCCGCTGTCGTTGACGTGGCGCCGTTGCACAGTGGCCCGGCTGATGCGGCGTATGGGGCTGAAGGGGGGGTGACACGCGGCAAGACGGTGCGGACGACGATCAGCGACCGGGTGGCACCGTGTCCGCTCGACCGGGTGAACCGCCAGTTCCAGGCGTCCTGCCCGAACGCCTTGTGGGTCGCGGATTTCACGTTTGTGGCGACATGGCAAGGCTTCGTTTACGTGGCCTTCGTCATCGACACGTTTGGGACTATCGGGAATTTCGTGCTTGGCGGGGTTATCCTGAAACAGAAGGAGACCCTGAATGGCCCGACGCAAAGATCCTGTTATCCCTGACGCGATCCTTGACCAGCTGCTGGCTGGAGCCGATGCGAAGACGGCATTCGACCAGAACGGCCTGCTCGACCAGCTGAAGAAGGCGCTGACGGAGCGGGCGCTGAAGGCGGAGCTGGATCATCATCTGGCTGGAGATGAGAGCGGCAACCGTCGCAACGGTTACGGCCACAAGACGGTGCTGACCGATGGCGGCTCGATGGGTCTGTCCATTCCCCGCGATCGGTCGGGGACGTTCGATCCGGCGCTGATCGGCAAATACCAGCGGCGCTTCCCCGGCTTCGACGAGAAGATCATCTCAATGTACGCACGCGGCATGTCAACCCGGGAGATCACGGGACACCTGCGGGAGCTCTATGGCATCGAGGTGTCGGCCGACCTGATCTCCACGGTGACGGACGCCGTGATCGAGGAGGTGACGGCCTGGCAGAACCGGCCGCTGGAGGCGATCTACCCCCTGGTGTTCCTGGATGCCATCCGGGTCAAGATCCGCGACGAAGGTCTGGTCCGCAACAAGGCCATCCATGTCGCCATCGGCGTGCGGGCCGACGGCGCCAAGGAGGTGCTGGGCCTGTGGATCGAACAGAACGAGGGCGCCAAGTTCTGGCTGCGCGTCCTGAACGAGTTGAAGAACCGGGGTGTGGAGGACATCCTGCTGGCCGTCGTCGATGGGCTGAAAGGCTTTCCCGAGGCGATCGCGGCTGCCTATCCGGAGACGATTGTTCAGACTTGCGTCGTTCATCTGCTGCGCCACAGCATGGAGTTCGCGTCCTGGAAGGACCGCAAGGCCATCGCCGCCGCCCTGAAGACGGTCTACGACGCTGTCGACGACAAGGCCGCCGAGATGGCTCTGAGCGCCTTTGAGACCGGGCCTTGGGGCGAAAAATACGCGGCCATCGGCAAGGCTTGGCGGCGGGCGTGGCCGGAGGTCATCCCCTTCTTTGCCTTCCCGCGCGAGGTCCGGCGCATCCTTTACACGACCAATGCCATTGAAGCGTTGAACTCAAAGCTGCGCCGGGCGGTCCGGGCCAGGGGGCATTTCCCCAATGACGAGGCCGCGCTGAAGCTCCTGTTTCTCGTCTTGAACCGCGCGGAGAAAGACTGGAAGATGCCGCCCCGGGAATGGACGGCCGCCAAAGCCCAGATGGCTGTCATCTTCGGCGACCGGTTCGCAAAGGCGATGACCGCCTGATACTGAACCCGCCCCGCCAAGCACGGAATTCCCGACAGTCCCACACGTGCCCGGTGGATTGTCGGCTGGCAGGTCTCGCGCACCGCACACGCCGGATTTGTCCCGGATGCCCTGGAGCAGGCGCTTCACGACCGCCGTCCGGCCAAAGGCAGCGGCCTCATCCACCATTCCGACCGCGGGTCGCAGTATGTCAGCATTCGCTACACCGAGCACTTGGCCGAAGCCGGTGTCGAGCCGTCGGTCGGCAGCGTCGGAGATTCCTATGACGCCGCCTTGGCCGAGACGATCAAGGGCCTCTACAAGACCGAGGTGATCCGACGCCGAGGGCCATGGCGCAACTTGGAAGCCGTCGAGTTCACCACCTTGGAATGGATCAACGGGTTCAACCACCGGCGCCTGCTCGAACCCATCGGCAACATTCCACCCGCCGAGGCCGAAGCACGCTACTATGCTCAAACCGAGGACGTCGCCAGGGGGCGTGACTCAACCAAATGGGCCTCCGGGAATCCCGGTGCGGTTCACTGCCCATCTCGGTTGGATGCTCACCCGGACAGCCACTGCCTGCAACCTGATCCGGCTGCCCAAGCTGCTGATTGCGGCATGATCACGCCCGGAGTCCGCCTGAACGGTGGCTCCAGGAGCTTCGGAGCAAGGCAAATCGCCCCATCTCCATTACAACGCGCATTCAGGCGCCCTATACAATTACAGATAATTGGAAATGGGGGCGCATATGTCGAAAAATCTGCGCCCTGCCAAGTTCATTATGTCAGTGGACAGAGAATCATGCTTATATGCAGCTTCCGATAGATAACCGCCTGAAGACAGTTTAGGTAAGGAGTTCTTTGTGGCTGACAGAGTAATTTACATCCTCCAAGACACTGGACGGCCGGACCTTGTAAAGGTTGGAAAGGACTCTGGATGGCCAATGCGATTTCGGCAGGCGCGAAGCCAGACGCCGCGAGAGTTGACTTGCATCGCGCTATGGCGCTAAACGGACGGCCCGGCGCTGAACCAAGCGGAAAAAGCCGCTCATGTTGGACTTCGCCCGTTCAAGACCGGCAATAACACGAAAGAATGGTTTGTTGCGTATGCCGACGGCGCGGTTGCACATGTGAGAACTGCTTTGGGGCGACCGGCCGACGAAACACATGCAATGCCTGGGTCTCGTTCCTGGCACAATGCTCCACCGTGGGATGCTTGGCGCGATAAATCAACATACACGCAAACCAAAGTTCGACGACGCCTGTGGGTTGGTGCAGAAGTATCTCAAACCGGCCTCCTTGGGGCTCTTAAAGTCATCCACAGTCCATATTATGACGGGTTCTTCACATTCAAACCAACTTATGCATGCTCAGCATATCGGTGGCTTTGCTGGTGGCAGTATCCGGAGGCAGAAGTCACTAACCTCGGGAACCGTGCTGTGTATGATCTCTGGCATCGACTTGTCACGCAGTTCGGCCAGGGACCGGATGATCCTGCAGTAGGCTGGCTCAGACGCCAGGACGGATCGCCAAAAATCGATTGGCGAACATTGCAAGAAGAGCTTGCTCAGGCTGGTATGCTCAAATGTGATCCAAGCGTGCCGAAGCCGTTCGACGCACCTGCTCGTGATCCTTCCAATGGGGGAGTCGAACTACCTTTTGGTTCCATCCCACCGCAAAACCTCATTTACCAGTTTTGATGACTTGAAGCGTCATGACCATGATCAGCATCGCTAACCCTCTATGGCGTCCCAGTGAAGCCATTGTCCAGCGCTTGAACTTGGCAGTGTTGCAGGAAATCGGCACTGGAAAATCAAATGAATTCGGTCGGAACGAAAGACACCACATAAGCAGGACGCTGGCTATGGACGCGACGATGGCCATGCTGGCGCCTGCGGCGAAGATAATGCCGGTTGTCGATGCCGATGAAATACGCCGGAACATGCCTGGGTACGATATTCTAGTTGGCGATCGACTCCGCGTTCAGGTGAAGGGTGGCACTTATGTCGACTCGATTGGCTGGGCACACACGGCGAACCGACCGGAAGCCGCAGATCTGAACTTCGATATCGAAATCGCAGTGGATATCGGAGCCATTCTTGACCCTCGCCCTCTCGGACGACGGCGCGACGGACGTGAGGATATCCCGATGCGACGCTATGTAGATTTTTACATCATACCTGGTGATGTAATCCGTGCCCAAGTTGCGAAAGGGATACATGTCAACGGCCGCGGCGTGCACCTTTACCTGTATAAAAGGCGTATCAGGCCGGGGACGAAAGAGCATGACTGCCAATGGTTCGGGATGGCCGAGTGGCGAAATCGATTCGATGTAGTTGAAAATGCACTGAAGGCACTCTCAACATAAGTCTATGGTCAAGATTTTGATGAATTTGATGATTGAATTCTAAATGATAGCGTTTAGAAAGAGATTACAAAAAACCAGTATTTATTTCGGAGGAGATAGCTGCTACGAAGGTATCATTATTTGAATTGCTGTGTGTTCGGCGATTGTCTTTTGCTGTTTGGCCGACCATCACGAGTTCAGGCATGGCTGGGTGCCCGAACTCCTCATGGCTCCCAATCTGATCGGCCTCGGACCGGCCATCGTCCATCAGGCCTTCAACCGCCTCCCCGCCCGTCATCCATACGGCTTCCCTGCACCACACGTTTTATTGGAATGCTATACAAGTCCCCCGCAGGCTACTCGATGGCCGGTTGCACCGGCCAGTCCGCCGGCGGCGAGAACAACGCCGGGTCGAGCGGGCCGTAGTCGATCTGCGTCGCTTCCTGGACGGACGTCATGCCTTCGCTCTCCAGCCTGATGCGCAAGGCCAGGCCGTCGGCCGCAAAGCAGGCGGCCCATACCACGGAGTCGTCGTCGTGGGGCTGGATGCGCCAGTTGGTGCAGTCTTGGCCCGCCACCGTGTCAACGCCTGCCTCTCGGCGCATAAGGAACTCGGGATCCTGGGCAACCTCCTCGATCTGCATGCCGACCTCGTCTTCCCCCTCGCTCACGAAGACGACGCGCCCGCCGGGAGCGTCGGGGGACGTGTCGAACTGCCAGCTTCGCCTGCTCCGGGGATCGACGATCTGGACAAGGCCGGCATTCTCGGAACGGATTCGACCGGTCGAGGCCTGCCGCAGGGTGCGGGTCTGGATGTCGGCCATGTCGCGCATGGCTTGGCCGACCATGGAGTCGGGATCGATGCCGGCGGCAGCGGCCAGCGCTTCGCCGTCCATCACGTAGCGATAGGTGACGGCGACATCCTGGGACAGCTTCAGCGGCGGCGGGCGGTCCTGGGCGGCGGCGCCTCCGGCCGCCATCAGCGCGGCGGCCGCGCAGCAGAGAGAAATCCGGTTGAGCCGGATAGGAGGTTTCATTCCGCGTCGTCCTTCGTTGCCCATGGCATTCCTCCCCGCCGCTTCCGTAGTTCTCGGGATCAGGATAAGGAATGAAGCGTGATCTGGGCAATCCGGCCAGGAAGAACCGGAGCCTCCCTAAAGTATTCAACCATCCAGGCTCCCTCGGACAGGCAAGGCACCGGAGCCGCCGTCCTGGATTGTTCCGAATGCTGCGCTTTGCCGCTCCTCAGCTCCCATCCGCCCCCAGCGCCTCCACCAGCAGCCGCGCCTGCGGGGAAAGCTGGTCGAACCGGCGCAGGCAGATCGTCAGGTGCCGCAGCGCCCACGCATCCGTCAGGCCGACCACCCGGATCGGCAGGTTCGCCGCGCACCGCCGCGCCGCCATCTCCGGCACCACGCCAAGGCCGACGCCCTGGGCCACCAGCCGGCAGACCGCATCGAATCCGCCCATCCGGACGCGCAGTTTCAGCGTTCGCCCCATGCGCGCCGCGTGAAGCCGGATATGCTCCTGCAAGGCGCTGTGCCGGCCCAGGCCGATGAACTCCGCGTCCACGATCTCGCGGAAAGCCACGTGCCGGAACGCGGCGGCCGGATGATCGGGAGGGGCCACGACCACCAGCCGGTCGATCCGGAACGGGCGGGTCTCCAGATCGCCGACATCGATGCCGTCCGCGACGATGCCGATATCCGCCAGGCCTTCCGCGACGCCCTCGACGATCCGGGGGCTCGGCTTCTCGTCCAGGTCGATGTCGATATGCGGGTTGGCGGCAAGGAAGCCCGCCAGCGGATCGGGCAGGAACTCGGCCACGGCCGCCGAATTCGCCCACAGCCGCACATGCCCCTTCAGCCCGCGCGCATAGGCGCCCAGCTCTCCCCGCATCCGCTCCATCTGCTCCAGCACCGTCCGGGCATGGAAAGCGAGAGCTTGGCCGGCGGGCGTCGTCCGCACGCCGCGCCGCCCGCGTTCGAGCAGCGGAACCCCCAGTTCCTCCTCCATCGCGCGGATACGGGCGCTGGCAGACGCCAGGGCCAGACCGGCCCGTTCGGCTCCCCTGGTGATGTTCGAGGACTCCGCGACATGCAGGAACAGGCGCAGGTCGGTCAGGTCGAAGCGCATGGGGGCTCCCTCCGGGGCTGGAACGGCAGGCTTCGGCTCATCCGAAGGCTGCCACTGTGACTCCCACATTGCGGCGGATGCCTGGCATCGTCAATTTCGGCGCAAGGCCGCACAGGGCATACAGGACACACCGGCCGCGCAGGCCGCGCACAGCCGGAGGACCCATGTTCACCACCACCATCGCTACCATCACCACCATCGGCACCATCATCGCCGCCATCGCCTTCCTGATCGCCGGCTTCGTGAAGGGAGTCATCGGGCTCGGCCTGCCGACGGTCGCCATCGGCCTGCTCGGTCTGGTCATGCCGCCTGCCGAAGCCGCGGCGTTGCTGGTGGTACCGTCCCTGGTGACCAATGTCTGGCAACTGGCGGCGGGTCCCAGCTTCAGGGTGCTGCTTCGGCGGCTCTGGCCGATGCTGGTCGGCATCTGCATCGGGACCTGGGCCGCGACCCTGGCCGGCGCGGGCCTGATGGCCGGCGGGGAAGCGGACCATGCGGCCGCCGCGCTGGGCGTCGCCCTGCTGGCCTATGCGTGCTTCGGGCTTTCCCGGGCGCGGTTCACGGTTCCCCACGGGGTGGAAGGGCGATTCTCGCTCCTGGTCGGTGCCGCTACCGGCGCGGTCACCGCCGCCACCGGCGTGTTCGTGATCCCGGCGGTTCCGTGGCTCCAGGCGCTGGAGCTTCGGCGGGACGATCTGGTCCAGGCGCTCGGCCTGTCGTTCCTGACCTCCACGGTCGCGATGGCGGCGGGGCTGGCGGAAGGCGGCGCGTTCGACGGGGCCGTGGCCGGGGCGTCGCTGCTGGCCCTGGTCCCGGCGCTTGCCGGAATGGCGCTCGGCCAGCGGGTGCGGACCCTTGTGCGGCCCGAAACCTTCCGGCGCTGCTTCTTCCTGGGACTGCTGGCGCTGGGCGGGCATCTGGCCTTGCGACCGCTGCTTTGAAGACAAGCGGATTCTCCCGCCACGCCATGCCACGCGGCCCGCGGATGCGATCGGACCGACGCGAGATGTTCGGCTTGATTATAGTCATGGTTATAGGATAATAATCCACAACCTCTTCCGCGTCCCGAAAGGCCCCCGCCATGTCCGCCCCAGCCCCCGCCGAACCCACCGCCAAGTCCCGGCCTGCCGCATCCTCCCGGCCGCTGCTGACCTCGCGTCAGGAAGCTTTCTGCCACGCCATGGCCGGTGGCGTCGGCGGGGCGGAGGCGGCGCGGCAGGCGGGCTATTCGGGGAACGGCGCCAAGCAGCGGGGCGCCTTCCTGATGCGCCAGCCGGAAATCCGGGTGCGGATCGACGAGATCCGGGCAGCCCGGAGGGCAGACCATCAGGCGCGCCTCGACCATGCCGACCGGCAGGTGGCCCGCATCATCGAGGACGCCCTGGAGACGAAGCGCCTGGGGGTGGCGCTCCGCGCCGTCGAGTTCGGCCTGAAGCTGTGCGGCGTCATCCAGGACAAGCGGATCGCCCATCATTATAACGGCTGCCTCGACAACCGGCCCCATCCCGACGCCGATCTGGAACAGCTCGCCGCCGACCCGGAGGAGGAACTCGACCCCCTCCGCTTCCGTCCCGGCTCCACGCGGGAACCCGCGGCGGAGGAGGCCGGCAACGCCGCCATGATGACCGATGATGACCTTTCGGCACCTTCCGTACCGTCCACGCCCGCCGAGCTTCCCGCGACCGCTCCGGCACAGCCTGCCGAACCGGCACCGCAGGCGTCCCCGGAGCCCGGCGCGTCCCGATCCGCAGCCGCACGGCCGGCGGCGCCGTCCGGAATGATGACCGATGATGACCTTGCGCGGGAATTGCAACTGTTGACCTCCGACCTGTCCGCGCTCCTCTGCTCGACGTCGCTGGCCGGCTCCGTCCCGGCGTTCGGGCCGTCCCCCGGCATCATTTCCGCCGCCAAGCCGGGCAGCGCCCATCCCACCCTCCGCGCGCTTGCCGCCGCAGGGCCGAGCTTGGCGGACAGCCTCTGCGGCTGACCGGCTTTCCCGGCCACCAGACCCGCGACGGGACAGCGAAGCGCACGCAGAAGAGGATCGATTTCTGGAAAATTCCCTGAAAAGAATATAGCGTCGGATGACATGCAGCCTGGATGGTGATCGCCCGACGCCCATAAGGCGCCAGCCCGCCACCGGGCCTACCCGACGAAGGAACGTCCATGACCCCAGCGACAACCGGGTTTGCCAAACCGCCGGACCTGCCGGAAATGGTCGATGACGTCCTCGACGCGGCCCGCAACCTGGATGCCGCGCGGCTGGACGAGGCGGCCGAGATCCTGGTCGCCCATCTGCGGCGCCAGTCGGACCCGCCGGCCACGCCCCTCGTCAAGAGGGTTCTCGGGGAACTGCGGCGCTGGCGGCATTTCGGCACCCTGCAACGGTTCGCCGACGCGATGATCCGGATGGGCTGCGATTCGCACTTCGTCTACCACCAATACGCCCAGGCGCTGATCGACCGGGGGGAACTCATCCCCGCCCTCGACCTGCTGAAACGGCTGGAGGAGCGCGCCCGCAACGACCGGGTCGAGTATCCCGAGACATGCGGACTGCTCGGCCGCACCTACAAGCAGATCTTCGTCGAGGCCCGGGGCAGCCGGCTGGGCATGGGCGAGTCGGCGCTGGGCCAGTCCGTCGCGTGGTACAACAGGATCTACGAGGCCGACGCGGAGCGGGTCTGGCACGGCGTCAACGTGGTCGCCCTTCTGCGCCGCGCCGAGCGGGACGGCATCCGGGTCCCGAACGCGCCCGACGCCGCGCAGCTGGCCGCTCGCATCAGGGACCATATCGGCCAGCGCTGGACGGAGGTACTGCCCGCCTGGGACTACGCCACCGCCGCCGAGGCCTGCATCGCGCTGGAGGACTGGCCCGGGGCGGAACGCTGGCTCGGCAAGTACCTGGCCGCGCAGGACGTGGACGCCTTCGCCATCGCCGGCACCCTGCGCCAGCTCACCGAGGTATGGGACCTCGGGGCCTATGGCGGGCAGGGCGGCGCGCTGCTGTCCGTGCTCCGGGCCGAACTGCTCCGGCGCGAGGACGGCCGCATCAGCCTCACGCCCGGTCAGGTGCAGGGGATGCAAGGTGCCGATCCAAGCACCTTCGAGCGCGTCCTGGGCGATACCGGTTCAACCACCTACAAGTGGATGCGTATGGGCATGGAACGGGCGCGGGCGGTCGCCATGATCCGCGCTCCGGACGGGCGGGGCAGGGGGACCGGCTTCCTGCTGCGCGGCAGCGACCTGCACCAGTCCCTCGGAGATGGGAGTTTCCTGCTGACCAATGCCCATGTGGTCAGCGACAATCCCGAGGACTGCGCCGACCTGTGCAGCGAAGAGGCGGCGGTCACTTTCGAGGCCGCGGCCGAACCTGGCTTTTCCGCACCGCAATATGGCGTGGCTGGAGTGGTCTGGAGTTCCTCTCCCTTGGATCTCGACGCGACCCTGTTGCGGCTGGACGGGACGCCGCACGGCGTCGAACCCTGTCCCATCTCGAAGGGCCTGCCTTTCCTGGCTGCAGACCAGCGGGTCTACATCATCGGCCATCCCCTGGGAGGCGACCTCAGTTTCTCCCTTCAGGACAACCGGTTGCTCGACCACGAGGGGCCGACCGCCGGCCGGCCCAGCCGGGCCGACCGCTGCCTGTTGCAGTACCGCGCCCCCACGCAACCCGGCAGTTCCGGCAGCCCGGTATTCGCCGGGCAGGGGTGGCGGGTCATCGGCCTGCATTGCCGCGGCGGGAAGGAGATGCGCAAGCTGAACGGGCAGTCCGGCCTCCACGAGGCGAACGAAGGGGTTTGGATACAGTCTATCCGCCAGAACATGGCAAAATCCATGGGGGGCTGAAACGGTGCATCGATAGGCGGGCAGCATCCGCCTGTACATCTTCGTATACGCTGTAAGCCCTGGCGTACAGCTTGGGTAAGCCCCTGATTCTTCGCACACTTCCTCGCCTCCGGCCTCTTTGCGCGGTGGCGGCGTAAACCTCCGCATACACCCATAAGCCCCCAAGCCGCCCGGGAAAGCGCCGTAACACGGCGTTTTCCGGAGTGGCACGGCGTTTGCTGAATTCCGGTTAACGAAGACCGGTTCCGGGCCGGCGATCCAGGTCGCCCGCAGGTCCGCCCGGCCTTCCCGGAACACTGAACAAAGAAACAGAACAAAGATTCAGTCGGAGGAAACGTGGAAGCTTTCACCGAAGGCCTCAACGCCTTGAACGGCGTTGTCTGGGGTGTCCCCATGCTGGTGCTGATCCTGGGCACCGGCCTGTTCCTGCAGGTGCGGCTCAAGCTGATGCCGCTCGCCAAGATCGGCTACGGCACCAGGCTCGTCTGGCAGGGCCGCAAGGCGGGATCCGCGCAAGACGGCGAGATCAGCCCCTTCGCGGCCCTGATGACGGCGCTGGCCGCGACGGTCGGCACCGGCAACATCGCGGGCGTCGCGACCGCCATAGCCCTCGGCGGCCCGGGCGCCCTGTTCTGGATGTGGTGCACCGCGCTGGTCGGCATGGCGACCAAGTATGCCGAGGTCCTTCTGGCCGTCCATTACCGCGAGGTGGACGACAAGGGCGAGCATGTCGGCGGGCCGATGTACGCGATCAAGAACGGCCTCGGCCCGCGCTGGCGCTGGCTCGGCGTGGCCTTCGCGCTGACCGCCGGCTTCGCCGGTTTCGGCATCGGCAACATGGTGCAGGCCAACGCCATCGCCGGGGTCGCGGAGAACACCTTCGGCGTTCCGGTCTGGCTTACCGGCGTCGTCCTGACCGTCGTCACCGGCGCCGTCATCCTGGGCGGCATCAAGCGGATCGGCCGGGTGGCGGAGGCGCTGGTCCCGGCTATGTGCGTCAGCTACGTGCTCTGCGCCCTGTTCGTCCTGGTCGTCTTCGCCGACCGGCTGCCCGAGGCGATCTCCCTGGTGTTCACCCACGCCTTCACCCCGGTCGCGGCCAGCGGCGGCTTCGCCGGCGCCGCGGTCTGGGCGGCCATGCGCTACGGCGTCGCCCGCGGCATCTTCTCCAACGAGGCCGGCCTCGGCACCGCCGGCATCGCCCAGGCGGCCGGCACCACGCGCAGCCCGGTCCGCTCGGCCCTGGTCGGCATGATGGGCACCTTCATCGACACCCTCATCGTCTGCACCATGACCGGCCTGGCGATCATCGTGTCCGGCGTCTGGAACAGCGGCCAGTCCGGAGCCGTGCTGTCGTCGTCGGCGTTCGAGGCGGCGATGCCGGGGATCGGCCAGTATCTCCTGTCCGTCGAGCTCGCGGTCTTCGCCTTCACCACCATCCTGGGCTGGTCCTACTACGGCGAGAAGTGCTGGGAATTCCTGGTCGGCACCAGATCCGCGAAGCCTTACCGGATCTGCTGGACGCTGGCGGTGTTCCTCGGCGCCGTGGCCCAGCTCGACCTCGTCTGGCTGATCGCCGACACGCTCAACGCCTTCATGGCGATCCCCAACCTGATCTCGCTGCTGCTGCTGTCGCCCGTGATCGTCAAGCTGAGCCGCGAATACTTCGCGCGGGAAACCGACGGCAGGCTGGTGGCCGCGGAATAGTCCCGCCCTGAAGCGAGCGATCGACAAAGCCCTCTTGCGCACCGGAGAAACTTTCATGCGCCACATCGCCGTCATCGGCGCCGGTATCACCGGCGTGACCACCGCCTACGCCCTCGCCGGCAAGGGCTACGCCGTCACCGTGTTCGACCGCCAGCGCTACGCCGCGATGGAAACCTCGTTCGCCAACGGCGGCCAGCTTTCCGCCAGCAACGCGGAGGTCTGGAACCACTGGTCCACGGTCGTCAAGGGCCTCGCCTGGATGCTCAAGGGCGACGCGCCGCTCCTGATGAACCCGTCGCCCAACTGGCACAAATATTCCTGGATGGCCGAGTTCGTCGGCAACATCCGCCACTACCGCGCCAACACGGTCGCGACCACCCGCCTCGCCATCGAGGCGCGGCGCCACCTGTTCGCCATGGCGGAGAAGGAGCGCATCGACTTCGACCTGGAGACCCGCGGCATCCTGCACTTCTACCGCGACCGCAAGGGCTTCGAGCACGCGGCCCGCGTCAACGAGATGCTGGTGGAGGGCGGGCTGGACCGGCGCCCGGTGACCGCCGAGGAGATCCGCGCCATCGAGCCGGCGCTCCCTGGCGACTTCCACGGCGGCTTCTTCACGCCCTCGGACGCCACCGGCGACATCCACAAGTTCACCCGCGGGCTGGCCCGGGCGTGCGCCCGCCTCGGCGTCCGCTTCGTCCACGATGCCGCGGTGGAGCGGATCGAGCACATGGATACCGGCGTCAAGGTCGCCTGGTCCGGCGCCGACGGCGCGGCCCGCCCGTCCCGCGACGAGCTGGTGGCCGACGGCGTCGTCATCTGCGCCGGCGTCGCCAGCCGGAAGTTCGCCGCCATGGTCGGCGACCGGGTGAACATCTATCCGGTCAAGGGCTACTCCATCACCGTCCATCTCGACGACGACGCCAGCCGCGCGGCGGCGCCCTGGGTCAGCCTGCTGGACGACAAGGCCAAGATCGTCACCAGCCGGCTGGGGCGCGACCGCCTGCGCGTCGCGGGCACGGCGGAGTTCAACGGCGAGAACCGCGACATCCGCGCCGACCGGATCCGGCCGCTGGTCGACTGGACCCGGGGCCTGTTCCCGCAGGTCGATACCGGCCGGGTGGAGCCGTGGAGCGGCCTCCGCCCCATGATGCCGGACATGATGCCGCGCGTCGGCGCGGGGCGTCGCCCGGGGGTCTTCTACAACACCGGCCACGGCCATCTCGGCTGGACGCTCTCCGCGGCCACCGCGCAGATCGTCGCCGAGAAGATCGCCCTCGCCCTGCCGGCCGATCCGCCCGTCCTGCAGACCCGGACGGCCGCCTGACCGGCGCGGCGGCCGTCAGGCCGGGACGTCCAGGCGGGCGAGTACATCCGGACAGTCGATCCGGCGGTAGACCCCCTGGATCACGCTGTAGATGCCGAAGGCGAACAGGCCGACGGCGACGACGGCGAGCACCCAGGCGCCGTAGGGCTGCTCCTGGAGCGTCTGCAGCGCCTTGCCGAGCCCGCCCGATTCCGAAGAATCGGACTGCCAGGCGGCGGTCAGGAAGAAGATGCCGATGATCACGAAGACGACGCCCTTGGCGCCGAGGCCGATCCGGCCGATCGGGCAGATCATCTCCATCGCCTTCGGATCGGCTTTCAGGAAGCGGCGGAACGACGCGTTCCAGGCCTTCACGAAGTGCCCGGCGGCGGCTCCCAGGACGGCGACGCCGACGGCGCCCACCAGCCAGCGGCCGAAGGGCTGGGACAGCAGCCAGGCGGTCCAGTCCTGGGCTCCGTCGCCGCCGCCTCCCGATCCCGGCCCCTGCCAGCCGAGCACCAGGGAGACCGCGAAGAAGGCGAGCGAGACATGGATCGCCCCGCTCGCCAGGAGGCCTCCCCGCACCGCCAGCCCCTTGGCCTTGGCGCCGTGCCCGTCCAGGTCGAACCAGGCCTGGGCGACCCGCCAAACCGCGTGGCCGACCAGCCCGAGTGCCACGACCGCCAGCAGCGCCTTGCCGAAGGGCTGCTGAAGGATCTCGCGCAGCACGCCCTTCGTATCGGTCAGCTGGCCGGCACCGATCGCGGCCATCATGGCGAACCAGCCGACCAGCACATAGACGACTCCGCGGGCGCCGTAGCCGAGACGCGCCAGGGACTCGAAACGAGCCAGGTTGCCCATCACGGTCCGCCGGCTCAGTCGTCGATCGTCGTCTTGCGCTCGGTCGTCACGGTGTCCGAGTAGGTGCCCGGAGTCGTCGTCGTCCGCTCCGTCACCGTGTCGTCCGATCCGCAGGCGGCCAGCAGCACCGGGAGGGCCAGGGCGGCAAGAACGATTTTCATGGTACGCATGGATCGCATTCCCCTAAAGTTCGCTTCAATCCTTCAACCGGGAAATCCGTCGATCGTTGCGCTTTGGGGGGTGAAAACGAAAGTCGTACGCCGCTCGCCTCCGTGGTGATCGGCAGCCGGTCACGCCGGCCGGATAAGGGGGCGGTCGGGGTCGAAAACGTCAGGTCGCGTCCTGCCCGGCCGGAACATCAACGAAGGCCTTGAAGGATCGCCGGACGACGGCCGGGTCCAGGCCCTGGGCGATGACGACGATCCGCGTGCCGGGAATGCCGTCGGGCCAGGCGTCGAGATGAACCGGCTTGTGGATCAGATGTTGCACTCCCTGGACGACGACGGGAGTGTCCACTCCCCGGATCGAGAGCCAAACCAGCTCGAAGGCGGTCGGCAGGTCGATCCGGTAGCTTCCGAGGTTGGAGAACTCCTCCGCCGCGACCGGCACGCCGGGGGCGAGGGAGCCGAGCGTCGAGCCCGCCACGTCGCTCACCACGGACTCTTGGTCCGCGCCGTAGCGCGACGCGATGGTACCGCCGGTGCTGAGTACGACGGTGCGTGTCACTGGACTTTCTCCCCCGCGGGCTTCTGATCGGGTGCGGACGGGAAGCGCCTGCTTTTCGCAACTCCCTGCATAGCAACACCGTGCCCTGGCCGTTGGCTCCACCCAGGACGCCCAGGTCGCGCAGGTATTGAACCGCGGAGAAGGGCACGAGGAATAGTTTCAATGAGTCACAATTTATGGCTAACGTTTGGTTAACATTCCAGGGCGCATTCTGGGGGCCAAATCCCGGAGGTCATGCTCAGCATGGGGGTCGCCCAGATGCCTTTTAATGTAGACATCGCCGCCAGCACGGAACGGTCCATCGCGCAGCGCATCCTGGTCTGCGAAGACAATCACCTGATAGCCGTGGGGTTGGCATCCATCCTGGCAAGGGAAGGCTACGCCGTCCTGGGACCGGTCGATACCGGCGAGGAAGCGCTCCGCGCGGCGTTCCAGGACCTGCCGGACCTGGCGCTGCTCGACATCGAGCTGGCGGGTGCCATCGACGGCATATCGGTCGCGGCCGAGCTGCATCCGATGGGAGTGGAAATCATCTTCGTCACCTCCGACTACCAGAGGGCGGCCCTGGACGGGCGGGAATACGCGTCGGACATCCTGATCAAGCCCGTGCGCGTCAATGCCGTCCTGAACTCCGTCGCCGCCGCGTTGCGCAAGAAATCCCCGACGGAGCGACAGGAGGCCGTCCTGGCCGCATCCTGATCGCCGGGGCGCCGACTCCCCGGTGACGGCGGCCGCTGGATTATCTATGGTCTCGGCTGGATATCACAGCCCAGGTGCCGCCTTGCCCAGGATCGAACTTAACGCGCCGGTGACCGTCTGCTATACCTTGGCCGCCGTCGCGGCGACCGTCCTGCCGGTGCAGGGAAAGCTGGCGATCCACGGGCCGATCCGGCCGTGGGACGGCGACTTCCTCATCTCCCTGATGACCTGGACGCTGGCCCATGGCGGCATGACCCACCTGCTGTCCAATTTCGTGGTGATCCTGCTGACCGGACCTCTGCTGGAGGACCGCTTCGGCTCCTTCAGGATGCTGGCCATCCTGGTCACGGCGTCGGTGTCGGTCGGGCTGGCCCAGTGCGTCCTGGACCCGAGAGGCGCCCTGATCGGCGCCAGCGGGACCGTGTTCTGCCTGATCATGCTGACCGCCATGCTGGCGGGGCGGTCCGGCACGATCCCGGTCACGGTTCTGCTGGTGGCCGCCCTCTATCTCGGCCGCGAGGTGATGGCGCTGTTCGCCGACGACGGCATTTCCCAGACGGCGCACATCCTGGGCGGGGTGCTCGGCGTGGTCCTCGGCGTCGTCATGCGCGCCGGTTCCGCCCCTGCTCCGCGTCATCCGGTATCCCGCCGCTCCTGACGCCCGTCGCCGGGACACCGCGCGCTCACCGGGCGAGGAACGCTTTCACCGGCTCCAAGGAGGCGGCGGGAGCTTCCTCCTGGGGGACATGGCCGATGCCGGGCAGGCGCACCAGCGTCGCGCGGGGCAGCACCCGCAGGTAGTCCTCGGCGTTGGTGAGGGGGATCAGCGCGTCCTTCTCGCCCCACAGCAGCAGGGTCGGGGCGCGGACGAGCCGCAGCAGGGGCACGGGATCCTCGCGTATCGCCTGCTCCATCCGGGCGATCATCGCGTCCCGGACGCCGGGTGCCCGGATCAGATCGTGGTAGCGGTCGAGATAGGCATCCGTCATCCTGCCCGGATCGCCGTAGGCCGGGGCCAGGTTCATGCTCAGCAGGATGCGGGGCAGGGCGTAGCGCATCAGCTTCAGGGGGAGGGGTATCTCGACCCTCCGCCCGTATTCCTCGCCGGGGCTGGCGAAGCCGTCGGGAGAGATCAGCACGAGCTTTTCCACGCGTTCGGGGCTTCGCGACGCGAAGTTCCAGGCGATCCTCCCGCCCAGGGAGTTGCCGACCAGGCTCGCCCGGCCGATCCCGATCCTGTCCATCAGGGCCTGCAGGATCTCCATGCTGCGTCCGATCGTGTAGTCCCCCGTGGGGTCCGGCTCCGACAGGCCCGAACCCGGAAGATCGAAGCGGATCACCCGGTAATCGGCCGAAAGATCCCGGGCCCACGGCTCCCAGGTGTGCAGGCTCGACCCGAAGCCGTGCAGCAGGATGATCGCCGGGGCGTCCCGGGGGCCGCGGTCGCGCACATGCAGGCGCAAGCCGGCCACCTCCATCAGGTCCGCCGGCGCATCGAGATACCGGGCCTCCAGTTCAGCCCTGGATTTGTCAGGGGTCCAGAGCCACAGGCCGACGCCGGCCAGGGCCGCAAGCAGGATGCCTGCCGCCGTCCAGCCGAAGCTCCCGGTCCCAGGAAGACTCATGTTCCGCAGCGATCGTCCGGGCAGGCGCCCTGGGCTGAAGGCAGCGGGCGCAGGCGCAGGAAAAGCCGGTAGCCGCGCTCCAGCACGGGGATCATGCCGGGCAGGCGCGCCAGGGATGCCAGACCCCGGAAACCGGGGATCATCGACCAGAGGGCGGCGAAAGCCGCGGCGCCCGAAAGCAACGTGCCGTCCGCCCGGCGCAGATGGAACCGGGCGAGCGCCGCCTCCTGGCCGATCCCGTCCCGGGTCTGGTCGACCGGCTCCCGGCGCAGGTCCTGCCAGCGGATGCGGCCCTCCATGTCGCGCCGACGGTAGAAGGCGATTTCCCGCGAGCAGATCGGGCAAGCGCCGTCATAGTAGACGGTCGCGGCGGGAGGGGAGGAGCGAGGCGCGTTCATGACAGAGACATGGGCGCCTGCGGGCCGCCGTCCAGGGAGGACGCATCGATGACCGCCGGGTTCCGATCGGATCCGTATCCGGTATCCTCGTCGCACCGAAGCCGGGAAAAAGCCGGATGACCGTCCCACATGATTATCCAAGGGGATCGAAGGGGCGATCGCGAAACCGCTCCTGCGGGAAAACGATGATCGGAGGAACACCCATGGCAACCGAACTGGCCTACCAATCCGGCTTCGGCAACGGCTTCGAGTCCGAAGCGCTGCCCGGCGCCCTGCCGATCGGCCGCAACTCGCCGCAGCGCTGCGCCTACGGCCTCTATGCCGAGCAACTCAGCGGCTCGCCCTTCACGGCGCCGCGCGCGTCCAACGAGCGCTCCTGGCTGTACCGCATCCGGCCGACCGTCGCTCACTGGGGCAGGTTCGCCAGGGCCGACGCCGGCCCATGGCGCACGGCACCCTGCGTCGAGGTCGAGATCCCGCCGTCACCCCTGCGCTGGGACCCGGTGCCGATCCCCTCGGAGCCGCTCTCGCTCGTGGAGGGGGTGCGGACCATCACCACTGCGGGCGATGCCGGCAGCCAGACCGGCATGGCGGCCCACGTCTATCTCGCCACCCGTTCCATGGAGGACGAGTATTTCTACAACGCCGACGGCGAGATGCTGTTCGTGCCCCAGCAGGGCGCCTTGCGGCTGCGCACCGAGTTCGGCACCATCGGCATCGCTCCCGGCGAGATCGCCGTGATCCCGCGCGGGGTGAAATTCAAGGCCGAACTGCCGGACGGTCCGGCCCGCGGCTATCTGTGCGAGAACTACGGCGGCAGCCTGACGCTACCGGAGCGCGGCCCGATCGGTGCCAACTGCCTCGCCAACCCGCGCGACTTCCTCACCCCCGTCGCGGCCTACGAGGACCGCGACGCACCGTCGAGGCTGACCGTGAAGTGGGGCGGCTTGCTATGGGTGACGGAGATCGCCCACTCGCCGCTGGACGTGGTCGCCTGGCACGGCAACTACGCGCCGTACAAGTACGACCTGCGGCGCTACTCGCCGGTCGGCCCCGTCCTGTTCGACCATGCCGACCCCTCGATCTTCACCGTGCTGACCTCCCCCTCGGAGACGCCGGGCACCGCCAACATCGACTTCGTCATCTTCCCCGAGCGCTGGATGGTGGCAGAGAACACCTTCCGCCCTCCCTGGTACCACATGAACGTCATGAGCGAGTTCATGGGGCTGATCCAGGGCGTCTACGACGCCAAGACCGGGGGCGGCTTCGTGCCGGGGGGCTTCTCCCTGCACAACACGATGCTGCCGCACGGGCCCGATGCGGACGCCTTCGAGGCGGCGAGCAATGCCGACCTGAAACCTCATAAGCTGGAAGGCACCCTGGCCTTCATGTTCGAGACGCGCTTTCCCCAGCGGGTCACCGCCTTCGCCGCCGGGCTGGAGCAGCTTCAGCAGGACTACGGCACCTACGGGACGCGGCTGCGCAAGCATTTCGATCCCGGACGCCGCTGAGGAGCAGCCGACATGCATCCCAACGATCCTATCCTGAGGTCCTTCGTGGAGGTGGCGCCCGACAGCCATTTCCCGATCCAGAACCTGCCCTTCGGGGTGTTCTCGACCGATGCCGACCGGGCGCCGCGGGTCGGCGTCGCGATCGGTGACCGGATCCTCGACCTGGCGGCGCTGGAGGAGGCCGGCCTGCTGGCCGCGGACCCGTCCGGCGGACGGGTGTTCGCCCGGCGCAGCCTGAACCCTTTCATCGCGCTGGGACGTGACGCCTGGCGGCAGGTGCGGGTGCGTGTCAGCGAGCTTCTGCGCCACGATAGCCCGATCCTGCGGGACGACCCGGCCCTGCGCGCCCGCGCCCTGGTGCCGATGGCCGGTGCGCGCGCCCACCTGCCGGTCGAGGTCGGCGACTACACCGATTTCTATTCGTCCAGGGAACATGCCACCAATGTCGGCTCGATGTTCCGGGACCCGAAGAACGCGCTGCTGCCCAACTGGCTGCACTTGCCGGTCGGGTACAACGGCCGGGCCAGCTCGGTGGTGGTCAGCGGCACGCCGGTGCGCCGGCCCAACGGCCAGACCAAGGAGCCCACCGCGGATCAGCCGAGCTTCGGCCCCAGCCGCAAGCTCGACATCGAACTGGAAACCGCCTTCATAGTCGGCCGGGGCAACGCGCTGGGCGAGCCGATCCCCGTGGACGAGGCGGAGGGGCACATCTTCGGCATGGTGCTGATGAACGACTGGAGCGCCCGCGACATCCAGCAGTGGGAATACGTGCCGCTCGGGCCGTTCAACGCCAAGAGCTTCGCGACCTCGATCTCTCCCTGGGTGGTGACGCTGGACGCGCTGGAGCCGTTCCGCGTGCCCGGCCCGCCGCAGGACCCGGAGCCGCTGCCCTACCTCCGCCAAGTCGACAAGGCGTCGGTCGACCTCCACCTGGAGGTCGCGTTGCGGCCCGACGGAAACGCCGACGCCACCACGGTCTGCCGGACGAACTTCAGGCACCTGTACTGGAGCATGGCGCAGCAGCTTGCCCATCATACGATATCGGGCTGCAACACCCGCGTGGGCGACCTGATGGGCTCCGGCACGATCAGCGGCCCGGAGCCGGACAGCTTCGGCAGCCTGCTGGAGCTCACCTGGAACGGCCGGAACCCGCTCGCCCTGGCGGGAGGCGGCGAACGCTCGTTCCTGGAGGACGGGGACGAGGTGACCATCACCGGCTGGTGCCAGGGCGACGGCTACCGCATCGGCTTCGGCGAAGTCACCGGGCGCGTCACGCCGGCCCTCGGCTGATGCCGGCGGACATCCAGCGGGCCCGGACGTTCTCCGGCCAGCGGCTCGCGATGAATGCCAGCACCGCCCGGATCTCCTCGTCGGAAAGCGTGCCGCCGAACGCGGGCATGTCGCTCTCGTAGCCGGGAGGGGCGTGCGCGGCCATTCCGTCCTTGATGATGCCGAAGAGCGTTTCGGCCGGGTGATGCCAAGTGTGGCCGGAGACGTCGTGGGGCGGGGCGGGCAGCCTGCCGTCGGGCTTCCGCTCGCGCCAGTCCGGCTGCCCCTCCAGCGCGGCGCCGTGGCAGGACGCGCAGTTACCGGCATAGACGGCCTGGCCGAGGGCCACCTGGGCGGGGTCCGCCGGATCGATCCGGGCATCTTCGGGTGCCTGCATCCAGACGGCGAGGCCGACCACCGCGAGGAGCGCCAGCGCGGCGCCCCCGCCCCACGCCGCCAGGCGGCGCCGCGTCATCCGACTTCGGACGTACGGGACAGGCATGGCGGTTCTCCTCCGAAGGTAGGCCGGCTCAGGCGACGCGGATGGTGCTCATCATTCCCGCGGCCTGATGCTCGAGGATATGGCAGTGGAACATCCAGTCACCTGGATTGTCGGCGACGAAGGCGATCTCGACGCGTTCCCGCGGGGCCAGCAGGACGGTGTCCTGCCACTCCCTGAAGCGGGTCGGACGGCCGTTCCGCGACAGCACCCGGAACGTGTGGCCGTGCAGGTGCATCGGATGGGGCCACGCTGTCTCGTTCGCCATGGCGATCACGCAGGTCCGGCCGCGCGCGACCGTGAGGATCGGGGCCATGACATGCCCGGCATCCCCGCCGCCGTGCCGGTCGGCACCGCCGGAGGAAACGCCGTTGATCGCCCAGGCCATGCCCTGGCGCAACAGGGTCCGCATGTCGGTCATGCGCCCATCCACCATGGCTCCGGCCATGCTTCCCATCATCCCGCCGCCCAGGGTCACCTCGTGGCGGTCCGCGGCGGAGAGGTCGGGTTCCGCCACCGGGTTCGCCGGCAGCCGGACCGGCGTGTCCGGCGGCTTGTCGCGCAGACGGTCCGGCCCGTAGCCGAGGTCCAGCAGCCGGTAGGCGCGGTCGGGGTAGAAATCGTCGATGACGGTGGTCCGGTCGCCGGGAGCGCCGGTCATGTCGATCACGAGGTCGACGCGCATCGCGGGCGCCAGGACGATGCGGCCGTCCTCCGGCTCGTGCGGTTCGACCGAATGGCCGTCGATGGCGATCACCACCGGCCGGTGCTCCTGGAAGCGCAGCCCGAAGATGCGGGCGTTGGCGGCATTGACGAGGCGCAGCCGGACCCGCTCGCCGGCCCGCACCGGCACCTCGTCGAGCACGCGGCCGTTGACGGTGACGGTGTTTCCGAGCCGGCCGCCGTGGCTCATGTCCATCATGGCGCCGAAGTCGTTGCTGATCGACGCATCCTCCTTCAGGCGCCAGTCCCCCAGCACCCAGCAGAGGTCGCGGTCGACCGTGACCGGCTCGCGCTCCTCGACGATCAGCGCGCCGTGAAGGCCCCGGCCGACCTGCTCGTGGCTGCGCTGGTGCGGGTGGTACCAGAAGGTCCCGGCATCCACGGCATCGAACTCGTAGGTGAAGGTCTCGAAGGGAGCGATCGGGCGCTGCGTCAGGTGCGGCACGCCGTCCATGGCGTTGGGGACCCGGAGCCCGTGCCAGTGGACGGTCGTCTCCTCGACCAGCCGGTTGGTGACCGCGATGCGCAGGCGGTCGCCTTGGCGGACGCGGATCTCCGGACCGGGCACCCGGCCGTCATAGGCCCATACGGTCGTCTCCGGGTAGGCGTCGCCGACCATCCGGATCCGTGCGGGGCCGGGTGCCAGGGTGTGGGTCGCCTCCAAGGCCGCTGCGGGGCGAAGGGGCGCCGGGACCATCGAGGCCACGCCGGCGGCGCCGCCCGCGAGGAGGAGGCTCCGGCGCGTGAGTGGAAGGACCAGCGGGTTCCGGCTCATCTTATCCCTTGTCTCAATGCCGCAGGCCGTCGAGCCAGCGGTGCCTGACGGTTGAAAGCCGATCGGGCGGCTCGGCCACGAGGCCGCGCGCAACGCCCCTGACGATTTCCCTGTCCGTCTCCCCGGTCACGTACTCGACGGGCGATTTGCCGTCAACGCGGGCAAGCAGGAGCGCCGGGAGCAAGGCCGCGCAACGGCTCTCGAATGCCGCCGCATCCTCCCAGGACACATGGGGCAGGTAGGCGCCGGCCATCCGGTCGAATGCATCCATGAGCAGGCCCGTCCTGTCGCGGACCGGAAGGCATTTCAGGAGCAGGTGGTTCAGGCAGAAGGCCAGGTCGAACGCCGGGTCGCCGTACCAGGCGCATTCCGCGTCGAGGATCACCGGGCCTTCGGGCCCGGCCAGGATGTTCTTGGGGCTGACGTCCCCATGGACCAGCGCCAATTTGGTGGTTCCGGTCGTCGCGGCGATCGCTTGCAGCCGGTCGGCAAGGTCCGGGTGGCGGCGGGCGGTTGCCAGCAGATAGGGTTCGAGGCGGAGCGCGTGGAAGGACGCGTCGGTCGCGAACGCCCCGGCGGTTCGTCCGTCGCCGGCCGTACCGGCATGGATCGCCCCCAGGATCTCCCCGACGGCGGCGGCGAAGGCGGCATCGACCGTGCCCCGGAGCAGCAGGGCTTTCCACACGGGGTAACGGTCCGCCGGAAGGAACGCCATGGCGAACATGTTGCCGCTGGCATGGCGTCCGATCAGCGGCGGCACCGTCGCCGGGGCTATCTCTCGCACCCTCTCGAACCAGGCGTACTCGAAGCCGCTCCGCTCGACTGGGGCGGTCCAGTGGGCCGCCACCCGAAGCGTCGGCAGCGCCCGCTTGATGCAGACGGCGCGTCCGTCCACCTCGACGAACCAGATGTCGGAGGACACGCCGCCCGTCAGCGGACGGGCTCTCAGGTCCTGTCCCTGGATGCCGAGGTCGGCGAGGAATCGGCGCATGTCCTCGGGAAAGCCGGCATCGGAGTCCGTCACGGTCCCCTCCGTCCGGCCAGGAAGCGCGCGCCGGCATAGGATACCCCAGGTTCCTCGGCGATCCGCAGGAGCTGGTTGTACTTCTCCAGCCGCTCCGTGTTGCGGACCGAGCCGATCTTGATCTGTCCGCCGACGGCGCCCACCGCGAGGTCGGACATGAAGCTGTCCCCGGTCTCCCCGGACCGGGCGGAGACCACGGTCGAATAGCCGCCGGCCCGCGCCGTCGCGAGCGCGTCCAGCGTGCCGGTCAAGGTTCCGTTCTGGTTGAGCTTGATCAGCACGCTGTTGGCTGCGCCGAGGTCCATGCCGCGCCGGATCCGCTCCGGGTTGGTGCTGAACAGATCGTCCCCGACCACCTGGATGCGGGAGAGCCGGCGGGTCAGTTCCGGCCAATGGCTCCAGTCCTCGTCGTGCAGGCCGTCCTCCACGGACACGATCGGGAAGCGCCCGACCCATCCCGCGACGGTTTCGATCATGCCGGCGCTGTCCAGGGAGCGCCCTTCGCGGGAAAGGGCGTATGATCCGTCGGCTCCGAGAAGCGACGTCGCCGCCACGTCGATGGCGATCCCGATGTCCCGCCCCGGCGTCAGGCCCGCGCGCTCGATCGCCTCCACCATCAATCCCAGCGCGATCTCGGCCGAGGGGCATCCCGGGCTCAGCCCTCCCTCGTCGGCGAGGAGCACGGGCGCGCCATAGCGGTCGACCACGTCCTCGGCGGCGGCGCGTACCCGGATGATGTCGTGGAGCGCCGTGGGATAGTCCGCGGCGCTCAAGGGGACGGCCAGGAAATCCTGCACGTCCATGCCGCGGCCAGCGTGGAGCCCGCCGCTCAGGATGTTCACCATCGGCAGCGGCAGCATCGGGTCGCCGGCGCCCGCCAGGGCACCGAGGCGGCGATAGAGCGGTTCGCGGCCGGCTTCCGCCGCGGCCCGGCAGATGGCGAGCGAGACCGCCAGGACCGCATTCGCGCCCAGGCGCTCCAGGCGCGGCGTTCCGTCCAGCGCCTGCAGGGCACCGTCGATTCCCGCCTGGTCGTCGGCGTCCCGGCCCCGCAGGAGCGGTGCGATTTCCTCCGCGACGTTCGCCATGGCTCTCGACACCCCGCGCCCGAAATAGGATGCTGCATCGCCGTCGCGGAGTTCGTGCGCCTCGCTCCGGCTCGTCGAGGCGCCGGACGGTACCGACGCCCGCCCCATGGCACCGCCTTCGAGCATCACGTCCGCCTCGACGGTCGGCCGCCCCCGGGAGTCTAGGATCTGTCGGGCCTTCACGGCCGTGATCGTGGTCTTCGCCATCTTTCCTCCCGTTGTCCTGGTCCGCGCCCGGATGTGCCGGAACGGCAATGCCGCCACCGTGCCACATCGGGGCACGGCGTGCGAAGCCCGCACGTTCAGGGGCGGGTTCCGTGGCGGCCTTCCGGACGGGCGGCAACTTGCGTCTTGCGTCCCGGGTCATATTTCGATATTTCTCGAATCATGGATACGAAACATGCGATAGCCTCCCTGTCCGCGCTTGCCCAGGAAACCCGCCTGGATGTCTACCGCCTGCTGATCAGGGCGGGCGGGGAGGGCATGCCGGCCGGGGAGATCGCGCGCACGCTCGGAGTGCCGCCGAACACGCTGTCGAGCCATCTGGCGCTGATGGCAAATGCCGGTCTCGTGACCTCCAGCCGGGTCGGGCGGTCGATCATCTACAACGCGAATTACGACGGCATGCGGGACCTCCTGGTCTTCCTGACCGAGGACTGCTGCCAGGGAAATCCTGAAGTCTGCAGCCCGTCGCTGCAGGCGCTCGCCGCGGCTGCCTGTCCTCCGGACCGGTACGGGGCGCGCCCAGTCCTAGCCGAATCCGCAGCATGGAGTGCTCCGATGTCAGAACGTCCAAGCCTGGAGAGCCCCTACAACGTCCTGTTCCTGTGCACCGGCAACTCTGCGCGCAGCATCATGGCGGAATGCGCCATGACCCGCTGGGGGCAGGGGAGGTTCAACGCCTACAGCGCCGGCAGCCAGCCGCGCGGCGCCGTGCATCCGAAGGCGATCGAGTTGCTGAAGCGGCTGAACTACAAGACCGATCATCTCCGGTCGAAGAGCTGGGACGAGTTCGCGGCACCCGGTGCGCCCGAGCTTGATTTCGTCTTCACCGTCTGCGACAGCGCGGCCAGCGAACCCTGCCCGGCATGGCCCGGCCAGCCGATGAGCGCCCACTGGGGCGTGGAGGATCCCGCCGCCTTCGTCGGATCCGACGAACGGATCCGGAAGGTCTTCAAACGCTCCTACCTGGAGCTCGAATGCCGGATCAAGATCTTCACGAGCCTGCGCCTGGAGGCGCTGGACAAGCTCAGCCTGCGCAACCGCCTGGCCGAGATCGGCAGGATCAGGCTGTCCGAGGACGAGGTCGCGGCGGCCGGCTGATCGCAGGGCTGCTCCGCGCACGATGATTCTTTTTCAGGACGGTTCGTCAGTGGCGGCGGGCCGGAAAGGTGACCCATGACCATCCGCGTCGGCATCAACGGCTTCGGCCGCATCGGGCGGCTCGCCTGCCGGGCCGCCGTAGACCGCGGCCTGCTCGACGTCGTTCACGTGAACGAGGTGAAGGGCGGCCCGGAAACGGCCGCCCATCTGCTGGAATTCGACAGCGTCCAGGGCCGCTGGCCCGTGCCGGTCGCCGCCGAGGACGGCGGCATCCGCATCGGCGACCGGCGCGTCGGCTTCACCGACCACGGCGAGCCCGGCGGTATTCCCTGGGCCGACCTGGGCGTCGACCTGGTGCTGGAGTGCTCGGGCAAGTTCGTCACGACCGCGACGGTGACCCCGCACCTCGACCGCGGGGCCCGCAAGGTGATCGTGGCGGCACCGGTCAAGACGCCGGGCGCCCTGAATATCGTCATGGGCGTCAACGACCATCTGTATGACCCGGACGGCCATCACGTCGTCACCGCCGCGTCCTGCACCACCAACTGCCTGGCGCCGGTCGTCAAGGTGATCCAGGAAAAGCTCGGCATCCGCCACGGGGTCATCACCACGATCCACGACGCGACCAACACCCAGGTCATCGTGGACGCGCCGCACAAGGACCTGCGGCGCGCCCGTTCGGCGCTGATGTCGCTGATCCCGACATCCACCGGCTCGGCCACGGCGATCGGACTGATCTATCCCGAGCTCCAGGGCAAGCTGAACGGACTGGCCGTGCGCGTGCCCCTGCTGACCGGGTCGCTGACCGACTGCGTGTTCGAGGTGGCCCGGCCGACCACGGTCGAGGAGGTCAACGCCTTCCTGAAGGAGGCTGCCGACGGCCCGCTGAAGGGCATCCTCGGCTTCGAGTCCCGGCCGCTGGTGTCGATCGACTTCCGCGGCGACAGCCGGTCGTCGATCATCGACGGCCCATCCACCCTGGTGGTCGACGGCACCGCCGTGAAGATCTTCGCCTGGTACGACAACGAGATTGGCTATGCCCACCGTCTCGCCGAGCTGGCAGCCAAGGTGGCCGGCTCTCTGCGGCGCGGCTAAGGCGGGCGGACATGGGCGGTACCCTGCGCGACTACGCGATCGTCACCGCGGCATATTGGGGCTTCACCCTGACCGACGGCGCGCTGCGCATGCTGGTCCTGCTGCATTTTCACACGCTGGGCTTCACGCCGTTCCAGCTGGCGTTCCTGTTCGTCCTGTACGAGTTCTTCGGGATCGTCACCAACCTGATCGGCGGCTGGATCGGCTCGCGGCTGGGGCTTCGGATCACGCTCCATGCCGGGCTGGGGCTCCAGGTGGCGGCGCTGGTCATGCTGTCCCTGCTGGACCCGGGGTGGCAGTTCGCCCTGTCCGTCGCCTACGTGGTCGCGGCGCAGGGGCTGGCCGGGATCGCCAAGGATCTCACCAAGATGAGCTCCAAGAGTGCCATCAAGCTGGTGGTGCCCGCCGGCGCGGAGGGAACGCTGTTCCGCTGGGTGGCGCTGCTGACCGGCTCCAAGAACGCGCTGAAGGGCGTAGGCTTCTTCCTGGGCGGCCTGCTTCTGTCCACGGTGGGCTTCGTGCAGGGGCTTTGGCTGATGGCCGCGGCCCTTTCTTTGGTGCTCATCGCGGCGATGGTGCTGCTGAGGGGGGATTTCGGGAAGTCCAAGGCGAAGGCCGGGTTCCGCAGCCTGTTCGCCAAGTCGCCGGAGATCAACATCCTCTCGGCGGCGCGGTTCTTCCTGTTCGGAGCCCGCGACGTCTGGTTCGTCGTCGGCGTTCCGATCTTCCTCTATGCCCAGCTCGGCTGGACCTTTGCCCAGGTGGGCGGCTTCCTGGCGGCCTGGGTGATCGGCTACGGCTTCGTGCAGGCGGCGGCGCCGGCGATCGTCCGGCGCTCCACCGACGGCACCTCGTCCGAGGTGCGGGCCGCCCGCCTGTGGGCGGCGGTGCTCGCGGTGATCCCGCTGGCGCTCGTCGGGGCCCTGCGGGCGGGCGTCGACCCGGCCCTGGCGGTCATGGTCGGCCTAGGCCTGTTCGGCGTGGCCTTCGCGGTGAATTCCTCGCTGCACTCCTACCTCATCCTGGCGTTCACCGATGCCGACAAGGTCGCGCTGAACGTCGGTTTCTATTACATGGCCAATGCCGGCGGGCGGCTGGTGGGGAGCCTGCTGTCGGGCTTGACCTACCAGTGGTTCGGCCTCGCCGGCTGCCTGGTGACCGCCGCGGGCCTGGTCGCGGCATCGGCGGCCCTCGTGCTGCTGCTGCCGACCGGCGCCCATGTGGACGCGAGCCATGCCGCCCGGCCGGCGGGGGCTGTTCCCGACGGCGACTGAAGGAGAGACTTGGATATCATGTCCGCTCAATGCGAAATCACGGCCCGGCGGTCCGCCGGTGCTCCCTTGGGGGCCTTCGAACGTTATCTCAGCGTCTGGGTCGCCCTGTGCATCGGAGCCGGCATCGCCCTCGGGCTGCTTCTGCCGGGCCTGTTCGGCTTCCTGGCGACGCTGGAGTTCGCCTCGGTCAACTTCGTGGTCGCGGTGCTGATCTGGGTGATGATCTATCCGATGATGGTGGCCGTGGACTTCTCTTCCCTGCGGCGGATCGGGGAACGGCCCAGGGGACTGGTGATCACCATCGTGGTGAACTGGCTGATCAAGCCCTTCACCATGGCCGGTCTCGGCATCCTGTTCTTCGAACTGCTGTTCCGCGACCTGGTCGACCCGCAGGACGCCAAGGAATACATCGCCGGCATGATCCTGCTGGGGGCGGCGCCCTGCACCGCGATGGTCTTCGTGTGGAGCCAGCTCACCCGCGGCGACGCGACCTACACGCTGGTCCAGGTGTCGCTGAACGACATCATCATGGTCATCGCCTTCGCGCCCATCGTGGCGCTGCTGCTGGGCGTCACCGACGTCGTCGTGCCCTGGCAGACCCTGATCCTGTCGGTGGTGCTGTATGTGGTGATCCCGCTGGCGGCGGGCTATGCGACCCGGCGTGCCCTGCATGCCGCGGAGGACCCCGACGCCGTCACGCGCTTCACCGGCCGGCTGAAGCCCTACACGATCATCGGCCTGCTGGCGACCATCGTGCTGCTGTTCGGCTTCCAGGGCGGCACCATCGTCGAGCAGCCCTTCGTGATCCTGCTGATCGCGGTGCCGCTGCTGGTCCAGAGCTATGCCATCTTCGCGATCGGCTATGTCTGGGCCTGGGCATGGCGGGTGCCGTTCGCGATTGCCGCCCCCGCGGCACTGATCGGCACCTCCAACTTCTTCGAGCTGGCGGTCGCGGTGGCGATCAGCCTGTTCGGCTTGGAAAGCGGCGCCGCGCTGGCGACCGTGGTCGGCGTGCTGGTCGAGGTGCCGGTGATGCTGTCGTTGGTAGCCCTGTGCAACCGCACCCGCGACCGCTTCCCCGTCGAGGCGGCCTCGGCGCGGGTGCCGGCCGGGTCCGGCGGCCTGTCCCGCCGCTGAACCCGATCTTCCGCAAGGGATTGCACCGACCGGTCTGTTGACGGATACGGCTTTACTCTGGTGGAGTGAGAAACATTCCGATACGGGGTCTTTCATCAGGAATTGGAGCCGAACATGGCAAGGTATGACGAGACGATCGCGCCGCTTCCCAGGGCGGAGGTGGAGATTTCAGGGGACAGGTTGACCGCCGGTTGGCAGGACGGGCTGTTGCTGATCGGCCGGGTCGCGATCGGCGCGATCTTCGTGAACAGCGGGTTCTGGAAAGTGATGGAATTGTCGGCGTTCACCGCCCGCATGGAGTCGATGGGGGTGCCGGCCGCGTCGGTCACTGCTCCGCTCGGGGCCTTCGTCGAGTTCTTCGGCGGGCTTGCCATCATCCTCGGCGCATGGACCTGGCTGGCAGCCCTCCTGGTGGCGGCCTTCACCGTCGTCGCCACCTACATCGCGCACCGCTTCTGGATCATGCCGCCCGAGCAGGTGGCCGCGCAGCAGACCCAGTTCATGAAGAACCTCGCGATCACGGGCGGCCTGCTGGCCTTCGCCGCGGCGGGGCCCGGCCGCTTCAGCATCGACGGATGGCGGTGGCGCCGGGAGAACGGCAGGTATCTCTGAACCCCCGGCCGTAAAACCGGTCGGACCGAAACGGAAAGCGGCGCGGATCCTCGGGGACCCGCGCCGCTTTCCGCGTCCGGATGGCGGTCAGGCGGCGGCGGAGACGCCGGCCTCGGCACCCGTCGGGACGGACGCGACGGTCTTCAGGATCTGGGAGGCGATCTGGTACGGGTCGCCCTGGGAGTTGGGACGGCGATCTTCCAGATAACCCCTGTATCCGTTGCGCACAAAGCTGTGCGGCACCCGGATCGAGGCGCCCCGGTCGGCGATGCCGTAGCTGAAGGTGTGGATCGACTGGGTCTCGTGCTTGCCGGTCAGCCGCATATGGTTGTCGGGGCCGTAGACCGCGATGTGCTCGTCCTTCGCCGCCTCGAACGCGGTCATCAGCTTCTCGAAATACTCCTTGCCGCCGGTCTCGCGCATGAAGGCGGTGGAGAAGTTGGCATGCATGCCGGAGCCGTTCCAGTCGGTCTGGCCGAGCGGCTTGCAGTGATACTCGATGTCGATGCCGTACTTCTCGGTCAGGCGCTCCAGCAGGTAGCGGGCGACCCACATCTCGTCGGCGGCGCGCTTCGAGCCTTTGCCGAAGATCTGGAATTCCCACTGGCCCTTCGCCACCTCGGCGTTGATGCCCTCGTGGTTGATGCCCGCGGCCAGGCAGATATCGAGATGCTCCTCGACGATCCTGCGCGCCACGTCGCCGACCTTGCTGTAGCCGACGCCGGTGTAGTAGGGGCCCTGCGGCGCCGGGTAGCCGGTCTCGGGGAAGCCCAGCGGCCGGCCGTTCTTGTAGAAGAAGTATTCCTGCTCGAAACCGAACCAGGCGCCCTCGTCATCCAGGATGGTCGCCCGCATGTTGGACGGATGGGGGGTCTCGCCGTCGGGCATCATGACTTCGCACAGGACGATCGCGCCGTTCTTGCGCTCGCTGTCCGGGAAGATGCGGACAGGCTTCAGGACGCAGTCGGAGCTGCTGCCCTCCGCCTGCTTGGTCGAGCTTCCGTCGAAGCCCCACAGGGGAAGCTGATCGAGCGTGGGGAAGTCTGCATATTCCTTGATCTGCGTCTTGCCACGCAGGTTCGGGACCGGAGTGTACCCGTCGAGCCAAATGTACTCCAGCTTATACTTGGTCATTGCGGGTCTCTCGTGAGGTGTTGACGTTCGTCCAGGACCGGTGCGGCGCTTCCTGCCGCCGGGGCAAGCGCGCTCACCGGCGCGTAACTTCGTTTTGCATTTCGTCTGTCCTGCATTTCGCATGCCAGCCTGTATCTCGCGTGCCGGTCGGCTTGACGGTCGCGCATCGGGACGCGGGAGGGTGCGCCGCCGGTCCGGGCAGACGGATGACGGCACACCTTCAATCGGTCGGGATCACCGCAAATCTCGCCTAAGATCGCATTCGGGCCTCTGCCGACGCTATCGCGGCTTTGCTCGCCTGACCGATGCCAAGGAACTGGGCAAATAACGATATGCTGACAAAATAGGCATTGAGTGATTTTAAATGAGGCTGTCTGCACAAAAGGGTGCAAATCCTGCGGGTGCGACATTATATACTCAGTACGGCAGCAGCCTGATCTTGGGAGCCAGTCTTAAGGAGCTGTAAACTATGACCGCGAACCCGGGAATCCGATCCGCCACGATAATCAAGTTCCCGCTGAAGAAGGGCGCACAGTTCCGCAGTTTTGCCGAAGAGGCGAGGGCGGCTGCCGATCCGGCGTCGATGCCGGTCCTCGACACCGCTTCGGGCAGCGGCTGGTACCATGAGGCGGCGATCCGGGAAGCGGAGCAGAACGCCAAGCGCTGAGGCGTCCGCCCGCGCGGCATCGGCCGGCCTCGTGACGAGTCCGGTCACCGGAAGAAGCCGCCGGCCTGGAAACGGAGCGAACCAGCCTCAGATCTGAGGGGAGACGATGCCCGTCATCTTCTCCCGAAAGGTCCGTGATGCATTGCGACTGCTGCAGTTTCCCCGATCCGCGCCGCCTCGCGGTGAGCCGCCGCTCCTTCCTGGGCGGGATAGCGCTCGGCACGGCGCTGATGCCATTCCGCTCGGCCCTCGCCCAGACCGGCACCGCCGGTTCCGGCCAGCTTCTTCACCAGTCCCCCCGACGGGGCGAGTTCATCATCCGCGGAGCCCACGTGCTGACCCCGGATGCCGGCGCGGGCGATGTTGCCGAAGGCGACGTCCATGTCCGCGACGGGGTGATCGTCGCCGTCGGCAAGGATCTCGAGGCGCCGTCCGCCGAGACCATCGAGGGCGCCGGCTTCATCGTGGCCCCCGGCTTCGTCGACACCCACTGGCACATGTGGACGTCGCTGATGCGCAACATGGCGACCGGCACCCAGGGCAACGGCTATTTCCAGGTCGTGTCGAAGGTCGGGGCGGCGTTCGATCCCGAGGACATGTACATCGCCACGCTGCTATCGGCCGCCGAGGCGATCGACGCGGGAATCACCACCGTCCATGACTGGTGCCACAATATCCGCACGCCCCGGCACGCCCGCAGCGGTCTCCAGGCGCTGGCGGACAGCGGAGTCCGCGGCCGCTTCTCCTATGGCCCTTACCGCCCGCTGTCGCCGCAGCAGCCGCTGGACGTCGCCGACTTCACGCGCCTGCACGACCAGTGGCAGGAGTTCGGGAACGACGGCCTTCTCTCCCTCGGCCTCGGCTGGCGCGGCGTCCAGGCCGTCGAGAGAGACGGCGGCGAGAGCCGCATCGTTCCGGTCGAACCCGCCGTCTACCGGGCCGATTACGACGCCGCGCGGGAGCGCGGGCTGCCCATCACGCTTCACGCCAACTCGACCCCGGCCGACCACGGGCACGTGGCGGCGCTGGACCGCCTCGGCCTGCTGCACGAGGGCTTCCAGATCGTCCACGCCACGCATGCCTCGCCCGCCGAGATCGCGATGCTGGCCGACCGGAAAGCCGTCCTGACCGTTTCGCCCTATTCCGAAATGACCATCGGCTACGGCGTTCCGCCGATCAAGGCGTTCCTGGACGGCGGCGTCACGACCGGGCTGTCGGTCGACACGACGCCCCTGACCGGCAGGGCCGACATGCTGGAGGTCATGAAGATCACCCACAACCTGTACAACGGCCAAGCGGAGCGGGAAGCCGGCATGACCGCGAGGAGGGCGCTCGAACTCGGCACGCTGGAAGGTGCCCGCTCGCTCGGCCTGTCGGATCGCGTCGGGTCGATCGCGGCCGGAAAGCGCGCCGACCTGGTCATGATCGCCACCGGCGGGCTCCATGCGGCGCCGACGACCGACATCGCCCATCTCATGGTCCATTCCGCCCGTCCGGCGGACATCGACATGGTCATGGTCGACGGCCGCATCCTCAAGCGGAACGGCAGGCTGACCGCGATCGACACGGCGGAACTGGTGCGCCGCGCCACCGAGGCCAGCCTCAAGGTCCGGGACAGGGCGGCGGGCTGAACGGCTCCCGCTCCCCGGCGGCATGGCTGCGGGCGGCCGAAACCACCGTCCAGGCCGGGGAAGTGCGGTCCGGAACAGGTCTTCGAGGCAGGGCGTTTCACCACGGCGGCGCCCTGAGGCGCGAAAGCACTGCTACAGGAGGAGAAACGCACATGTCCGACGCCAAGGTCCTGCTCATAACCGGAGCCTCCAGCGGCATCGGCGCCGCGACGGCCCGTGCCGCCGCCGGGAACGGATGGAACCTCGTGCTGGCGGCGCGCTCCGCCGACAAGCTCGAGACGCTGGTCCGGGAAATCGGGGAGGATCGCGCCTGCGCCGTGGCTTGCGACGTCACCGACTTCCAGGACCAGCAACGGATGGTGGATGCCGCCGTCAAGCGGTTCGGCCGCATCGACGCCGTCTTCGCCAATGCCGGCATCGGAGGCGAGCCGGGCGGCTTCTCCGGGGCACCTCCGGAGAGCTGGCGCAGGATGGTCGACGTCAACATCCTCGGCGTCGCATACACGCTCCGGACGGTGCTGGAGCATGTCAAGGAAGCGCGCGGCCATGTGGTGATCACCGGGTCGGTCGCGGGACGGCGGGTGCTGGCAGGGTCGATGTATGCGGCGACCAAATGGGCCGTCTCGGCCATCGGCTACGCCTTGAGGGAGGAACTGCGCGGCAGCGGAGTCCGGGTCACGCTGATCGAGCCAGGAATGGTGAACACGCCCTTCTTCGACGATCCCAAACCCGATGCCCTGCGGCCGGAAGACGTCGCCCGCAGCGTCATCTACGCCCTTTCCCAACCCCCGGGCGTGGATGTTCACGAATTGACGATCCTGCCGACGCCGCCCGTGCAGTAGTCCACGGCAAGCCGAGGTGCCAGGGGTGCGACCGTTCCGTCGCCTCCTGGCCGAACCTGTCCTGAACGCATACCGCAAAAATGCCCCGGAGAATGCCATCCGATCAAGCTGTCCAGATAGCGTCAGGGTTTCTGGATATATTCCCGAACCATGAATACCTGTGCATCGATGACATCGAATTGTCGTTCAATCGTTTCATGTGCTGGCCTGGCCCGGACGGAAGATAATGAGCGACGTGGTGGAGAGTCCGAGCAAAATCCATCGACATCCAACGTCATCCCAGCAAGCGAAATGAAGGCGGGGAAGTTGCCTGCCGAAGGACGGGATGTTCTCCTGCTCGTTTGCGTGCAGGGCATGAGTTATCGGGATGCCGTCCATGAACTCGGCATCTCCACCGTCGAGGTCAAGGATCGTCTGCTTCGTGCCCGGCTGGGGCTTATCCGCACACTTGATCTTTAACGACCGTCGCTTCCCGAGGACGGGAATGGGCGCGAGGACGTTCGGGCGGGTTCGTCGCCGTCATCACCATACGCTGCCCTGATCAGCCTGCTCAATCCACGGATCCGCAGGATCCCGTGGCTCACATCAGGATCTCCGGAGATCAGTTCCTAGACCAGCCGCCGCTGGTCCTCGCCCAGATCGCCGTCCACACAGGCGAACAGCAAGAGATCCTCACCGGTCGGATACTCAGGTCCTTATCGATACAACGGGTCCTGTGGAAAGTCGGCTACTAAAAAATGATAAAGTTCTGCGTAATCATGGTTAATGATTTGTTAATAAAGCCCGGCTGATGATGATCGCGGCGCGATGCGGTACCGCGCTCAAACCTCGCACTGCCCCGCGCCTCTCAAGGCGCGGGGCCTTTCTGCGTTGGTCTTCCCCGACCGTCGATCTCCTGAACCGCACGATCCGGTGCTTTCCGAAGTTCCGTCATGAAATTCGGCACTTTAGAAAGATTTGCGCAAAGCAGCTACAGATGAACCGATGGTGTCAAACGGACACCCCGATGTAGATGCCGATATTATGGTTAATAGAAAAATCGATAGAGGTATCCTTAACCCCTGAGACGCACCCTGCCGGGACCCTTTATTCTGCTTCAGGTGTTCCTCATGTCTCAAAGTCCGGCGAAACGTTGGGATGCTCCGGTTCTCAAGCCGAACCACACTGTGATCGACCTGAGCAAGACAGGTTCGCGAACCGTGTGGACCTTCGACAAGGACGAAGACGTTCTCTTCATCGCTTCGGACGAGGTCAGGACGCTGGACCGGCTTCAGACGGTCGGCGGCAACAACATCGTCCTGATCGGCGGCAAGTTCGAGCCCAAGTCGCACGGTTCCGCGGCGGGCACCCTCAATTTCACCAAGGTGAACGGCTCGGTCTATGTCGAGGGCGTGCATATCGACCACCGGCATGTCGGCGGGAAGGATGCGATCAATTTCTACGGCGCCGCCGGCAAGCGGGCCGACTTCATCCTGCAGAACTCCCTGATCGAGAACGTGAAGGGCAGCTATCACGGGATACACGGCGACGTGTTCCAGCCCCAGGGACCGGTCGGCGATCTCAAGTTCTTCAACGTCACCGGCACGACCACCTACCAGGGCCTGTTCCTCCAGCCGAGGGACCCGATCGGGTCCGTAACCCTCGAGAACGTCGAGATGCGGAAGCTGCCGGGCGGCGATGCGAAGTCTTGGCTGTACTACTTCGCCCAGCCCGGCGACCAGAAATACCCGGTTTCCTTCAAGAACGTCCTGGTGACGGAGCAGCCCGGCCAGAGAGCCGAGTACAACTCGGTCTACCCATCGGCCTGGCTGGACGGCGCGGTCCGCAAGGGCGACACCATAACCTTCCCGAACCATCCCTATACCGGGTCGATCAAGGTGGGGACGGTCGGATTCGTTTCGGCGGGGGAAGTGGGGCTGAATTTCGACCGTTCCGGCTACGGCAATGGGGAACTGTCCTCTTCCGGTGCCTTCCGCGGCTCCACCGCCGACGACGTGTTCAAGGGTGACTACGACCGGGATCTGGTCGACTACAGCTGGGTGAAGTCGGGCGTTGTCGTCGATCTCTCGCTCGGAAAGGCGAGCGGCGGGGGCGGAAACGACCGCCTGAGCGGCATCGACAACGTGATCGGTTCGCCCTACGCGGACCGCCTGATCGGCGACGACGATCCCAGCGTGCTGGTCGGCAATGCGGGAAACGACACCCTGATCGGCAATGGGGGAGCCGACCACCTGTCCGGCGGCAGCGGGAACGATCTCCTGGACGGCGGGACGGGTGCCGACAAGATGATCGGAGGGGCCGGAGACGATATCTTCGTCGTCGACAATCCCCGCGACGTGACCGAGGAGCATGCCGGGGAGGGGCGGGATACCGTCCAATCCTCGATCTCCTGGACCTTGGGTTCCGCGATCGAGAACCTGACGATCACCTCCTCGGCGGGGCTGACCGGCCGGGGCAACAGGGAAGCCAACGTCATCCGGGGTGGTGACGGCCCCGACAAGCTGCACGGCCTCGACGGCAACGACAGCCTCCTGGGAGGCGACGGCAACGACCATCTCTACGGAGGCGCCGGCGCGGATATCCTCCAGGGCGGCGCCGGCAGGGATGTCCTCAAGGGCGGCGACGGCAACGACATCCTGACGGGGGGAGCGGGCATGGACCGGCTCTATGGCGGAAGCGGGGCGGACGTTTTCGTCTTCGAGACGACCAGGGACAGTCCTCCCGGCTGGGGACAGCGGGACAGCATCCTCGACTTCCAGCGGGGCTCCGACCGCATCGACCTGACCGGGATCGACGCCAACTCGGCGGCCGGCGGAAACCAGGCCTTCACCTTCATCGGCGAGGCACGCTTCGGCAAGGTCGCCGGGCAACTCGCCTGGTCCAAGGTCAAGGACTTCAAGCTCGTGCAGGGGGACGTGGATGGTGACGGCCGGCCGGACTTCGAAATCCAGGTCTACGGCATCGCGGCCGTCGAGAAATCCATGTTCCTGCTCTGAGCCGGCGAGGCCGGCCGGGACGGTGGACTCCGGTGATGCCCGCGGGACTTCGTTCCCGCCGGACGCTGGATCGAGCCCGGTGAAACGGGACGACGCATCGGTACATCACCTAACTTCAGGTTGACCTTCGGCGCCTTTCTGCATTTAGGATCGCCGCTTCGCGCAATCCGGAGCTGGTCATAGATGTATATCGATTGGGAAAAGACGATCAAGTTCAATCCGAAGTTCGGCCCGAACCTGTCGGCCGACCTTCCCCCGGGAGGGATCAGGATCCCGTCCTACGGCAACTACGGCGGGCCTCTCAACGACGCGGGACCGGACGGCATCCCGGTCGACTGCCTCGACGGACTCTTCAAGACGCATGACCGGACGATAGAGGCTTCCGCCATCGATGCCGGAGGATTGACGCCCGGCGACCTGATATCCGCCCATGCCGACCTCATCGGCGGCATCGCCGCGCTGGATGCCCGTTCCGGGCTCGAAGATCCGGAGGCGAGCCTCTATGCGGGCCTGAGCACGCTGGCGCTCACCGCCGAGGTGGCGTCGTTCGGCGGCCTGGAGGCGCTGGCATGGGAACTCGGGCCCGCAACAGGCCTTCCGACGGTGATCGCGGAAGCGATCGAAAACATGGAGGTCGGGCTGGCGGAGGTCCGTGGCGGGGGCAAGAGCCTGCACGGCGCCTTGCACTGGTTCGAACGGCAGTTCGTGGATCTTCTCGGCGTTCCGCCCTCGCCGGACGCGGATGCCTTCGGCTGACAGGCAAGGAGCCGGCCAAGCCACGGGCCTGGCCGGCCGTCCTCTTGTCAGAGCTCCATCTTCATGCCCTGGGGATGGTAGCGGAAGCCCTCGCCGTGCTTCGCCACGTGGCCGATGCCGGGCCACGCGAAATGGTAGGCGAGGATCGGCGTCCGGTTCGCCGCCAGCATGGTCAGCATCTTCATGCGGGACTGGGCCGACTGCTTGGGGTCGGTATCGTACATGAATTCGGTCAGCGGCTTTTCCAGCAGCAGGACGGGGTGATGCGCCAGGTCCGCGATGTAGCACAGGGAGCTGTTGCCTGAATTGATCATGAAGATCGTGTGCCCGACGGTATGCCCCGGTGCCAGGATCGCGTGGATGCCGGGCAGGAATTCCTCGCCGTCCTTGATGAACTTGATCCGGTCGCGGTTGGGGGAGAGGTTCTTGACGGCCGTATCCAGGAAGACCTTGAACTGGGCCGGCACCTTGGTCTCATCCGTCCAGAACTCGTAGTCGGCCTGGGTGATGTAGTACTGGGCGTTCGGGAAGTTCCGAGTGCCGTCGTCGGCCATGCAGCCGCCGCAATGGTCGATATGGGCGTGCGACATGACCACGGCGTCGATGTCCTTCGGATCGATGCCGGCCTGCCGGAGGTTGTTCATCAGCTTGCCCGTGGTCGGCCCGAAAAGCTGAAGGCTTCCCATGCCGGTGTCGAACAGCACGAGACGGTCGCCGGTATTGAGCACGAGCACGTTCTGCTCCAGCACGGCGTTGTCGCCCGGCAGGAAGTTGTCGTGAAGCTGGCGCTGGATCTCCTCTTCGGAGAGGCCGGTGAAGTTCTTGCGGGGATCGCCCAGCGGCAGGGTGCCGTCCGACACGATGGTCCCTTCGGCATCGCCCAGCTTGAACCGGTAGAAATAGGGAGCCTGGGTATTGAGCATCGGGGCCCGGGCGAAGGCGGGATTTCCCAGCGGTCCCGCCAGGCTTCCCACGACGCCGGCGGCGGAGGCTCCGATCAGCATCTCGCGGCGCGACAGAAACAACCCATTCCTGGACATTCATATCTCCCTTGTCGTTGTTGTTTACCTGCGGGCCGGGAGGAGGCGACGCTCAAACCAAGCGTCTCGGCGTCTGGCGTCAGCCATGCCATCGCCGGCGTGGGCGACCTGTGCGGCGGGCATCCCGGCGTTCGTCATCGCTGGATCAAGCGTTTGCAATCAAGAAGGGCAGGCATCGACGGCTCCCGCCCGCATCAAAGTAGATGCTCGCGGATGCCCAAAGTATAGTCGTCTTCTTCGATGCAATAGTATTAATTCCTTGTCCGTGCCCGGAGTTCGGGCCGAACGCCGGACGCGTGCGGTTTCCCGGGAAATGCCTGAAGCGGGAAGGCACGACATGTCGGGTTCGGACGGTCGGGTACGCGCGGCGATTGGGGTGTACCGCGGGTTGAATGCACGCGGGATGATTGACGGCATGGGATGAAATGCGAGAAATTGGGGAGTGCCGTCCTTTGACCGGAGACGCCGACCATGCCCCTGCCGTCCCCATCCGAGATCCGGGATGCCTATCGCCGTGACGGTTTCGTCGTCGTGCGGGGCGTCTTTTCCGCGGCCGACGTGGCGGTGCTGGCCGAAGCCTTCGACCGCCAGTTCCAGGCCGGGCTGAAGCACCCGAGCAGTTTCCGTCACGGCAACTTCCATGTCCGCGTCGCTGACGACGGGAATTTGGGCCATACCGTCCGCATGGTGCAATGGCCGTCCTACGGCGACCCGGTGCTGAACGCGTTCCGCCAGGACGGTCGCATGCTCCGGCTGCTCGAACCGCTGCTGGGCGGGGATCTCAAGCAGATCATCAACCAGCTTCACTGGAAGCCGCCGGGGGCGGCGGGCGGCGACTACGCCTTCCACCAGGACAGCCGTTTCCGCCGCCCGCGCGAGGCGTACCGGAACCTGTCCGACTCTTATGTGCAGACGGGCCTGGCGGTGGACCCGCATACGGCGCGGAGCGGGGCCATGCGCCTCTATCCCGGCAGCCACCTGCTGGGCGACCTGGACCTGTTGCCGCGCGCCAGCATCCTGGGCTCGGGCATCGCGGAGGAGGCTCTGGAACGCCACGGCCTCGATCCCTCCAGGCTGGTCGACTTCGAGATGGAGCCGGGCGACGTCGGCCTGTGGCACCCATACATGATCCATGGGTCGGCCGCCAACCGCTCCGGCCGCGACCGGCGGCTCTACATCAACGGTTACGTCCGGGGGGCCGATTGCGACCGCGGGGAGTGGACCTGGCGCGACGGCCGGCCGGTCCCGCTCGGCGAGCCGGTCCTGGTGCATTACGAGGATCTGCACCACCGCCCGGAACCGCATTACGTGACCGGCTGAGAAAATATCACCTCGCCGTTTCGTCGCCATATCTGTTGAGGATAGGCAGACCCGAAATTGGAGCGAGACATGCCGATCAGCAGCACCGAAGAGTTCGAGAAGGCCATGAAGGAGTTCCAGCAGCTTCGCGACGCGCCGGACGATTCCCCCCAGGGGCGCCGCCGCATGGAGCTCGACGCCGAGATCAAGGCCTATGGCGCCACCCGGCAAGACGGCGGGAGCGGAGACCAGATGGGCGGCGGCAGCGGCATGCCGGGGCGCTACTGACGGTCGATCCCTCGACGGCTTGACCCGCCCGGAGGCGGGTCACTCCTTCCCACGGGGTTTCCCTGGATCGTCCGGTCAACCGCCTGGTCGCGCCGGCTTCGCCGGCCGTGGAAGATGACGGCCATCAGGCCCAGACCGAGCGCCATCGTCGCGGCCACGCCCAGTGCCGCCGCCCAACCGGCGGTCAGGCTGATCCCCGCGTAGTCGCCGAAGGCCCAGACCAGCCAGATCACCGCGATTGCAAGGCCAAGGCAGCAGGCGGCCGGCCAGACAAATTTGCGTTCCATCGCTTCCTCCCCCGTCGCTTTTCCGCAAGGAGACACCGAGAGGCTCGTCCCTCTCAACAATCCGCGATCGGCTTGGTCTCGCCGGCAGGGCATGCAGCCAGGGCGCTGCCCGTCCCGAAGCGAGTCATGCCGCAGCCCGGTCAGGAACCAAGAGGAACAGCGCGGGTTTTCTCGGCAGACCGGCGCCGCCGCGCGCGGCGCCGGACACTTTCCTCTGTTTTCAAAAGGATATAGGTCGATGCCGAAGGTGCTGGTGCTGTATTATTCGAGCTACGGACATATCGAGCAGATGGCCGACGCCATCGCCGAGGGAGCCCGGTCGGTGCCGGGGACGGAGGTCGCCGTCAAGCGGGTGCCGGAACTCGTCCCCGAGGATGTCGCCCGCAACGCCCACATGAAACTGGACCAGGCTGCTCCGATCGCCAGCCCGAACGAGCTCGGCGACTACGACGCCATCATCGTCGGCACGCCCACCCGCTATGGCCGCATCACGTCCCAGATGGCGAACTTCTGGGACCAGACCGGCGGCCTGTGGGTCAAGGGAGCCCTGGTCGGCAAGGTCGGCAGCGCCTTCACCAGCACCGCGTCCCAGCACGGCGGGCAGGAGACCACCCTGTTCTCGATCATCACCAACCTGATGCACCACGGCATGATCATCGTGGGCCTGCCCTATAGCTTCCCCGGTCAGACCCGGCTTGACGAGGTCAGCGGCGGAACGCCCTATGGCGCCAGCACCCTGGCCGGCGGCGACGGCTCCCGCCAGCCGAGCCGGAACGAACTGGACGGGGCGCGCTTCCAGGGCCGGCACGTGGCCGAGATCACCGCCAAGCTGTCCGGCACGGCAGGCGAGGGCGGTCCCGTGGCCCCGGACATGCGGACCCCGGAGAACGAGGTCGGCGGGACCGCCGGGCAGCCCTGAGCCCGGGCGGACCTGCCAGAGCGGTTTCCGATCAGGTCGATCCGCCCCGGGGAAGCCGAACCGATGCGTTGCGCCATAGGCGCAACCTACGATCGTCGGTCCGCATCAACTCCGCCCTGCATCGAGCTGTAGGTTGCGCCCATGGCGCAACACGGTGCGGCGACTGGGACGGCCGGCTGCGAGGACCGGAGCGGTTCAACCTGATCGGGGACCGCTCTAGTAGCAGGCGGCCCCGGTGACCATGTCGTCGACCATGCTCGTGATGACGATCCGCCGGGGCGGCGTGAATTGCTGCATCGAGATGCCCCCGCCCGGCGGAACCACGGTGCAGTCCTCGCCGAACGCCTGCCGGGCCGTCTCGATGAAGGCGTCCACGGTCAGCGCCTGGTCCAGCAGATCCGCCAGGACCGCCTTCCAGCATCGCGCGGGTCCGTCATCATCGGGGCGGGACAACCTGTCCGTCCCGTTTTCCCAACCCGGCCGGACCGGGAAGTGCCAATCGAAGGGAGCTTCCGCCGTGGCGGGCTGCAATAGGTCCGTCATGGGTCACCGGATAATCTGCGATTGCTCGTCATGCCAACATGTTGAACCTGATGTTGTTTCAACCGACTTTGGTACAGTCCCTATCCCTTTCGTGTCCCATCCCGTTCCCGGGAGCGCCGGGGAGGCTGTACCGCCCATGAGTGGGAGACATCGATGATCGATTTCGACCAGCTGGTCGAAGCCCTCCAAGGACATCTCGGCATCGCCGGCGATGCGGTGAGCGATGCCCTGTCGTCGCTCGACGGCGACCACCTCGAGATCCTGGCCCGGAACCTCGACCCCGACGAGGTCGTCCGAATGCTGGAAGCCGCCGGGGTGGAAGCGAACGACCTGCCGCCCGACCAGCTTGCCGACGTCCTCGAAACGCTGGCCGAAGCGGTGAGCGAAGTGGCCGACGAGACGGAGGGGCGCAAGCCGGCTTCCGCGGGACGGGAGGAGGCGTGATGGCTGGGGAGAAGCAGCCCGAACCGAAGGCCGAGGAAATCGACAGGAGCTTCGAGGAGGCCGACGACGATACCCGATCCCCGGCGGAACGGGCTGGCGTGATCATCAACCACGCGACCGCGCAGGCCGCCTTCTGGGGCGCATGGCCCGCTGTCTCCTGGGTCGCGCTGGTGATGATCAACATGACGATGATCGTCTTCATCGGCCGGGCCCACGGCCATTTGTGGGACAAGGACAAGGCCAGGGGCCTGCTGTTCCAGATCCTGCGGGGCATGGGACTCTCGACCGGCCTTCTGCTCGCGGGCGGCAAGTTCGTCAACGACGCCCTGAAGCTCACCGGGCTGGGGACGATTCCGGCCATGGCTGCGGATGCCGTGCTGTGCGGGGCCGTGACCTATGCGGTGGGCCACACGGCCGAGACCTATTTCAAGCAGGACGGCCAGATGAGCAGGCAGGCCCTGAAGGCGGCGTTCAAGGAACAGTACCGCCAGGCGAGGCAGAGAATGAAGGAGACGCCGCCAGCCGTCCCGTGAGCCTGCTCCGCGATCCAGGGTTAGCCGCTCCGTCCAACGCCCCTAATGAGCACTGGCACGTCCGGACCGGTGCTGTAGAATGAAGTTCATGATTTGTTCCTTTTCTAGGGAACGGAGAGTCCTCGGCAGCGATCGTTCGAACGAGGGGGAAACCATGAAGACGGGGATCGACGAGGCGGAACTGGACAAACGCCTCGCAACGCTCGAGACGGTGCGGGCCTGGAGCCCGCGGGTCATGTCGAAGCTCGAAAGCTTCCTGCGCACCGCCGACGACCGGGAGCTCTATCGGATCAATCCGCTGGCGTTCGGCACCGAACGGGGCATCGCGGAAGCGGAGGCGATCGACCTGTTCCTCCACGCTTCCTCGCTCGGCCTGTTCGAGATGGACTGGCTCCTGGTCTGCCCGCTGTGCGCCTGCATCGTCGAGAGCTTCGGCAGCCTGCGCACCCTCGAAAAGCACTATCGCTGCGCCCTGTGCCGCACCGATTACGAAGCGGTCCTGGACGACTACATCACCATCACCTTCACGGTCTGCGCCAATGTCCGCCGGATCAGGTTCCATGATCCGGACGCCCTGCCGGCACGGGATTACTGCTTCCAATGCCGCGTCACGCTCGACGGCGTGACGCCGGACGGGAAGCCCTGGATGGACCACTTCGCGGCGGCCACCCCGGAGGTCCGATTCATACAGCCGCACGCGGTCGAGCGGATCGAGATCGACGTGGGGGAGGGAACCCTGCTCGGCTGGGATTTCGACGCCGACGACGGCTTCGAGTTCACCGTCGCCGAGGACGCGCCGCCCGCGCCGCGGCCGCTCTCCGTCGGTTACGATGACAGGTCGTGCGAGCCGGCGACGGGCCGGATCGCCCCCGGCCGCATCGTTCTGGAGATCCGGAACGCCTCGGCGCGGCGCCGCCTGTTCGGGCTTACCGTGACGTCGCCGGGCTTCTCCCACCCGGACATCCTGTTCAGGCCGTTCCTGACCGGCAAGCGGCTGCTCACCACGCAAACCTTCCGCACCCTGTTCCGGTCCGAATTGATCCGCGCCAGCGAGGGGATCGGCGTGAAGGACATAACCCTGCTGTTCACCGACCTGAAGAGCTCCACCGCCCTGTACGACAGGATCGGCGATCTCAGCGCCTTCTCCCTGGTCCAGCAGCATTTCGACCGGCTCCGCGACGTTACGGTCGCCAACGGCGGCACCGTGATCAAGACCATCGGCGACGCCGTCATGGCGGCCTTCCTGAACCCGCGCGACGCGGTCGCCGCCGCGGTGGCCATGCTCGACGAGATGGAGCGGTTCAACCGGGACCATGTCGACCGGCCGCTGATCCTGAAGATAGGCCTGCACAAGGGGGCGTCGATCGCCGTCACGTCGAACGACCAGCTCGATTATTTCGGCCAGGCGGTGAACATCGCGGCTCGGGTGCAGGGCCTTGCCCAGGCCGAGGAGATCTACCTGACCAGGGACGTGCATGACTATCCCGGCGTCGGGGAGCTGCTGGAGCCCTTCGTCGTCGAGCGGCGGACGGCGCATCTGAAGGGCGTCAACCTGGAGATGCCGGTCTTCAGGGTTGCGGGAGGCGGGTCTTTGACCCCGGCAGCCCGGCTCCGCTAGAGCGGTCCCCGATCAGGTCGAACCGCTCCGGTTCGATGCAGGGCGGAGGTGACGCGGTCCGACGATCGTAGGTTGCGCCCATGGCGCAACGCATCGGATCAGCTGTCTCGGGCGGATCAACCTGATCGGGTTCAGTTCTAGGCCGTCCCGACGATCAGGATCTCCAGCCTGCGCGGGCCGTGGACGCCTTCGACCCTGTTCAGCTCGATGTCGGAGGTCGCCGACGGCCCTGACATGAAGGTCAGCGGGCGGGGCAGGGAGCCGCGCAGCGCCCTGATGGCTTCTGGTACCGACGCGACGATCCGATCGGCCGGAACGATGCAGACATGGAAGTCGGGCAGCAGGGTGATAGCCCGGCGGCCCTGTTCCGCCCCGGCGTCCAGCACGATGGTCCCGGTCTCGGCGATGGCGAGGGCGCAGCCGGTGACCACCCCGGCCACGGCATCCAGTTCGCGGTGGTCCAGGCCGCCGTCGTCCCGTACGAAATCGGCCGGCAGCCAGGACTCCGCCAGATCGGACGGCACGACGAAGCGCCCCTGGAGCCGACGGATCGCCTCCGTGGCACCCGCGGCGTCGACCCGCCGGACGGTCGCCTTGTAGGCTTCCGCCCGCTCGGCGAAGCGGTCGACCAGGGCGGCTCCCGACAGATCGGAGGACGTCCGGTAGCCGCGGGCCACGGCGACTTCCCCCGCCGGATCGCCGGCCAGGGCTGCCCTGACGCGGCCCAGGATCTCCTCGCGCGCGACGCTCACCGGCGTGTCCTCCACCACTCGCGGAAACTCTGGTCGGGGATGGCGGGGAGGTCGCGCGCCCTTGTCCACTGGCGGACCGGCCCCAGCCCGCCGGTGATGTAGCCGTCGCTGACGAACGGCCGCTGGGCGATCCGCGCGATCTTCTGCGCGGTCTCCAGCAGGCCGGGATTGTCGAACATCCGGATCGCGGCGCCCATGGCCAGCTTCTCCAGGCTGGGGCCGCTTCGGGCGACCGCCCGGGTGCGCAGATGGACCAGCACCTCGGGAATGTTGATCTTGACCGGGCAGACCTCGTAGCAGGCGCCGCACAGCGACGAGGCGAAGGGCAGCGAGGCCGCCGCGTCCATCCCGTGGAGCTGGGGCGTGAGGATCGCGCCGATCGGTCCCTGGTATTCGGAATGATAGGCATGGCCGCCCGTCCGGGCATAGACGGGGCAGACGTTCAGGCAGGCGCTGCACCGGATGCAGTTGAGCGTCTGCCGTCCGGTCCGGTCGGCCAGCACGTCGGTGCGGCGGTTGTCGAGCAGCACCAGATGGAATTCCTGCGGGCCGTCCCCTGGCGTGACGCCGGTCCACAGGGAATTGTAGGGGTTCATCCGCTCGCCGGTGGAGGACCGCGGCAGGAGTTGGAGGAAAACCTCCATGTCCTCCCAGGTCGGCACCAGCTTCTCGATCCCCATCACGCTGACCAGGACCTTGGGCAGCGTCAGGCACATGCGGCCGTTCCCCTCCGACTCCACGACGCAGACCGTGCCGGTGTCGCAGATGCCGAAATTGGCCCCGCTGACCGCCATGGGGACGGTCAGGAACTTCTCGCGCAAGTATGAGCGTGCCGCCGCTGTCAGGTCGGACGGGCGGTCGGACAGCTCCTCCAGCCCCAGCTTCCGCATGAACAGTTCGCGGATCTCCGCCCGGTTGCGGTGGATCGCCGGCACCAGGATGTGGGAGGAGACGTCGTCGCCGAGCTGGATGATCAGCTCCGCCAGGTCGGTCTCGAAGGGCCGGATGCCGGCGGCCTCCAGCGCCTCGTTCAGCTTGATCTCCTCGGTCGTGATCGACTTGACCTTGATCACCTCCTTGACGGAGTGCCGCCTGGCGATGTCGGTGACGATGCGGGTGGCCTCCGCGCCGTCCCTGGCCCAGTGGACCTGCCCGCCGGCCCTGGTGACCGACTCCTCCAGCTGGACCAGGTAGCGGTCCAGGTTGCGCAGCGTGTGCTCCTTCAGGGAGCGGCCGGCCTCGCGCAGCTCCTCCCAGTCCGGCACTTCGGCGACGACGCCGGCGCGCTTGGTGCGGATCGTCTGGGTGGCGTTGCCGATGTTGCGGCGGAGCTGGGTGTCGGCGACCGCGCGCCTCGCCAGCTGCGGGAAGGTGCGCGGCTCAGCGGCGCTCGCCATGGATGAAGTCCTTTTCCGTTGAAGCCAGGATTTCCGCCAGATGGACGGTCCGCACGCCGCTGCGCAGCCGGTGCAGCCCGCCGCCGATATGCATCAGGCACGAACTGTCCAGGGCGGTGCAGATCTCCGCCCGGGTGCCCAGCACCGAGCGCATCTTGTCCGACAGCATGGCGACCGAGGTGTCCTCGTTCTTGACCGCGAAGGTGCCGCCGAAGCCGCAGCATTCCCGCGCGTCCGGCAGCTCGACGAGGTCGAGGCCGCGCACCTTGGCGAGCAGCCTCATCGGCGCGTCGCCCACCTTCAGCGCGCGCAGCGAGTTGCAGGTCGGGTGGTAGGTGACGCGGCGGGGATAATAGGCCCCGACATCGTCGATCCCGAGCCGTTCGACCAGGAATTGCGACAGCTCGAAGACCCGCGGCACGATCTCGGCCACGTCGCGCTTCAGCGCCTCGTCGCCGGTGTCGGCCAGGGTGCGGAGCCACGCCGTGCGGATATTGGAAACGCAGGACGACGAGGGGGAGACGATGACCTCGGCGTCCCGGAACGACTTGACGAAACGCCTTATCAGCGGGATGGCCTCGTCGCCGTAGCCCGTGTTGGAGTGCATCTGACCGCAGCAGGTCTGATCCTCCGGAAACTCGACGGTATGGCCCAGCCGCTCCAGCAGGCGGACGGTGGCGATGCCCGTCTGAGGGAACAGGGTGTCATTGTAGCAGGTGATGAACAGCGCGACGCGCACGGGCGGCTCCGGTCGGGGTGGTCCCAGGTGGTAGAGTGTGAACACCTGAACCGGCCGGCCGTTACGCCCCGCCCGCTACTTCGCCGCCCTCAATGCAGCCGGCTGGGCTTCAGGAAGCGGCTGCGGTCGGCGGAGCCGACGCGGAGGTCGAACACGTCGCCCTCGCGCTCCACGGTGAGCGGCACGTCGATGCCCGCGGGGCCGAGGGACCATAGCGACCGATAGAACCCGGCGAGCGACTCGATCGGCTTGCCGGCGATGGCGCGCACGATGTCGCCGGCGCGGAGCTCGGCGCGCCGCGCCGGGCCGTCGCCCGCCAGGCCGGCAAGCACGACCCGGTCGCGCTCGTCCTCGGTGGCATAGAGCCCGAGCCAGGGCCGGGAAGGTCCGCTGGAGCGGCCGAGCCTCAGCAGGTCGTCCAGGATCGGCTTCAGCAGGTCGATCGGCACGCTCATGTTCAGCGGAACGAGCCGCCCGCCGGTGTCCCGGGATTGCAGCTGGAGCGAACCGATGCCGAGAAGCTCGCCCTGCGGTCCCAGCAGCGCCGTGCCGCCCCAGTTCGGGTGCGCGGGCACCGTGAAGATGGCGTCGTCCAGCAGATATTCCCAATAGCCCGCGAACTCCTGCCGGGCCGCCACACGCGCCGCCAGCGAATGGGGCCGGCCGCCGGACCCGCCGATCACCACATGCTCGCCCACGGTCGCGTGGCGCGAGTTGCCCAGGGACAGCGCCGGCACGCCGAGCGGCGACAGCGCCTGGACGATGCCGAAGCCGCTGTCGTAGTCATAGGCCAGGACATGGCCCTTCACGGCCCGGCCTTCGCTGGTCGTGAGCCAGATCTCCTCCGCCTCGGCGATCAGGTAGCCGATGGTCAGCACCAAGCCGTCCTCGCGGATCACGGCGCCTTGCCCCGCCCTCTGCGTCCCCAGCGTTTCCGCCGTGAAGGCGTCGTCGGGAACGCTCGCCCTCAGGGCCACGACCGAGGACAGGGCGCGATCCAGATCAAAGGCCACCGCGTCGGGATCCGGCTGGAATTCGGGGGGGATCTGCCAGTCATCGGACGATGGCATCGGAAAGCCTCCTTCGAGAGAACCCTGATTGAACTGGTCCAGACAGATAGATAAGCCCGGCATGTCCTTCCAACAGGGATGCGGGGCGATCAGGCAGGCCAGCCGCAGGCGGAGGCGAGCTTTTCGCGGACGGAATCGAGACCGGCGAGGTTGAATTCGGCCTCGTGCGTGTCGCCCCGCTTGTCCTTCATCCGCACGAAAAGCCGGCCTCCGTCCGGCAGCTGCTTGAGGAAGCCGACGGTATCGCCCCGCAGCGACACGTCCGTGGTGCCGCTCAGCTCGTTCCACCGCTGCTCCTGACCGCGATGCCGGACCCAGCGGCGCTCCACCGTCCGGTCGCGCAGCCCCTCCTCCGTAAGCGGGAGGAATTCCAGCACCAGCGCGGTGCCCGCGGGGTAGCGGGCGAAGTCGGGGACGCCCAGCACCAGCTCGGTCTTCCCCTGCCTGCAATGCATGGCGAAGGACATCTCCCGCCCCCCGGGAGGGGCTGCGGAAAGCATGGTGGCGCTGACCTGCCGGCTGTAGTCCACGGGAGAGGCCGTCTCGCTGACGATCCAGTCCGCGGCCTCCGTCCGCGGGGCGTCGTCGGTGGTCTGCGCCGATGCGGAGGCGGACAGCAGCAGGATCGCCGCCGCAAGGCAGCGTACCAGCGTCCTCCGCAGCTCCGGGCCGGCGGGCTGCGGAGCTTCGGGATAGGCAGTCGAGGTCGTCATCGCGGCAGGCTGCTTTCCTGGGCCGACCCGGACCGATCCAGCCAGTCCTGCGCGGCGCGGTACCGCTCCAGCCCCGGCACCCGGGAGGCGAGGTTGACGTTCTTCCATTTCGGGTCGAAGCCCGGGCCCTGGAGGGTCGGCATGCGGCTGAACAGGTTGTCGACGAAGCGGGCCATGCGGCGGTAGCGGTCCGAGCTACGCGGCCAGTTGTAGGCGGCCAGGAAGGTCGGGACGGCGATGGTCGCGACCTGGCTGCCCTCGGGGATCAGGTTCGGATAGTCCGCCGGCTCCAGCCGCGACGGGAGATAATAGTCCTCGAACTTCCTGTCGTACTCGACCGGCAGGAACTTGAAGCCCGGCTCCCAACGGCCCTTGAGGAAGGCGTCGACCGGCTTGGAGGTGATGAACACGACCGCCGCCATGTCGCCGGTGCCGTTGCGCATCTGCTCCAGCGCCACCGGATGGGGAATGAAGGTCTTCTCGACGTCCAGGCCCAGCCGGGTGAAGATCAGCGGCCCCGAATAGGCCGCCGCCGTGCCGAGGGTGTTGAAGTTCACCTTCTTCCCCTCGAGGTCGTCGAGCGACTGGATCTCCGGCCGCACGAAGACATGAAGCTCCGACGGGAACAGGTTCAGCACGTAGGTGATCTGCTGCTGGATGTTCGGAACCTGGGCCTTGTACTCCTCGATCACGTCAGTGTTGATGATGGCCATGTCCACTCCCCGGAGATAGAGGAGGGAATTGACGTTCTCGGTCGGGCCGCGCGTGACGATCGGCAGGACGTGGGCATTGTCGCCGTCGTCGACGACGCGCGCGATCTCCGATGCCAGGCGCAGCGGCGCCCCCTCCAGCTGTCCGCCGGCCAGCCCGACGGTCCAGGCGTTGATCCGCTCCGCCGGGGATTGGCCGCCCTTGCGGGCCGGTGCCGCAGCCTGCGTCCCGGGGGTTTCCCGCGCCTGCTGTGCCATGGCTTCCTGGGAAACGAGCGCGCCGATCGCCACGGCGGCGGCAAATCTGGCAGCGATCAGTATGGATTTGACGGTAATCAGCATCAGGACGGTGTCCGTATCGGGGAAAGCGGCTCCAGGAGAGCAGCCGCCCCCCGTCAAGGGAAAGGCAATTCCGATGATGATCGATAGGACAGGACGGGGATCATCGCGTCGCCGCGCCTCTTACTATCGGCCAAGTCCGATACCAGGGATGCCCCACGATTCCGCCGCCCTGGGATGGTAAGGTCGGCAAAAAGCATAACCTTCCCGGAGCGCCCGCCCATGTCCATCGCCTTGTCCCGCCGCCGGTTCGTCCATCTCTCCGGCATCGCAGCCGCGGCGGCCCTGCTGCCCGTCTCCGCCCTGGCGGCACCGGTGACCCTGAGGGTGGGCTATATCCCCATCATCCCCATGACCCAGCTCTTCATCATGCAGGGGGAGGGCTGGGCCGATAAGGCCGGTCTGAAGCTCGAACTGACGCAGTTCTCCTCCGGACCCGCGATGGTCCAGGCGCTGGCGTCCGGAAGCCTGGACGTGGCCTATGTCGGGATCGGGCCGGCCATGGTCGCCCGCTCGCGGGGCATCGACGTCAAGGTGCTCGCCTCGAACATCATCGACCAGGTAGCCCTGATCGGCCGAGGCCCCTTCGCGGAGATGATGGCCGCGGCGCCCTCGGCGGCCGAAGGGTTCAAGAGCTTCCACGACCGCGCGGGCCGCCCCGCCAAGATCGCCACCCTGCCGACCGGCTCGGTGCCGGATACGATCCTGAGATACTACCTGAACCGGGTCGCCCAGGCCGATCCCGGGCATGTCGAGATCGTCGGCGTCGGCGAGGACCAGGTGCAGCAGGCGCTGCTCGCCGGCGCGGTCGAGGGCGCCTCGATCCTGGAGCCGATCCTGACGATCGTGCAGGAACGCGACCCGACCGCCCGGATCGTCGCCCCGGCCGGCACCATGCTGCCGCGCCAGCCGGGCGCCGTGCTCGCGGTGCGCGAAGCCACGATCGCCGCCGATCGGGACGCCGTCGCCACCCTGGTCGAGCTCCATGTCCGCGCGACCGAGTTCGCCCGGACCTGGCTGGACCGCGCGACCGACCATGTCGCCGCCTTCGTCGGCAAGGGGCTGGTGGACCCGCGGATCATCGGCAAGGCGCTGAGGTCCCCCCACACCAACCTGGTCGCCGACCCCCATGTGATCCGGGACGCCACGGCCGTGCTCCAGGACTTCCAGCAGACCCTGGGGACGCAGGTCAAGCCGGTGAACCTGGACGAATTGTTCGATTACAGCTTCTTCGACGCGGTTCCGAAGGCGGGGTAAAAAGCGAAAGGGGAGGTGCCGGCCGGCACCTCCCCCCTGCGTCAGACCGATCGACGGTCTCAGTCGCGGCCCATCTCGCCACCGATCCGGCGCCACAGCTTCAGCGGATTGCCGTCCTTCAAAGCTTCCGGCAGCAGGCCGGCCGGAACGTCCTGGTAGCAGACCGGGCGCAGGAAGCGCCGGATCGCCAGCGTGCCGACCGAAGTGCTGCGGCCGTCCGCCGTGGACGGGAAGGGGCCGCCATGGACCATGGCGTGGCTGACGTCGACGCCGGTCGGCCAGCCGTTGAACAGCACCCGGCCGGCCTTGCGCTCCAGGACCGGCAGCAGCATCCGGGCGGCGTCGAGGTCGCTTTCGTCGGCCTGGACGGTGGCGGTCAGCTGGCCTTCCAGATGCTCGGCGACGGTGCGCACCGTCTCCAGGTCCGGGCAGCGGATCACCAGGGACGAGGCGCCGAACACCTCTTCCTGGAGGTCGGTCTCGGACAGGAAGCTGGCGGCGTCGGTCTCGAACACGGCGGTCTGGCACTGGTTCGGGCCGGAGCAGGCCTGGCCGCGGGCGAGCAACCGGACCTTCGAATTGCCCGAAAGCTTCCGCACGCCCTCGTCGTAGGCGGCGAAGATGCCGGGAGTCAGCATGGTCGAGGCCGCGCTGTTGCCCACTTCCGCCTTGGCCGTTTCCAGGAAACGGTCGAGGTCGGGGCCGTCGAGCGCCAGCACGATGCCGGGATTGGTGCAGAACTGGCCGGCGCCCAGGTTGAGGGAGGCGACATAGCCCTTGCCCAGCGCCTCGGCGCGCGACGACAGCGCGGACGGCAGCAGGAAGACCGGGTTGATGCTGCTCATCTCGGCATAGACCGGGATCGGCTCGCGGCGGGCCGCCGCGACGCTCACCAGGGCCATGCCGCCCCGGCGCGATCCGGTGAAGCCCACGGCCTTGATCCGCCAGTCCGAGACCAGGGCGGTGCCGACCGAGTTGCCGGCGCCGAACACCATGGAGAAGACGCCCTCGGGCAGGCCGCACTCCGCGACCGCCGCCTGGACGGCCCGGCCCACCAGCTCCGACGTGCCGGGATGGGCCGAGTGGGCCTTGACGATCACCGGGCAGCCCGCGGCCAGTGCCGAGGCGGTATCGCCGCCCGCGACCGAGAAGGCGAGCGGGAAGTTGCTGGCCCCGAACACCGCGACCGGGCCGAGCGGAATGTGGCGCTGGCGCTGGTCGGGGCGCGGCAGGGGCTTGCGGTCGGGCAGGGCGGGGTCGATGCGCGCCTCGATCCAGCCGCCCTCGCGGACGACCCCGGCGAACAGGCGGAGCTGGCCGACGGTTCGGCCGCGCTCGCCCTCGATCCGGGCGCGCGGCAGGCCGCTCTCGGCGGAGGCCCGCTCGACCAGCGGGTCGCCCAGGTCCATGATCTTCTGGGCAACGGTCTCCAGGAAGGTCGCGCGGGCTTCCAGGCTGGTTTCCCGGTAGCTGTCGAAGGCGGCCCAGGCCAGCTCGCAGGCCTCGCGGACCTCGGCTTCGCCGCCGCCGCCGAAGGCCGGCTCCATCTTCTTTCCGTCGGCGGGGTTCACCGCGTAGAACGTGGTTTCGCGACCGCGCACGGACTTGGCGCCGATCAGCATGTCACCGGTGATTTTCATGTTCGACTAACTCCTCTGGAACCGTTTCTCGGGGTCCCGTCCGTCCTCAGCGTGCCCAGCGGAGGACGAGCGGGTCGAGACGCCGGGCGGTTTCGATCAGCCCGGCGCGGGTTTTCGGGTGCAGCGGCTGAAGCGGGTGGCGGACCGCTTCGGACTTGATGACGCCGCCTTCCTTCATGAGGACCTTGGCCGCGATCAGGCCGGCCTGGCGGTTCTCGTAATTGATCAGCGGCAACCACCGGCCATAGGCCTCGATCGCCTCCTCGCGGCGGCCGGCCTCGTACGGATCCGTGATCTGCCGGATGCCGTCCGGATAGCCCCCGCCCGTCATCGCGCCGGTCGCACCCGCGTCGAGATCGGCGAGCAGCGTGATCGCCTCCTCGCCGTCCCAAGGTCCCTCGATCGCGTCGCCGCCCAGCTCGATCAGAGTGCGGAGCTTGGCGGCGGCCTGCGGGACCTCGATCTTGAAATAGGAAACGTTTTCGATTTCGCGAGCCATTCGTGCGAGGAAGGCCGGCGAAAGAGGCGTTCCGGCGACCGGCGCGTCCTGGATCATGATCGGGATGTCGATCGCGTCGGACACGCGTTGGTAGAACTGGAAGATCGACTCCTCCGGCACCCGGAACGTCGCGCCATGGTAGGGCGGCATGATCATGACCATGGCCGCTCCCGCCTCCTGGGCGCGGCGGCTGCGCTCGGCGCAGACGGCGGTGCCGAAATGGGTCGTCGTCACGATGATCGGCACGCGGCCGGCGACATGCTCCAGGACGGCGTCCTGGACTTGCTCGCGCTCGGCGTCGGTCAGCACGAACTGTTCGGAGAAGTTCGCCAGGATGCAGATGCCGTGCGAGCCGGCGTCGATCATGAAGTCGATGGCGCGGCGCTGGCCGTCCAGGTCCAGGTCGCCCGAGTCCGTGAATACGGTCGGCGCCACCGGAAAGACGCCCCGGTAGCGCGGCTGCCCTTGTGCTGTCATGATTGCGGGTCCTTGTCCATGGGGTACTTGGAAGGGTCCGGCCCTCAGCGGGCTCGGACGGTCACGCCGTTCATCTGTCCGATCACATCGAACAGATGAGGCACGTATTTGTCGCCGTGACCGAGGTTGGTGGCAAGAAGGTAGGTCTGGTGGACCGCCTGCGCCGCGAAGGCCGTGGTGGGCGCCGATTCCGCGAGGCGGGTGTAGGAGCGCATGTCCTTGACCGCATTCCGCAGGGTGAACTTCTGGCCGGAATCGTCGCCCTCCAGGACGAAGGGAACGATCCGGTCGAAGGTGCGGCTGTGCGCGCCGCTGAGCCGGCAGAGGTCGGCGAAAGCCTCCAGGTCCAGCCCGACCTTGGCCGCGGTGCAGAACGCCTCCGCCAGCAGGACGGCGGTGCCCTGGGCGATGAAGTTGTGGATCAGCTTCGCGCGGTATCCCGACCCCAGCGGCCCGACATGATGGATCGTCTCGGAATAGGTTTCGAGCACCGGCCGGACCGCCTCCAGTGTCGCGGCGTCGCCGCCGGCCAGGACGTTCAGCCGGCCCTCCGCCGCCTCCTTGGGCGTCCGGTTGACCGGAGCGTCCATGAAGCGCCCGCCGCGCGCCTGGACGGCGGCCTCGGCCTCGGCCGCGAACTCCGGGTCACCCGTGCTGCTGTCGATCACGATCAGGCCGTCATGCACGCCCTCCAGAAGGCCGCCCGCCCGGAACAGCACGTCGCGGACCTGCGGCGTCCCGGTGACGCAGACGATCACCACGTCGGATTCGCGCGCCAGCTCGGCGGCACTCGCCGCCTCGGCGGCGCCTTCGGCCAGCAGCTCTTCCAGCGGCTGGCGGTTGCGGTGGGCCAGGACGGCGACGGGGAAGCCCTTGCGCAGGATGTTGCGCGCGATGCCCGTGCCCATCAGTCCGAGGCCGACGAAGCCGACCCGTGTTGCCTTGCTCATATCTGGGCCTCCCTCTTCTGATTGGAATTCGTTGCCAGCCCGGCGACCGGGGACAGGATGCCCCGCCCGGGTCCGGTGTTCCGGGCCGGCGGCATCGGGTGGCCCGGCCAGCGCAGGAACGAAGCGTCGAGCTGCGACAGGTCGGCGCAGCCGAGCAGGCCGACCACGCGGTCCACCTCGGTCTTCAGGATGTCGATCGCGTGGGCGACGCCCGCCTCGCCGCCGGCGGCGAGGCCGTATGTCGTGGCCCGGCCGAGCAGCACGGCGTCCGCTCCCAGCGCCCGCGCCTTGACGATGTCGGAGCCCCGGCGGAAGCCGCCGTCGAGCATTACCGTCAACCGCCCTCCGACTTCGCTCACCACCTCCGGCAGGACTTCCATGGTCGAGACGGCGCCGTCGAGCTGGCGGCCGCCATGGTTGGACAGCACGATGCCGTCGGCCCCGCACTCCGCCGCCAGGGCGGCATCCTCGGCGGTCATGACGCCCTTGACGATCAGCTTGCCCGGCCACATGTCGCGCAGCCAGCGAATGTCCGTCCAACTTAGCGACGGGTCCAGTTCCTTCGCGATCGCCGAGGCCGCTCCGCGCACGCTGTCCCGGCCGGGCGGCAGCAGGTCGCCCAGGTTGGCGAAGCGCGGCACGCCGTCGGGCACCAGCACGTCTAGGATCCAGCGCGGATGGAGGGCCACGTCGAGGGTGTTGCGCAGGTTCAGCTTCAGGGGCCGGGCATAGTTGCGCCGGTCCCATTCCCGGTTGCCGAAGATCGCGCTGTCCGTGGTGACGACCAGCGCTTCCAGGCCGGCCGCCTTGGCCCGCTCTACCAGCTTGGCCGCGAAGGCGCGGGTCCGGTACAGGTAGAGCTGCATCCAAACGCGGCCGCCGGCCCGCTCCGCCACCTCCTCCAGCCGCAGGGTCGAGGCGTTGCTGAGGACGAAGGGGATGCCGGCCGCGGCGGCGGCGCGGGCGAGCGCCAGGTCGCCCTCCTTGGCGAGCAGACCGCTGAAGCCCGTCGGGCCGATCAGGAAGGGCGCCGCCGACGGCTTGCCGAACAGGTCCACCGTCTGGCCGCGGGCCGAGACGTCCACCAGGGTCCGCGGCACGAAACCGATCTCCTCGAAGACCGACCGGTTGCGCCGCAGGGTGACCTCGTCGTCCGACCCGCCCTCGACATACTCGAAGCAGAAGTTGGGAACGCGCCTGCGGGCGACGGCGCGCAGCTCGTCGATGTTCTGCGCCCGCCGGAAGTCGGTTCCCTGGTAAAGCCGCCTTTTCATTGATTTCTCCGAGCCCCGGTTTCCCGGTTCCGGCCCTTACTTGCCGTCCCGCACCTTCTGGACCTGGGCCTGCATCTCCTGGACGAGCTCGGGGCCGATGCTCTGGACGTACTTGTCGGTCACCGGCTTGACCTTCTCGCGCATGCGGTCGATCTCGGAGGCCGGCAGCTCGGTGATCTGCATGCCCGCGTCGCGCAGGGTCTGCATGGACTTCTGGTTGGCCTCGCGCGAGACCTGGCGTTCGTACAGGCCGGCCTCCGTCGCCGCCTCCTGGACGATGCGGCGTTCCTCTTCGGACAGCTTGTCCCAGACGCGCTTGCTGAAGATGGCGACCAGCGGGTTGTAGACGTGGCCGGTGGTGGCCGCGAACTTCTGGACCTCGTAGAACTTGCTGGTCTCGATCGAGGCGAACGGGTTCTCCTGGCCGTCCACGGTCCCGGTCTCCAGCGCGGTGTAGAGTTCCGGGAAGGGCAGGGGCACCGGGTTGGCGCCCAGCGCCGCGAAGGTGTCGATGAAGATCGGGATCTGGATCACGCGCACCTTCAGCCCCGCGATGTCCTCCATCCTGTTGATCGGCGTCTTGGCGGTGCTGAGGTTGCGGAACCCGTGGTCCCAATAGCCGAGGCCGATCAGCCCCTTCTCCGGCAGCCGCTCCAGCAGCCGGGTGCCGACCGGGCCGTCCATCACGGCGTCGACCTCGCGGTAGTCGTTGAAGAAGAACGGCAGGTCGAAGACTGAGAATTCCTTGACCAGTCCGGTCAGCAGGCCGGGGCTGACCAGCGTCATGTCGAGCACGCCGCCCTGAAGGGAGGAGATCACCTGGGCGTCGCCGCCGAGTTGGCCGCCGCCGAAGCCCCTGGCCTTCATCTTGCCGCCGCTCTTCTGCTCCAGCAGTTCGCCGAACTTCTTCACGCCGATTCCGTGCGGGTGGTCGTTGTTCTGGACGAACGCGACCTTGAAGTTGCGCGACTGGATGTCCTGCGCCGTCGCTGTGCCGGCCGTGAACAGGGCGCCGGCCAGGGCGAGGCCGGCCAGCACGGTCTTGATCGACTGTTTCATCGGACGTTTCCTCTTGTCTTGGATTGGATGGAAGGGTTTGCGCCGGGGGACGCGGAGCTCAGCCGTAGAACCAGCTTGCCGGGCCCGTGACGAGGATGGGGAACAGGATGAGCAGGACCAGCACGATCAGGTGGGTGATCATGAAGGGCCACACCCCCCTGATCAGCTCGTCCATCCTGATCTTCGCGACGCCGGCCACCACGTTGAGCACGACGCCGACCGGCGGGGTGATCAGGCCGATGGCGTTGTTGATGATGAACAGCACGCCGAAATAGATCGGGTCGATGCCGGCTTCCTTGATCACCGGCATCAGGACCGGCGTCAGGATCAGGATCGTCGGCGTCATGTCCATGGCCGTCCCGACGATCACCACCAGCAGCATGATCGCGATCATCAGGAGCGTCTGGTTGTCCATGAACGGCGCCAGCAGCTCGGTGACCTGGCCCGGCAGGTCGGCGACCGTGATCATCCAGGCCGAAACCATGGCCGCGGCGACCAGGAACATCACCACCGACGTCGTCTTGGCGGCCGTGACGAACAGCCCGAACAGCTGCGCCGGCCGCAGTTCGCGGTAGATCACCGTGGCGACGAACAGCGAGTATACGGCCGCCACGACCGCCGCCTCGGTCGGGGTGAAGACGCCCATCTTCAGGCCGACGATGATGATCACCGGCAGCAGCAGGGCCCAGAAGCCGTCGAGGATGGCGTGGGCGACCTCGCGGCGGGAGGCGCGCCGCGGCGGTTCGACGCTCTCGTTGCGCGCGACCAGCCACCAGGTGAACACGAGGCCGAGACCCAGCAGCAGGCCCGGCACGATGCCGGCCAGGAACAGCTTGGTGATGGAGACGTTGGCGGCGACGCCGAAGATGATGAAGCCGATGCTGGGCGGGATGATCGGGGCGATGATGCCGCCGGACGCGATCAGGCCGGCCGAGCGCGCCCTGTCATGGCCCGCCCGCACCATCATGGGGACGAGCAGGGCGCCCAAGGCCGCCGCGTCCGCGACGGCCGAGCCGGACAGGCTGGCCATGACGCAGGACGCCAGGATCGCGACGTAGCCGAGACCGCCCCTGACATGGCCGATCAGCGCCATGGCGATGGTCACGATGCGGCGCGACAGGCCGCCGGCGTTCATGATCTCGCCGGCCAGCATGAAGAACGGGACCGCCATCAGCGGGAAGCTGTCGGCGCCGTTGATCACGTTCTGCGCCACGATCTGGGCGTCGTACAGGTCGAGATGGAACATCAGCATCACGCCGCACAGCAGCAGCGCGAAGGCGATCGGGGTGCCGATGGCCATGGCCCCCAGCAGCGAGCCGAGGAAGATGGTGATGGTCATGGGAGGGTGCTCCTGCTGTCTTTCCGGAGGCCCGCGATCTCGACTTCCCCTTCGGACTCGGTCACGGTGACCAGGTCCCGGTCGCCCATGCGGCCGGTCGCGGCGCGTGCCAGGTTGACCAGCAGGATCGCGATCACCGACACGCCGAACACGATGCCGATGCCGTAGAACAGGCCCATCGACAGGCCGGTGGAAGGGGCCGCGACGTCGATGTTGATGATCGTCTGCTCCCAGCTTCCCTCGAGCAGCAGCCAGGTGACGTAGAGCATGATCAGGTGGCTGCCGAAGAAGCAGACCATCTTGCCGGCCTTCGGAAGCCGGTTGACCAGCATGTCCATGCCCAGATGCCCATGGTCGCGGAGCGCCAGGATCGCACCGAGGAAAGTCATCCAGACGAACAACAGGCGCGACAACTCCTCGGACTCGGTGATGCCGCTGTTGAACCCGTAACGCAGGACCACGTTGCCGAATACCAGGACGACCATGACGACTAGGCAGGCCGCAATCAGGATCTTTATGAGGCCGAAGTAGGCGTCAGCTATTTTTGACATTTGCCTCCCCATGTTCCGACTCCCGAAGTCAAGCACTTCTTTTAAAAGGCTCGGCTCTGGGCAGAACGCAAAATAATCGTGTCGTACGAATCCAGCGGCCCCTTGTCGCCGTGATCGCAAACCCAGTTCTGATGTGGTTTTTCATTTCGCATCGGTGCGGCTCTCCGATGACGGTGTTGCATATGGGCATCTTCTTGGCTACGAAAGCCCGGTCTCTCTCCCCCAATTTGCTTGTCATCGGCGACCGCCCTGTGTGATGCTTAGCATCAATGGCTTTTGCCGACAATAGCCATTTCTGAGGACGGCCGATTCCGCCGATGACCAATCCGGGGCACCCCCGGGTGCGGCCCGAGCTGCGGCCCGAGCTGCGGCAAGGAGACCGCTCGAACGCGAGGCCATGGCGCGGGCTCGGCGCCGTGCCATAATGGACGGTGCCGTGTCCGCGTCCGGCCGTCGCAACCATGGCTTTGAGAGTCTGCACGGGAAAGATGACGACTGCGAAGACCCAGCAACAGGACAGCCGCCTGACCACGAAGATCACGGCGCTCCTTCAGGAGGCGATCCTTTGCGGGATGCTTCCCAAAGGCCAGCTGCTGCTTGAAACCCACGTGGCCAACCTCGTCGGGTCGAGCCGCGGGCCGATCAAGCGGGCCTTCGCGCAGCTGCACGCCGACGGCATGATCAGCCGGTTCGAGGGGCGGGGCTACATCGTGGGAACCGATCAGGGCACCGTGATCCGGACGCCGATCAGCGCCAAGGCCCTGGGGCTGGAGGATCAGGAGGCGATCGGCCTGAAGGAGCGGGCGCTGGAGAGCATCCACGATCCGGTCGAAAGCCAGCTGATAAGGTGCTCGCTCCACGGCCGTTTCCGGATCAACGAGAACGAGCTTGCCAACCATTACGGCGTCAGCCGGACGGTGATGCACGACGTGTTGATGCTGGCCCAGGTCAACGGCCTGGTCGTCAAGGACGAGCGGTCGCGCTGGTACAGCGTTCCCCTGGACGAGCACAGGGTCAATTGCCTGTACGAACTGCGCGAGCACCTGGAGCCGATAGCCCTGTCCAAGGCCGCCGGCGCCATCCCCCTGGACGAGCTGGAACGGGTCGGCCGCCGATTGTCAGAAGCGATGCAGCACTACCCGAACCTGCCCGCGGAGGAGCTCGACGACCTGGAACTCGACCTGCACGTCCGCTGCCTGGGCCACTGCCCCAACCCGGAACTGGTCGAGGCGCTGAAGCGCACCCGCTGCATCCTGATCTTCGGGAAGCACCTGCTCGGCCGCGAGATCGCGCTGCCCCACGAGGAACCCTTCTTCCACGAGCACCAGCGGATCATCGACGCCATGATGCGGCGTGACGGGGATGCCGTAGCGCGCGAAGCCAGGGCGCACCTGGACAAGGCGCGGCTGAAGGTGCTGGACCGGGTGCGGCACACCCGTTCCATGGGCGTTCCACTGGACCTTCCCTACGCCAAGGAAGCGGCATTCGCGGTCTGATCGGCGAGACGGGCTTGGGGCAAGATGTCGCGCAGGCTCAGCGTCGCGCATCGATGAACCTTGATGATACGGATTACCCGGGAGACTGTCCAAGCCGATTAGGTCCAGTATGGCACCGCCCTTCCGGGCTGTGCTTGCTGGCCGGGAGAGAGGATTACGCCCGGTTGACGCCTGCAACATGATCCCGCCGCTGCCTCTGTTCTCGCGGCGGCCAATCAGAGTGGAATCCATATTGGGGGGATCGAATGGCAGGATTGAGACCGCCGGACCTGGGTCCGATCGTCGGGCATACGACCGGAGACGCGTGCCGGCTCTGGATGCGGGGAGCGGATCCCGTGGACCGAGGCACCGACCTGAGTTCCTCGGGGCGGACCATCGGAGTCGGCGCTATCGTGTCCGAGGGCGGAAAGGCGCTGAAGTCCCCGCCGGCCTTCTATTTCAGGCTCCACCGGGAGTTCGACCGGACCGGCACATTCTTCCTGGGTCGTGACCTCTGCATCACCCAGTACACTTATGCCGACGACGGGTCCCGGACCCCGGCTCCGGGGCAGTCCCCGGCACCCCTGAAGGCCGATACCGTCTACCGGGTCCGGCTCGGAACGCTCGTGATGGACGATGCCTTCCCGGACGACGAGATGGTCGCGGACAGGGAGATAGCCCGCCGGTTGCCGCCGGCCAAGGTCTGGATACCCGATCTGCTCAACCTCCCGGAAGAGAGCGCCGAGGCCCAGTTCCGGACCTTTCCCGCCGGGTCGGCGGACATGTTGAACTTCCTGATGGGCTCCTGCCGTTATCCCGGCCTGCTTTGGGGCGTCAAGAGGTCCGACAGGATCTTCGGCCCGATGGCCGACCTCGCCAAGGGCGGCGCCGGCGCTCCCATGTTCACGCTCATGACCGGCGACCAGATCTATGCCGATATGTTCAACCGGGTCGTGCCCGTCGGCCGGGCGGACGACTATGTCGAGTTCCAGGATCGATACGCCAACGCGTTCGGCTCCCCGAACATGCGTCGGCTGCTGCGGTCGATGCCCAGCTACATGATCCTGGACGACCACGAGATCGAGGACAACTGGGCTCAGGACCGCATCCGCGACCGGCGCAAACGCGTCCTGTTCACCCTCGCCATCGGCGCCTACATGAGCTACCAGTGGAGCCACGGTCCGCGCACATGGGACCGGCTGCTCTATTACAAGTTCGATTGCGCGGGCTTTCCATTCTTCGCGCTCGACACCCGGACGCAACGCTACAAGGACGACAGGCCGGACTCGATCGACGACAACCAGCTGCTTGGACGCCCCGCGCTGGTGCCCGGCGAGGAGACCCAGCTCAGCCGGCTCCTTGCCCGGCTGAAGGATTGCCAGGAGAGACTGGGCAACATCCCCAAATTCATCGTCAGCCCCAACGTCTTCGTCCCCAACAACATTTCCGAGCGCACCGGGGCTGGAAAGACGGGGCTGGACAAAAGCGACTCCTGGCCGGCATTTCCGGCGACCCGGGCCGCGATCCTGGGATGCATCGTCGATCACGGCGTCCAGAACGTGGTCTTCCTGTCGGGTGACATCCACTGTGCCAACGTCGCCGAGATGTCATTCGACGGTGCGGGGACGGCGTCCGGGATCAAGGCCTTCGCGATAACCTCCTCGGCGTTCTACTGGCCCTTTCCCTTCGCCGACGGGTCGCCGTCCGATTACGTGCATGATTCCAAGGCCGCCGCGCAGTCCGATACCTTCACGATCTCTCCCGGACTGACCATGGATTATCGGGCCTGGGGCTTCACCCAGGAGGACAATTTCTGCCAGGTCGCCGTGGACAGGGCGAATGCCCGGATCGCCGTCACGGCCATCGACAATCGGGGACGCCCGATCCCCGTCGCCGACGAGGCCGGGGGGACCGTGATGCAATCCGTCCTTGGGTTGGTCCGTTGGTAAATGGACCGTCGGGCGGCTCGTGAACCGCGCCGGGATCAGCGGAGGCCGGCCGTCCGGATCGATGTCCCGGCCCCGCTGCTTTCGAGAGACTTGGGAGGCGAGGGAGTCTCCGGTCCTCACATCACCGCGCCGACCTGCCAGGGCACGAACTCGTTGTTGCCGTAGTCGTATTCCTCGCTCTTGGTCCGCTCGCCCGACGCCACCGAGACGATCTTGTCGAAGATCCGCTGTCCGGACTGCTCGATGGTCTCGTCGCCGGTGACGATGCCGCCGCAGTTGATGTCCATGTCCTCGGCCATGTGCTCGTACATGGCGTTGTTAGTGGCCAGCTTGATCGACGGCGTCGGCTTGAAGCCCGACGTGGAACCGCGGCCCGTGGTGAAGCAGATCATGTTGGCGCCGCTGGCGACCTGCCCGGTCACGGCCACCGGGTCGTAGCCGGGCGAGTCCATGAAGACGAAGCCCTTTTCCTTGACCGGCTCGGCGTATTCGTACACCGCGTTGAGACGCGAATTGCCGCCCTTGGCGACCGCGCCCAGCGACTTCTCCAGGATCGTGGTGAGCCCGCCGGCCTTGTTGCCGTAGGAGGGATTGTTGTTCAGCTCGGCCTTGTTGCGTTCGGCGTAGTCGCGCCACCACTCGATCCGCTCCAGCAGCTTGCGGGCCACCTCCGGAGACGCGGCGCGGCGGGTCAGCAGATGCTCGGCTCCGTAGATCTCCGGCGTCTCGCTGAGGATCGTCGTGCCGCCGTGCCGGATCAGCAGGTCGGAGGCGTACCCCAGGGCTGGGTTCGCGGAAATCCCGGAATAGCCGTCGGAACCGCCGCATTCCAGCGCCAGGGTCAGTTCCGACACCGGCTCGGAGGTGCGGCGTGCGGAATCCACCTCGTCCAGCATCCCGCCGATCACGTCGATCGCGTTGGCGATGGTCTTGCGGGTGCCGCCGACCCCCTGGATGTTCATGGTACGGAAGTTCGGCGATTCCGTCAGGCCGTACATTTCCTTGATCAGCGAGATCTGGTTCGTCTCGCAACCGAGGCCGATCATGACGACGCCGCCGAAATTCGCGTGGGTCGCGTATCCCCAGATCGTCCGGGTCAGGTACCTGTAGCCTTCCGCCTGGGTGTTCATGGCGCAGCCGCCGCCGTGGGTCAGGGCCACGACGCCGTCGATGTTGCGCCGGCCTTCCAGCCCGCCCATGCGGTTGAAATGGTCGGCGACCGCCTTCGACACCGTGGCCGAGCAGTTCACCGAGGAGATGACGGCGATGTAGTTCCGCGTCCCGACCTTGCCGGTCGCCCGCCGATATCCCATGAAGCGCGCCCGCCGGTCCTCGGGGATATAGTCGGGCTCGTGCGCGTCGACGCCGAAATCATGGTGCTGCTCGACGTCGCGCATCTCCAGGTTCTGGGTATGGACATGCTGCCCCGGAGCGATCCCGGCGCTGGCGACGCCGATGATCTGCCCGTATTTGCGCACCGGCTCCCCCTCGGCGATGCCCGTCACGGCGACCTTGTGCCCCTGCGGCACCGCGTCCGTGACCGTGATCCCGAACCCGTCGAGCACGGTCCCGGGCGCGAGCTTCACCCGTGCGACCGCGACATTGTCGAGCGGATTCAATTGGATGACGGGAGAAACCTGAACCATCGCGGGCGCTTCCTCTGACTGTGCGCGGGGCCGTACGCCCCGTCTGAAATCTGGCGTGCCGGTAAAATATGGATTTTGCATCCAAAAATCAATCTTTGTGACTGGACCTGGTGATCAAATCGGATGCCGTGGTGTTATCAAAGTCCGGCTCAACGATCTTTGAGGGGAACGGAAGGCATGCCCGTACAACCTGAAACCCTGCTGCTCGCCCGGAACGGCTGGGTGCCGAACAACCCGGTTCTTCCCGTCCTGCTCTATCGGGGCGTGATCGCGGGCAAGTCCGAGGAGGAGACGGCATCCGGCTTCGAGGCGCTGTTCGGGCGCAACGGCTGGCCGGCGCAGTGGCGGAACGGCGTCTTTCCCTATCACCACTATCATCCCGCGGCGCACGAGGTGCTCGGGTTCGCCGCCGGCTCGGCGAGGCTGTTGCTCGGCGGCCCGGAAGGGCAGGAGGTCGCGGTGACGGCCGGCGACGTGGCCGTCCTGCCCGCGGGCACCGGTCATTGCCGGATCGACGCCAGCGCGGATTTCCTGGTGGTCGGCGCCTATCCGCCCGGCCAGGACTGGGACATCAGCCGGGAAGCGCCGACCGACGCGGAGGTGGCGAAGATGGCGGGGCTGGGCTTCCCCGATACGGATCCGGTGGCCGGCCGGAACGGTCCTCTTTGCGAGCTCTGGCAGCATCCAAGAGGGAACGGAACCCCAGGAATCACGACACGGGAGTGACTGGATCATCCCATTAGGCACGGCCTGAGCTGAACGCCGGCCAACCGCCTGTCCGCTCGTCGTTCGGCTTACCGTCCCTTGACATTAGAGGCGTCGCGTTGGGCGAAGACCCGGCTGACCTCCGCCATGTGCTCCGTGCCCCAAGAGCAGAGCGGCACGAGGGCCTCGGCCAGGCTGCGGCCCAGGGGGGTAAGGCTGTAGTCTACGCGCGGAGGGACCTCCTTGTAGTCGGTCCGCTTCACAAGACCATCTGCCTCCAGCTCCTTGAGCTGCTGGATCAGCATCTTATCGCTGACGGTGCGCACCGCTCGCTTGAGCTCGCCGTAGCGGGTCCGGCCACCTTGGGCGACGAAATACAGGATCAGCGGCTTCCACTTGCCGGAGATGACCCGCAAGGTCACGTCGAGGCCGCAGGTGAAGCCTGGCAAGGTCGG